>PUND01000042.1 GCA_003551645.1 Phycisphaerae bacterium | reverse complement strand
GTCGATATCCACAGTGCCTTGCCCTTCGACATTTACAGTGAGGGTAAGGCTGGCAGACACCTCGAAATGAGCGATGTAATTGTTTCCGTTGTTACTGTCTAATTCTGTTTTATTTGGGTTGTTTCCATACACTTCGGTATAGAACTCTATGGTGTATTCGCCGGCATCCTGTCCTTGCAAAAGGTCTATGTTCTGGTCAGAAAATCCCCATTTCTGGTCACCTTCATTTGGCAGGTTTTCAATGAATGCCAGGTCTACGCTGTCAAAAACAGGTGATTCTGGCCTGTCGCCCCTGGGATAAATTGTGTAGAAAAACGTACCTCCGGTAACGTCTCCACCACTGCTTTTCCAGGTTTTGATGTCGTATGCTTCCAGCGCCAATGTTTGTGAGGCATCGAACAAACCGAATTCGTGCTCCTGGATATCGCCGGTTCCATTATTCCATACATTAAAAAACTCCTCGTTTCCATTTACATCAAAACCAATATAGCTTCTGTCGTCATCGAACAAACCCCATGCGCCCACACGCCAGACAGCGTATGACCTGCCGGGAAGTTCAACCGATATGGAATTGGGAACGCCATTTATGGATGCTTCCACATTGGCAATTTCATTGATGGCATTTCCTGTAAGGTCTGTAAGTAGGGTTTCCGCAGGTATATTGTCCAATTCCTGGTCAAAACTCACAGCTTCGCCACCAAAATTGATCGCCACCACCATGTCTTCGAAACCTTCCAGTCCATCCTTTAACTGATAAGTCATGATAAAGGAGTTGTCTTCTCCGGCATTATTTGAAAAACCGCTGTCAAATGCATTAAGGTAAGTCCGGGACGAGGCTCCGAAGATATATTCGCTGTGAATATGCATCAGTTGGTCAATTTCTTCGCGCAGCGGGTCTTTGTCATCGGGATGATAGCTTTTGTAGCCGGGTTCACCTTCTTCGGGGTAACCATAATAGTCGGGATAGAAAACGGTGGGCAGTCCAAGCTGGTTGTTGGTCAGGATATAGGCATAGGCCAGGATGGGGTCGTTTTGGACTAATGAGGAGAAACCGTCATCTCCGCGGAAATCGTGGTTGTTGACAAAAGTTACCACATTGATGCCGTTGAGCAAGTTTTGGTCTACGATGCTTGCATTATATACGTCCCGCACGTCGTAGCCGAATTCGTCGCACGCCTGGCGGAGTGCTTCGCGCAGGGAAAAGTCGAAGATACGGGGGATAATGTCTTCTTTGGCGGGATCGTTCATGTTGTCGTACACTTCGTTGACCCATCCGGCAAGTTCTCCGGTATTGGTGCCAAACCATTCGCCAACCACCATGGGTGGATGAATTCCGGCCGCATGCAGGTCGTTGAGCAGTTCACCCACGAAGGATGCCGGGAAATGCTTCACCGCGTCCAAACGGAAGCCGCGAATGCCCACATCATCCCACAGCCATTGGTTCCAGTCGTCATATACTTGGCGTGTGGATTCGCCACCTTGCGTACCATCATATTCCTGTTCCACATCAAAAAAGAAGAAGGGAAAGTCGAGATCGCCGGTGAGGCAGGTGGGGGTGATGCCGTTGGGCTTGAAATGTCGCCAGTGCATGGCGCCTTCGCCGCTGGGCATATTGGTAAAGTCTGTACTTGTCTGAACCTTCAATTCATCGATGATGTCTTCTTCTCGTGGCCCTGACCAGATTCCATATATACGTTGATCTATGCCGGTGCCGCCGCCGCCTATTTCCTCAATGTAGATATCCAGGAAATCACCGTCTTCGTTGAAATCGTCGGCTTCCAGTTCCAGGTAAAACTCGTCTGTGTTGCAGTCATT
Source organism: Phycisphaerae bacterium (assembly GCA_003551645.1). Lineage (GTDB taxonomy): Bacteria > Planctomycetota > Phycisphaerae > SM23-33 > SM23-33 > PUND01. The sequence continues at coordinate 2,067 of PUND01000042.1, read as the reverse complement.
GACTTGCTGGGCTGCCAGGATATCGCGACCCAGCCATATCTGGTCGTTACCCTGTCCGCAGTCGCTACCCCCGTTGTCTTCCGTTTCAAAAATGGGGTCATCCACAAACTCAGTATCTGCTGTGGCAAAGTATAGCTTATACTCTCTGCCGTCAAATTCAGTATTTCCTGATGCAGAAGCAAATTTAAAATAATAGTCTCCGGCGCCGTTCCCGCTATCGCCACCTAGTGGCAGTCGGTATCGCATCTTGCCATTGACTGGGTAGGGCGTTGCCGGGAAGCCATCGCAACCAGCTCCATCGGGATAGTTCATAATATAATCCCTTACTGCGGGATTGTCTTCCCAGTCACCGCCGTCGCGGTGGTTATAGACCACATCGGCAATGGGGTAGATGTCATTGGCGGCCATGGCCGCGATCCAGGCTTCCACTTCATTGCCGGTTCCCAGGCCGGTGCGTCCGGATACCTGGCCATAGTCATAGAGGTCTCGGGGGTCATAGCCGTTGCTGCATTCTCCGAAGCTGGCGTTTGTCAGCGGAGGCATCCATATCATGGTAAAGCCCGCCTCAGCCTGATCTTCAGCTTTTCCTGCCATGATTTCAGCCAAGGAAGGGCCGGTATAATCATCGCAATCGGGTTTGGGATAGTTCCAGTACCAGCCTTGCATCATGAAGTCCTGGGCGCTGGCCTTATCGCCTGGCCACAAAAAAAATAGTGCGAAAAGCAGATATGCGAGGGATGTTCTGGTTGTAAGGTTTTTCATGGGTATATGTTTTTAAGATATAGATTGGTTTATTCTTGATTGACGCGACGCCTGCACGGCGATCATGGTGTTAAGTCAGGCAACCCGCTGCGATGACACAGTGCAGACTCTTGGTGTGGCTCGCTAAACCTTTGGCAAATTATTGGTTTAACGGAAATCAGTTATTATTGTTCATGGGATATCTTGTATAAAAATAGAAAAAATTTTGTATGTCCTGCCATCAAAAAATTTAAGCATTTCTTTGTTTAAAATCAATAATAGAAAAGGAAAAAAATGTTTACTTTAAAGGTAAATCTAAAATGAACATAGAATAGGATGATGCTTCATTTGATCATTAATATTCACTTTTTAAATATCAAGTTGAGAATGTTTTTGTTTTGCTGGTTTATGTGTGTACAATTCTTAAGGTTGCTCAGTTACGTAAGGTTGCTCAGTTACGTAAAACATGATCAGCTCATTGTTAAATGGCAACAGTTCAGCGTTAATAAAGAATGCGAAGGTTGTTTTGTATAATTTAGCTTTATGCTTTTAGAATGTCAGTCAATATTCTTCTGGTTTGATTGGAAGCTTGGCTGTTCTATTAATAAGTTTTCCTAGTCATTACATTAAGCTTTCATCATACCATAACAAATATTCATCACCTAAACAGGCATCTGGTAATTGATGGATTCGTATTATCTTTTTATCTTTGGACACATAATAATGGCAAACAGCTGTCAGGAATTTTGTTGTGATTTAAATATTTATCATGTGCCCAATCAATGCAGGCACACGTTTTTGTTTGATGTTTTTTTAGAAAGGGGATAATAGTATTCCTCCTGTTGCACCGCATTAGCAGTTATAATTAGGGTCATTTTGGAATCTTGACCCGTTAATGAATCAAAATCGAATGAAAGACTTGTTGACCACCGCCACATCTGTCTTTTGGCTGCCTTTTGGTTTCCCCTTTGCTATATTTTTGCTTTTCTTTGGCGCGATATCAACGGAGCTTATTGCCTATGCAGAAGAAGGAGGACGTAAAAATGTTGAAGTGATCGCTGAATGGAACTTCGAGGATGAAGCCAAACGGGATGCTATACCTGGTGGTAGCACTTCGTTTAGCTATACCGCTGATGAAGGATCAGTTGACAATGTCAATTCTGCAGAAATTAGTTTTCAAGGGCCTTTTTTTTATGGATGGGTTAATGGAGCCGGTGGATCTGGAACACATGCAGCTAATGCAGAGAACTGGGCTGATGGTGCGGGAGCTAAATATTGGGTTACAGAATTCTCAACACGTGATTATGAGAACATCACTTTTAGTTC
>PUND01000093.1 GCA_003551645.1 Phycisphaerae bacterium | reverse complement strand
GAATGGCGGGTACAGCCGGCAGCCTGGCGATTCCTTCACCTCCTTCAAGCGTAATTGGCTCCCCATTGTCCAGCACCGCGACAGTGCAGTCCAGCGCCAGACCAAGCAAGATCGTTATGAACGTTTCACGCAAAGCTGCATTAACGTCTGACTCCTTATTTCCCGCCTTGAAAGGTCTCGAGAGTGGCACAAGAATCATGTGTGGAGTGCGGCAGATGATCTTGAATAGCGGACTGAGTCTATAAACCCTCGCCCTAACTTCATCTACTGTCTCGTTATGGACCTCTCCAGCCCATACGCCATCCAACAATTCCTCCCATGATGAGTAGGTGGTCTCCCATTGCGCATTAAGTTCCTGCCAGTCGTCGACTCCAGAGATTTCGTAGGCTTCCCTCAGCGCTTCAGACAATGCCTTTCTACTCTTCTCCCTAGTCTTGGAATCCGGCTTGTAAGTGAGAAACTCGACCAGTTTGTGGGCATCCAAACCCTTTTCCAAGTCCATCAGCACTGGTACACCATTTCTGGTCTGCCCCTCATTCAGAAGCTTGCCGGCAATCACCTGTGTCAAACTCATCGTTATTCTTTCATCCGGATTCTCAGTGTCATTTGACATAAGATGGCCTGCATACTCCTGAACTTTCTCGGCCATTCGTTTGAGTACGCGTCCAGACCATGGCCCGATGTTCATCCTTGGGACGAGAACCAGCACATTTGCTGTTTGATCACCGAGCAGAAGCTGCCGCAACAAGATCTCGTACTTGCAGGTACTGCATATCAATACTCTGGGTATTGGGCTCCTGCCGTGGGCGACCGCGCGGTTCGTATGAGCTTCGGAGCCTTTTCCCACGAGATCAGCAATAGCTATCGCGCCTTTTGAAAAAGGCTGGTTGCAGATGGGACAGACGTGCGGCAGGTTACCTGCTCGCTTTGCGTTGAGCTTGGATTGTCCATAAGCTTCAAGTTGAGCTTGTGCAACAGCTCTGAGGTCATATAGGGGCGCTGGGTGAATCAGGTCACCCAAGAACTGGACGGTTAGTTCTGAGGCAGCCGCTCTGGTGGGGCGGTATTCTTCCGGCAAGGAGTCATAGCTTTCAGCAGCTATAGTTGCCAAGACGTCAATCAGTTTCTCCATGCGTACCTTGTCCTGAGCCAGTTCCACTCGTTTCTCTGACAGGCCAAACCGCTCACCGGGAGACATCCAGAAGCGATCTATCCCCGTCTTCATCTCCTTGGCAGGCATCAAAGTACCAGATGACAGAACCGCATAGCTTCCCTCACCGAAATACGCATCGTATTTCGTCGCAATGGTATCTTCGATCCTTTGCCAGGCCTCTTTCTCCAACTTCTTGATTGCCTTTTCGTGTTGCTCCTGCACTTTCGATGGATCCTTGCCGGCAGCACGCGATTCCAGCAATTTCTGCTCCAGCTTGTCTATCTCAGCCTCATCAAGGGGAACGCCGTCCTTACAAAGAACCTTCTCACCGAGAGCATTCTTAAAGAACTTGAGGACGAGCATCTCCGGTTGGGCTCGGTCAATGCGCTGCGTTTCCGCCTCGACTTCGGTATCTGTGGGTATGGTCTCGCGCTTGGCCGCTCGAAAATAGGCCTCAACCACCTTCTGTCTAGTGCGATGCGGCTTTCGTGAGAACGACCCTCTCCGTACCCGCCTAGATGCCTCTCTTAGGTAATCTCTGAACTCCCTGTAGTCGAGAAACTCCGGCTTTGGAATGAAGGTCTGCAACGGATTACCTACCACAAACTTCGTGAAGTCGACATCCATGACATCATCCAAGACGGCGCCCAATCTTGACTCGATAGCTGACACCTCTGGCCCTTTGACATCTGTCCTGCTGTCCACTACATAGATGCTGCCATTGCTGAAGTGGAGAAGTGGCAACCAACCCGCCTGCATATGAGCATCTGCTGCCGCCTGATGTAACAGGGTCGAGGAAACACCGCGTACCCGCACAAGGTGGTAAGCTATCCTGAGATGCCGGGCGAACACACAGTATTCCAGCGCTCTTTGAGCCTCAAAGAGCCCCTTGGCGGAGCAGAAGTTATCTATGGCATCTACGATACGCGCCAAGGTCGCCCACCGATCGCTGGTATCACGCTCTGCCAGAATACCCATGACCGAAGTGGCCGTCCTGGTTGCAGCCATGTGGGTATTTACGAAGACCATTGCATCAGGGATTATGGCATCGTCAAAATCCAGACGGCGCACAAGCTCAGGTACCACCTGCCCAGTGACGTCCGAGATGATGTGAGGGACATGGTGCGACCGTTGTTTCTCACGGGGCATCTGCACATATTGTTGCCATTCAGGACGTTCCTTAGCTGCATCGTGGGCAATCGTGCCCACAATGAGAGACTGTTGCTCCATGGATGACAAACCGTAATGGGCTGCGTCACTCAAGATCGGCAGAAGCGTCAGGAGAGCGTTGAGTTCTACATTAGTATGGTCAAACAAGCTCTGGACAAAGCCCGTTCTCTTACCTATCTTGGTCTTCCAGCCGCGTGCGACCATCCATTCAGCTGATTTCTGATGTACCGCTTCAACGTCCATTATCTTGATCCCCCTTGTGTGTTGCTGCTGTCTAAGGCATGAGATTGGCCTTCGTTGCTAACGCAAGCCCGACCACCCACCCCACCCCTGCCCCAACACCCGCAGCGCTGACAATAGCTGCGCCATTTCGGCCTCACTCCAGGATGCGTCCACAACCACGTCCGGCTCTTTGCTATCCCTCTTGTTCTCAAAGGCAGGCAACTTGAATAACTCTGCCCAGTATTCGGCAACCATCTCCTCCGTGAAGATGGCATCTACATATGTCGGGCCGATGTACATCCTGAGAGCCCCAGGTGCCCGCAACAGCAAAGCGACTTTCTTTCCGCACCTGAACAGAAATCCAGCGGGGCCAAAAGACGATTGCCCAAATATATCCGATTCCCCCGCAAGCTGCTTCAACCGGCCATACAGTACCCTGGTAGCGTCGTTGGCCGCCGCCAGGAAATCCTCCTCAAGCATGGGCGTCGTGTTTCTCGACGCGATGGACTTCTGGGGCAGGGCGGGCGCCAGCAGATCAGGCACAAGCATCTCCAGGTCCTCGCTCTCAAAGGGCCGCAGTTCCAGAGCGTATATCTGCGCAGAGTTATCGGCCCGGGAGTTCAGGAACTCGATGATCCTCTTCAGTTCATCGTTAAGCTCGTTAACGGCTACCACCAGCCGGAAATCGCCTTGCTCGAGGGTCGCAGCCACAGCTTCCTCGAACCCCTCGCCATCCCAGTCCTCACCGGCCATCTCCATACGCTGTCGCATAGCTTCAAGCAGGCACGCGCCTTGCCACTTCTCCGCCTTGCAGCACATGCTGTCGAACTCCGCATAGCCCATTCTCCACAGATAGGCCGCATATTCGAAGACCTGGCCGATAACAGCCCTGCGCACCTCCCTGTTTCCGGCCAGCTTGCACTCGACTACCATGATGCCGCCATATTCGTCGATGCCGATGAGATCTGTGTTTCCGGAGCCGGGCAGGCCGGCCTCTTTGATGAATATGCGCGGCTTGCAGACCTGGTCGCCCATCTTCTCCACGGGGATGATGTCCGGCGAACGATAGAGGATGTCTTGCAGTTTCGCCTCATTCGGAAAGGGCACTTCCGTTGCCTTCATCCAACCTATGCTGTTCTTCTTTCGTACGAGTATCTCCATTCAAGCCTCTTCTCCTGTTAGTCATGATTCTTCCCCGGCCATCCCCCTCACCACCGCCCCACCCAGCCCCGGTACTCCTTCCCCTCCCCCCTCAAATACGTCGCCACGTGCCGGGCCTGGGACTGTATAACCGTCCTCAGCTTGCACTTCCTCCCCTCATACAGCTCATCCGCCTCAAACCTCTCATTCACCCTCTCCGCT
>PUND01000106.1 GCA_003551645.1 Phycisphaerae bacterium | reverse complement strand
TTGTAAGCCTGCTTGCCGAGCATCGACGACTTGAGAGCACCTGCTGAACCGCCGTATACGGAACCGTACGTACGGTGGTGTGGGAGGCCGGGGCGAGCAATCGCCCCTGCCTACCCGATCCTATCGCCCCGGACGCACTGGCTTGTCAGGACTGGGCAAAAGGGCGGCAAGTGGCAACAAGGTCTATTGGCGCCGGTTGACTCCGGCACGGACGTTCGGCTAAATACGTTTCGGTGGTTCGAATAGTGAACACAAGGGAAAGCCAACTCATCCTGCAGGCCCGGGCGGGCGTCTCCGACGCGATGGAGTCGCTCTATCACTCGCATGTCGGCCACATTCGCGCCTACTTCGCACGTTGCGGCTTCCGCCCGCCGGACGACCCCACGCGGGAGGTCTTTCTGCTGGCGATGAGGTCCCTGGAGACCTATGACCAGTCCCGAGGCGACTTCGCCGGCTGGCTTTCCGACATTGCCCGCGACGTCGCCCTCAAGCAGTGGCGACGCCGGGAGCCGCCGGCGAATTTTGATCCCGAACTTGCCGAGCAGACGTTTGCCTCGCCGACGAACCCGCACGAGTCGCCGGAGCAGATCGAGGAGCTTACGGCCGTCCGGGAGTGCGTGGCGGCGTTGCCGCCACGGCTGGCGGTGCTGGCGCATTTGCGATACGTGGAAGGCCGGACCGCCCGCGGGCTGGCCGAGGCGACCGGCCTGGCGGAGTCAACCGTCAGGCAGCGGCTCGACGAAGCGCGCGGACTGCTGCGGCGATGCCTGAACGGCAAGGGCTTTTCGGCGTAAAACCGCGCAGAACCCTAAGCGGCGGATACAGGAAGGTGGAACCATGACCGAGCCGACGAACGAATCTGACGAAAAACTGGAGCGGATGCTCCGCCGCTGGGGGGCCGAGGAGGCGGCCCGGCGGCAGCGGACGGCGGAGCCGGCCAGGACTCGGAAACAGCGACTTTTGCTGCGCTGGGCCCCGGCGGCGGCCGCGGCGGTTCTGCTGCTGGCGGCGCTCGTGACTTTTCATCTCGGCCGTCAGCGGGAAGGGGATGACGCCTCCCCGGCCGAGGCCGACGCAAGGGTCCGGCTTCTCCAGGCCGAAGTGGCGGAGCTGGTCCACGAGCTGTCGGCCGCATCCGCCGGCACCGAGCAAGCCGAAGCCCGCGCCGAGGGGCTTGCCGAACAACTCGCCGAGCAGGACAGCGAGCACCAGCGGCAACTGGCGGAATTGCGCGAGCGGCTCAACGGCGCCGATGAGGATCGGCTCGCCGAGGCCGAGAGCCGAATCGAAAGCTTGCGTACCGACCTGGCCGAGAGCCGGAGCCATGCGGATGAGCTTGCCGGAAAGCTCGCCCAAACCGAAGACCGGCTGGCCGATGCGCGTGCGAAGGCCGAACGGGCCGAACAGAATCTGGAGTACACGCGGCAACGGCTGTCGGCGGCTGTTGAAGAGATGGAGCGGATGCGTCGCGACGAAGGTGAACTCCACGAGGCCCGCCGAGAGCTTGAGGCCGAACTGAACCGCCTTGAAGCCCGGAAGGCGGGGCTTTGGCGAGACATTCAGAGCGCGTACCTCGGCGCGGTGGAGACAGACTTGCCGTTGGGCTTCAGGCAGAGGGCGGTCGAGCGACACGGACTGCTGACGCGAGCGGCCGCAGCGCGTCGTGACGCCAGAAGCGCCGAGACCGCTGAGCTTATCGACCGGATCGAGGTGGTCCTGACCCGCTTGATGATGCTGCCGGCTGACGATGAGGCGGCGGAAGAGGCCTTTGTTCGCTTGGTGGAACGGTCCGAATGCCTGTCGCGGATAGAGACGGCCCTGGCGGAGCATTCCGAACCGCGGGTCGTGGGCGTATGGCTTATGGAGGCGAAACTCGTGCTGAAGGGAGCCGGATATGTGGGTTAAGACTACAATAGCGATTCTAGCCGCGGCGTTTGCGGTCGGCTGCGCGGAGCACGATCTCGAAGAGCCGGCGCCTAGGACGACCCGCTACGACAGGCACGTCGAAGGGGAGTTGGACGATGCGGTGGCGATGGCCGCGGAGGGCCGGTATTCCTCCGCGGCGGCGGAGTTGGCCCGGCTGGCGAAGAAATATGACGCAACCCAAGACGACGAACTCGCCGCGGCCGCTATGTTCTGGTACGGCTTCTGCTTGGAAAAACAGGGTCAAATCGACCAGGCGCAGGAAATCTATGAGCACCTGGAGCGGCGGTACGCGGACATGCCTGTTATCAAGCAGGTCAGACCCCGTCTGAGGATGCTCAGCGAGCACCCGGAAACTGTGCAGTGATGGTCAGGGGGAAGCACTGCATCCGCGGGTAGGCGCGTGCGATCTTGTCCATGGCCAGGTCGCGGTCGGCTGTGCTTCTGGCGACGAACTGGGCCGTACCGTCTCCCTGGCTGCCGACGCCCTTGCCTCCGTGTATGTGTTCGCGGATTTTGTCAAACGCCAGCAGCTCGTGCAGCAGGGGGCTTGCGAGTTGCTCAGGCGAGTGGGGGCCGACAAGCTCGTCGAAGTTCTTCTGGGCCTCCGTCATCAGCTTTCCGAGATGCTCAGCGTCGCCGTTGCCGATAGCACGGTAGGCGGCGCGGACTAACCGCTCGTTGCCGGCGCCCAGTGCGGTCCGGAGCTTTTCGCTTTCGGGGTAAGCCGACTGCAGGTCCGAGAGTATCCGCAAGGTGTCCTTGTTTCCGGCCAGGTCCACGAAGAACATGCTTATCTTGCCTGCCGGGAAGACCGGCTCGACGCGGATATCGGTCCCCTCCTCGAATGTCAGCAGCACGGGCGTCTTGCCGTATATGCATGCTTGGTCCATCCGTCCGCACTGGCTGCCGGTCAGCCGCTCGCCGCTATATGCGATCTCCATCAGCTCATGCGGGAACAGCCGCAGGTCGTACACCGCGTCGAAGGCCTTGGCTATGAGTATGCAGACGGCGGCCGAGCTTGAGACGCCCTTGCGAAGCGGCAGGTCCATGGCGTTTATCCTGACCTCCAGCCCGCCGGTAACGCCCGCGTCGCGGTTCATCCTGTACGCGACACCGGCGCAGTAGCGGAAGAACTCCTGGGGGTCTTTGGCGGCCGCCAGAAGCTCATCCGGCTGCGCTGGGCAGCTCATGGTCCTGACCCGCCCCGTGGGCCTGCCAAGCTCGTCCGGTAGTCGCGTCTGGACGACGAACTGCTCGTGCGGGCGCGCCTCGGCGCACAGGCCCTGGTCCGTACCTATGACCAGGCAGTAGCCCCTGTGGACGCCGTATTGGGCGGCCCAGTCGCTATGCTCACCGAACAGGCACAGTCGTCCGGGCACGAAAAGCTTCACGCTATCGTCTCTGTTTGACATCGTTTCGTTCAATCCGGCCGGGACACTGATGGTTCGCCTGGCCGTCCGCCCGATGGCCCTGTTCATAACCACCCTCCGCTCGCCAGACGTCCAGCATAAGCTCATAGCGGCCCAGGTCCATGCCCGTATATACGCAATTGCCGGTCGAGAAGATATAGCCCCCGCCGGGCCTGTGCATGGAGTTTTCCCTGGGTGTCATCCCGTCGGTAGCATAAACCAACGGCACGTCCGGTCAAGCGGACGTTGACGTGCGTCGCCGCATGTCGCTAGACTTCCGCCGGGCCGCCCACGGCGGTGGATTGGCGAGCATGGCGATACCTACAGGGACAACCGCGAGGCAACTGGGCATACCGGCGCGCTGGCTTCCTGTGGCGGTGGTGACGCTGGGTCTGCTCACCTGGTGGTGGCCGGGCTATCGCGCCTGGGGGGCGATGTCGGCCGGACTTATCCTGTCGCTGACTCTCTGGCTGCTCTGGCGTATTGTGGCCGGGGACAGGACCGTTCCCGGGCACGGCATCCACTGGGCGGTGGCGGCGCCGGCTGTGGTGGTGCTTTACCACCTTCTGCGGCTCAGTTGGGATGAGCAGGCCGCCACGGCCGGTTTATCCGGGGCGATGAGCGTGACACTGCTGTTTCAGCTTGGCCTGCTGGCTCTGGGGGTCCTGCTGGTCCAGAGCGTGTTCTTAAACTACTCACGGCCGGTATTTCTTCCGCTTCTGTGTTCGGTGGCGGTCTGTTTCGGCGCCTCGGCCGCACTGCTCTGGACGCCGCAGGATCTGCCGAGGGGATCGGTCTCGCTTCTTGCGTGTGCGGGGGCCATAGCGGTTCTTGGCGCGCTTGTGCCGGTCATCGAGCGCACCCACGACGGGCAAAGCCCGCGCGGGTGGCCGGGCAAGGTGCTGCTCGGCGGCTGCGGGGCGTTGGTTATCGCCGCGTTGCTTATCGCCGGCGGGGCGTCCAGGAGGGCATTGTTCGTTACTGTGCTGATGCTGGGCGCGAGCATGCTTCTGGGGATGGTACGAGGTCGGCGGATGCGGATTCTCTGGGTGTGTGTGGTCCTGGCGGGTCTGTCGGCGGTGCTCGTGTTCCTTGGGGTGCGGGCCTGGGGGCATGAGGATTCGGCCCGGATGCTTCTGGGCCGGGGCGAGGAAGCGGTGATAGAGGCGGCCGTCGATGCGGCCGGGTTGAACCTGCTGGTGGAGACGGCGGGCGCGCCCGTGGTGGCGGTCATGCTGGCGGCGACCGCGGCGGCAGGGGGGCTGGGGCTTCTGAGCCGCCCGGGTGACAGGTCCGCCAGGGTCCGCGCGAGTTGCTGGACGGCGGCGGCCGGGCTTTCCGTAGCGGCGCTACTGAGCGAGGGCGGGCTGTTCCTTCCGGCGGTGACGCTGGCGGCGGCGATGTTCTGGGGCCTGCTGCCGGCAATGTGTGAAGCCCCGGCCCGCAGGCGAAGCGGCGTATGGCTGGCTGTGGTGATGGTGGCCCTGATGCTGCTTCTGGGTCTTGTTCCCAATCCCGGATTGGTAAGCTGGTCCGCGTCGGCCCTGGGTGGCTCATCGGCCACACTGCACTTGATCGTCGGGTTCCTGCTGTCGCTGGTGCTGGTCTGGACGCTTGGAGTTCGCAGTGTCAAGCTCGGCCTGCTGGGCGTGGTGCTGGCTGTGTTCGCCGGAGGGCTGGGCGAACTGCTCCAGAGCTTCGCTCCCGGCCGCGGCACCCCGATAGACGTATGGCTGGCCGTCCTTGGCGGGGAGGCCACCGCCGGACAGAGGGCGATGGTCGCCTCCGAGCTTAACGACTGGTTCATGCACTCTTTGGGCGCGGTGATGGTCGTGGTGCCGTATCTGCTGGCGATGGGGTCGCGGTGGTGCGAATCGCCGGATGCCCCGCCGCGCGGTGTCGGCAAGCCCATCAGCCGGCCCAGCTCGCTTGATAGCCGGGGACGACCGCCCAGCTAATGCGTCGGCACTATCGGGTCGGGCAGGTTTCCTTCGGAATCCACAGGCAGTATGCCTTCCGGCAGGTCCTCCAGCTTCAGTTGGGGGTTGGCCTTGAACGGGTTGTACAGCGGGTCGGCTATCAGCGTCATCCGCCAGCTTGTGGTGGTGGACGTCAGCCAGTAGGCCTCCGCGACGGTGAACTCACCGGTCATCAGCAGCGGGAAGAACTCGTTCGGCTGAGGGAATGCACCCAGGTACGGCTCATCGACCGCGCCCATGGTGGCAACCACGCCATTCTGGATCATCTTGGCGCACCATTCGGAAGTATCCGGGTCGCGAAGGTTCTGGGCCTCGAAGCTGGCCACGTGATATCCCACCGCGCCGGGCATCCATGTGAAGGCGGGCACATACTGCCTGAGCTTGTACCAGCCGACATAGAGGGCGGCGTCGGGGCAGTCGCCGGGCTGGAACACCTCGTGGCTGGTGTTAAGCTCCGTGGGGAAGTCGGTGCCGTCGCGGACGAACCTGTGCAGCTCGACCAGAAGTTCATCGAACTTCGGGTTGCGCGAGTCTTCAAGGTCGGCGTCGATGTAGAAGATTCCCTGCAGGCCTTCCTGCTCGACCTGGTGGGATACGCGTATGATCCGCCTGGCGTCATCGGGGGTCGGTCCGTCGATGCGGGCGGTCATCAGCGTCGGCTGGGGGCGCTGCCCTTGCTGAAGCATCCGTATTCGGTCGCGCCAGTTGAGCGGGTTAGGCATCCAGTTTTTCAGCGGGTACGGACCCCGCCACAAAAGCGCCATTTCGCTGTCAACCGATGCGCTGGAATCCTTGTCGGGCTCCAGTTGGGAGGCCCTCTGGCCGGCATAGGTCGCAACCCTGGCGTTGCCGAACAGGCGTTCCATAAGCTCAAGCTTTTTGTCGGCGTTCTCGGGGCTGGGAGCTTGCCGCCCGGCCTGCTCGTACTGACTGCGAAGTTCGGATATCTGCTGCTCCAGGGCCTGTGGCGGCGGGGCGTCGGCGACTTCGTTGGCGCGCACGTAACGCAGCAGCCCTTCCAGGCCCGCGCTGTCCATGAAAAGCCCCATCAACTGCTGGTTGGCGATGGCCCGCCTTTCGGGGTCCTCAATGCGTCGGACCTGGCGCGTCTTGGAGGTCAGGAGCCGGTCGAAGTCCTCCAGGAGCTTCGGCAGCTCCATCAGCGGCTCCGATACCTGAGGCAGCGGCTGATCGAACAGGTCCGCTATCGGCTCCAAGGCGTTGGTTCGCGGCTGGGGGAAGTCCCTGGCCACCGAGGGAACGAGCTTGTAGTTGGTCGCCAGCCGGTAATGTGCCCTTTCAGCCGCGGTGCGGTACACCGAAAGCAGTTCGGACTCGGCCGGAGCGGCGACACGGAGGGGAACGCCCCACATGAACGCCAGGCAGCGTATATTGTTTTGAAGCCCGCGATCGACAAGGGCCTGGCGGACCGGGTGAAGAATGTCTTTTTCATAGTCCTCACGAGATATCCTCGGACGGGTGGTTGTGCGGATCTCGATAATATGCTCTTCGGGAATGTCCCGGACCGAGGAGTACAGCTTGGCAAGCTCCAGGGATTCCTCGCTTCGGGCGTTGGCGATGATCGCCACCTCATCGGGACTGAGCGCGGCCGCCGGCAGAGCAATCGCCAGCAGGGCCAGGACGGTCGTCAGCACTATTCGCGGCTTGTTCACGATACGCACTCCATGGTCTGATGTTTCCGTTACTGTCGGCTATGGACACCTTATCGGCCCGAAGGACAGAGTACCGCAATTGCCAGGCCGATCAAAACATCATCCTGCATCCTTGATGTTGACGTTATACTTATCCGCCGGCGATCGAGTTTGACAGTAGCGACAAAAAAGGTCCGACATGCGAAGATTTACTCCGATATTGTTTTCGCTGGTGTTTCTGGCGGGTTGTCCGGTCATGCAGCGCCAGGATACGCCCGTTGACGCCAGGCGGCTCAGCGAGCCGGAATCCGGACGCGACTACTGGCTGTACGTGCCCAGCCACTACGACGCCTCCCGGAGCTGGCCTCTGGTCATTACGCTGCACGGCACGCACGGCTGGGACAGCAGTCGTGCCCAGATCCAGGAATGGAAGTACCTCGCCGAGCAGGGGGGCTTCCTGGTGGCGGCGCCGTCTCTGGACAGCCCTCAGGGGATTACGCCGGTTCTCCGCGATTTGTGGTATCGCGACATAGAGGCCGACGAGGAAGCGATTCTGCGGCTGCTGGAGCATCTGCGCGCCGAATACAATATAGCGGAAGACCAGGTATTGCTGACGGGCTTCTCGGCAGGGGGGTACCCGCTGTATTACACCGGGCTTCGCAATCCCGACAGGTTCGATATGCTGATTGCCCGGGCGTGCAACAGCGATATCGATCTGTTTGAGCGGATTGAGCTTACCGACGAGGCCAGGCGCATGCCGATCGTCATATTCTGGGGCAGGGACGACCTCAAACCGCTGCGGGACCAGTCCTGGGAGGCATTCCGGTACCTGCGTGAGCGGGGTTTCGTGAACACCAGCCGCCGCCAGACCCGCGGTGGGCACATCCGCCGGCCAGAACTGGCGTGGGATATCTGGCTGGAACGGCTGCAGGAGCGCGACGACCAGCAGTAAGCGCCGCCGGCTTGACATCCGGCGGAATCCATCCTGCGGGGCAGTCGGTCGCTTGGCGACTTCACTCAGTCCGCGTTAGTGCATCCTCGGCGTCCGGCAGGGCGCCTTCCTCTGCCATCCTTACGGAGCTTGTTGAGATGCCCCGGAAGGTGGCGCTGACGGGCGTGTGGCCTTCGCGCACGGAAAAGGCCCAGTCGATGACCAGCGCCTGTTCGTCGCGGTAGTGCTCCCGTTCGACGCTCAGCATCGCCAACTTGGGGGCGTCGTCCTCGAGTTCCGGATTGTGGAGCCGCCAGTTGTCCTCGCTGAGAATCTCTCCGCGGTCGCTCATGGTCCGGCCGGACAGGAACGCAACGGGGTAATAGTGGTGGTACCTGCCGTCGCCGTCTTCGGTTGTCAGGCGGACCTGGGTGCCGGGTATGCGCCACCAGCCGTCGGGGTCCACTATTTCCCTGTCGATTCGAGTCCTGACAATCAGGACTTCCCGCCGTCCTCTGTCTTTGAGCGGGTACCTGGGCACATCGTCGATATCCAGCCCGCCGGGCAATTGCTGATAAGCCGTGACCTGAGAAAGTGTTTCGGGCTTGGCCAGTCGTCCGCCATTCTTGCCGGCGGTGTTGCGCGCGCAGAAGGCGTCCAGCAGCAGGTCACCGTGGGTATTCTCGAGGTCCGTCCTGCCGGCCATCGATCCGGCCGAGAGATGACCCATCAGCCCCAGCGTGAACTCGTCCGGGCGGAACGGTTGCAGGTGCTGGTCGCGCTGGAGGAGCTCGTCGTAGGGCCGGTACCCCATGACCGACTCCGGGAAGGGCAGCATCTGCATGCCGATGGTGGCCATGCCGGTGAGTACCATGCCGGTCAGCAGCCCGAAGATCCCGCCGCCGATGCGGTCGGCCCAGGTGCCGAGCACGACGTTGGCGCCCAGGAACCGGTCATAGAGCAGCCGCAGCACAAACAACGTGATGGCAAATAGGCCTACCAGCATGACCGGTTCGGTGTACGCGGTCATCTGTTCGTAAAGAAGCTCGGAAAGCTGCAGATAGTAGTTGAACGCCACCATCGCCGAGATGATGCTCAGCAGCAGCATTATCATGGCGCTGTAAAGCCCCTGCAGCACCTGGTAGAAGGCGATGGCCAGTATCAGCAGTACGACCAGAAGAATCACGAGCATGCTTGTGTAGCTCCCGGCTGACTATTTCTTCTTCTGCGAGACCCGCATTACCTCCTGCACACTGGTCTCGCCCTGTATGACTTTCCGTAGCGCCTGCTCCTGGAGGTAGAGCATCTTGTTCTTGCGGCAGGCCGCCTTTATCTCCGACAGTGAAGCTCCCGATGCGATAAGCTCCCGCAGATCGTCGGTCACGTGCATAAGCTCGAAGACCCCCGTCCGCCCGAAATACCCAACGTTCTGGCATGTGGGGCAGACGATTGGCCGGCCCTTATCGTCGGTAAGCTGCGCCGGCGGGCGGTAAAAGTAGTCAACCTGCGCGGCTGAGAGGTTCGCCTTCGCCAGGAGCTTCGGATCGGGACGATACGCCTCCTTGCATTTGGGACACAGTTTCCGCACCAGCATCTGCGCGGTTATGCATCGCAGGTTTTTGACAGCGGCCGCGGGGTCTGAGACCACCTGGACCCACTTTGCCAGCGCCTTGAGAGTATCCGAAGCGGTCATGGCGATGATGAAGGTCTTCTCGCCGGCCGCCTCCACAACCTGCGAGGCGGTATCGGAGTCCGGCACCTTATCCAGCATAACCACGTCCGGGTCGCGTCGAAGGGCGGAGGCCAGCATCCTCGGCAGTTCCTTCGGGTCCGTGTACTGCTGCTGAGTGACGTTTTCGAGGTCCACCTCCGGCTCGGCCTCCAGCGAGACGAGCTGATGTATGAACGCGTCCTGGTCTCTCAGCAACGAGTACAGCGTGCTGGTGACGCCGGTACGGCGGCGCCCGGCGGCGATGAGTATGCCGTTGCCGGACTTGTTAAGCTCGCGGATGCGCTCCAGCGTCCTGTCATCCATGCCCAGTTCGCCAAGCCGCGTCCGGATCAGCTCCTGTACGACTCGGAACTTTATCTGCTGGCCTTTGGTGGTGCCTGCGCTGGTCAGGTCCATGTCGATGGGGGAGTTGGCCAGGTCCACGCTGATCCGGCCTTTCTGAGGCCGGCGTCGCTCCCTCAAGTCCATGCCCCCGATGGACTTCAGATACTGGATTATGTTCTCGGCCTGTGCGGCGTCGGCGAACTGCTCTTGGTGGGCTACGCCGTCGATAATCAGCTTCAACTGGGCGGTCTGCCCGGACTGCGACAACTCCGCCTCGCTGGTGCGGCGCCAGAGGAGGTCGTAGAGAAGGTCCTGGACGGCGTTATAGGTCTCTCGTTCCTCTGTGTCGCTATCGGGACCGGGTGTCGGAGCCGAGCGGCCGCTGCTGTCGTATACCTTGAGCTTCTGGGTCAGTTGGATCCCACGGGCCTCGCGGCGGGCCGTCAGCGAGCGGAAGTGATCCGCCGTCAGTATCCTCGCCTCCGGCGGGACCTTAGTATTGCGGTGGATCACGTAACCGGTCAGAACCGACCCGAC
The DNA here is from genome assembly GCA_003551645.1 of Phycisphaerae bacterium. GTDB lineage: Bacteria > Planctomycetota > Phycisphaerae > SM23-33 > SM23-33 > PUND01. The sequence continues at coordinate 6,106 of PUND01000106.1, read as the reverse complement.
CAGGACGATATACACCAGCAGACCGACCAGATACATCGGCGCCAGAAGCCAGATCAGCAAGCTCAACGCCCCGCTGCCGATAGCAAGTCCGCCCCACATCGGCTCCGATGAGCGGATGCCTCGGGCATCCTTCTGCACCCAAGGGCAGACGTACAGCCAGGGAGTCACAAGCACCAGAAGCGCGATGAACCTCGCCGGGTGAAAGAACATCGGCGATGAGGTCGTGCTTGCCATCGTCTCCAGCATGGGCCACTCCGTCCTTAAGGAATCCGTGGTTGGAACCGTCGGTATGCTATTTCATTAACCTCCGGACGCGCCGAATGCAAACCTCTGTCGCACGGGTTTTCCGCATCGCGCGCGACGAAAAAACCTGCCCGGCGTCACCGGCCACCGGTGAACCCCACCTGGCCGGTGGAGATACCTCGCATGCGCATCTTAAGCTCGTCCACGTTCGGCGCGACCTCGTAGGCCACCCGCGGATCCACCAGCTCCTGGTCTATAAGCTTAAGCAGACTCGTGGTGAACGTGATCATGCCCTCTCGCTCATGTCCGGCTATCACGTCGTTCAGTTCCTGGTCCCGCTTCTCCATCAGGAACTGCCGGACCGACGGGTTGGAGATGAGAATCTCCACAGCCGGGACGCGGTCTATCTCCTTGGGCAAAGCCGGCAAAAGCTTCTGGCAGACGATGGACTTGAGGTTGAACGCCAGCGACTGCCTTATGAGGTCCCGGCTTTCGGATGAGAATAAATCCAGTATTCGCCCGATGGTCTGGGCGGCGCTGGAGGCATGGACGGTTCCGAAGACCAGGTGGCCGGTCTCCGACGCCTGAAGGGCCGCCTGGAAAGTCTCGGCGTCCCGCATCTCGCCGATGAGTACCACGTCCGGGTCCTCACGCATCAGGTACTTCAGCGCCGACTCGAAGGTAGGCACGTCGATGCCTATCTCGCGCTGGTTTACCAAGGCCTTGTTGTCGGTATGTATGAACTCGATGGGGTCCTCTACGGTCACGATGTGGCATCGCCTGATGCTGTTGATGTGCTGGAGCATCGAGGCGATGGTGGTACTCTTGCCGCTTCCGGTGGGACCGGCCAGCAGAACCAGTCCCTGGTTCTCCAGGGCGACCTTGCCGAGTATCTCCGGCAGGTGTAAGTCGTCGAACTGCGGTATCTTCCGCTCGACCCGCCGGACAGAGATGGACGTCTCGCCGCGCTGGCGGAACACGTTGATGCGGAAGCGGTCGCCGTCGGTCAGTTCGTGGGCGACGTCGATACTGCCGTGCTCGTCGAAATAGGCCTGCTGTTTCTCGGTCATCAGCTCCCGGGCCATCTGCTCGATGTCGTCGCCGCTCAACGGCTCGCTCTTGGTCGGGCGCAGCTCGCCCTTGACACGGATATGCGGCGGGCTGCCGGCCTTGAGGTGCAGGTCCGAGGCGTCCTGCTTGCTGACGGCCCGGAAGTACTTTTCCAGTTGGATGTTGTGCCCGTGCCTGTCCCAGTGCTGGTCATGCTCGTCTATGGGTTGACGACCGTTTGGTTTTGCCTGTTCAGCCACTCTTGGGCCTCCTTATGTTTTGCCTGTGGTTTCGGTTTGTGGTTCTTCCAAGGCCGGCCGCACCGCCACGCCGCGAGCGGCCAGGTAACGTTTGGTCTCGGCGATGGTGCAGGTCTGGAAGTGAAAGATACTGGCAGCCAGCGCGGCATCGGCCTTGCCCGCCGTCAGGACCTCGTATATGTGCTCGTACCCGCCGGCGCCGCCGGAGGCGATGACCGGGATATCCACCGCTTCGGCCACGGCCCGGGTTACTTCGATATCATATCCGGCCTCGGTGCCGTCGGCGTCCATCACCGTCAGCAGCAGTTCACCGGCGCCGCGACGTTCGACTTCCCGCGCCCAGGCGACCGCCTCCAGGTCGGTGGGCGTCCTGCCGCCGTGGGTGTGGACCAGCCAGACCTCCCGGCCGTCTTGGCGCACCCGCCGGGGGTCGATGGCCACCACGATGCACTGGGCGCCGAAACGCCTCGATGCCGCCGTGACGAAGTCCGCGTCGGCGACCGCCGCGGAGTTTATCGAAACCTTGTCCGCACCGGCCGAGAGTATCGCGCGGCAGTCGTGGAGTGTCCGGATCCCGCCGCCGACCGTAAGCGGCATGAACACCTGCTCGGCGGTCTGTCGAACCACGTCAAGAAGTATGTCCCGGCGTTCATGACTGGCGGTTATGTCCAGAAAGACCAGCTCGTCGGCACCGGCGCGCTCATAGCGCCTCGCTACCTCCACCGGGTCGCCGGCGTCGCGCAGATTGACGAAGTTCACGCCTTTGACGACGCGACCTTTATCAACGTCAAGGCAGGGGATGATACGTTTGGCAAGCATTCGGCCGGGGTCTCCAGCGGACCGGACATTCTAACCGGCAGGCGCGACGGTCGGCAAATGCAATTCGGCTTTCCCGTTCAGATCATTTCTGTTGTAATGCCCTTACCTGAGCGAAGGCCGACATGAGCGAGCGGATTGTCATCTTTGGAGGCACGTTCGACCCCGTGCACCACGGGCACCTGATAGTCGCGCGTGCCGTCGCCGAGGCAAAAGGGTTTCCCCGCATCACATTGATGCCGGCGGCCAGCCCGCCGCACAAGCCCGCCGCCGGGGCATCCGGTCCGGACCGGATGGAAATGCTGCGGCTGGCGACCGCGGACGAGCCGGTCTTCGAGGTCAGCGACATTGAGCTGCGACGCCCTGGACCGAGCTACACCATAGACACACTCGAACAGCTCGGCCGCGAGCGCCCCGGCGCTCGGCAGCACCTGCTGATAGGCGCCGACATGCTCGAAGACCTTCTCAACTGGCACAGGGCCGGGGATGTCGTCTCGGCCGCGGAGATTATCGTGGCCGCGCGCAGGCCCTGGCAGCAGCGGCTGGATGAGGTGTTCAGGCGGCTTGCCGAGCACTTCGACGACGAAACCGTAAACCGGCTCCGCGGCTCGGTGGTCGAGACGCCGCGGGTGGATATCTCATCAACCGACATACGCCGGCGAGTCGCCGAAGGGCTGTCCATACGGTATCTGGCGCCGGAAGCCGTAACGCAATACATTTGCGAACGCGGAGTGTACTCCTAAGCCCCCGGCCGGCTCGGCCGTCAGCATGGCCCCCTCCGGTAGCATCCGGAACGGTAAGCTTTATCACGCCCCCTTACAGATCGGCGCCCTACGGCGCCTCGTCGAGCATGTCGTCTGAGCCGTGTTTCGAAAGCTTCTTCAGGTGGGGTATAACCGCCGGCGGAACCAGCGCCGATACATCCCCGCCCATCGAGGCGACCTGGCGTATCAGTGTGGACGAAGTAAAGGCGTATTCCGTGCCGGTCATCACGAATACCGTCTCGATGCCGGCCACGACGCGATTGGTAAGCGCCGCCTGAAGCTCGAACTGAAGGTCGGTGCTGTTGCGGACGCCCCTGAGTATCGCGGTCGCGCCCGCCCCTCGGGCGAAATCCACCGTCAGGCCGCTGAACGCCTCGACACGGACGTTCTCCAGGTCGGCGACCACTTCACATATGATCTGAACACGTTCCGCCTGGTCGAGAGCGGCGGCCTTTTCCGGATTGTCTCCGACGGCCACGACAAGCTCGTCGAACAGTTTTCGGCCGCGGCGGATGACGTCCAGATGCCCGTTGGTTATCGGGTCGAAAGTGCCCGGGAAAACTCCGATGCGATGCCTGTTCTCGCTCATCAAATACATCCCGCCGGGAGGTTAAGGTCGGCCCGGCCGGGGCATTATAGACCGTACCATCCTCGCTGGGAAGGACCATGTCCAACCAGGCCCGTTGCAAAGCCCGCGGCCCGGACGTAAAGTTAGCGGCCTATGGGCCTGAGAGTACTTGACATGTCGGGTCCCGACGGGCGTCGGGAGGTGTGCGAGCTTCGCGAAAAGCTCCTTGGCGGCGGTCTGGTCTCGGCCGCGGGCAGGGCGGATATCGCCTCGGCCGTAAGCGCCGTCATTGCCGATGTCGCCGAGCGCGGCGACCGGGCCGTTCTGGACTCGACGGCCAAACTCGAAGGCGTCAAGCTGACACCGGAGCGGATGCGCGTATCCGAGCCAGAGCTTTCCGAAGCGCGCGGCCGGGCCGACGAGCAATTTCTCGCCCTCGTCCGCCGCTCGGCCGACAACGTCCGCGCCTATCAGGAGTCCATCAGGCACAAGGCGCCGCCGGCGCTGCGCCGCGGCGGCCGTGAGCTTTCGGTGCGATACACGCCGGTTGACCGGGCGGGCGTGTTCGTTCCCGGCGGCAGCGGCAGCGGGGCGGTGCTGGTCTCGTCGATAGTCATGACGGTGGTTCCGGCGCAGGTCGCCGGCGTCGGCGAGATAGCCGTCGTCAGCCCGCCGACCGTCGATGGCGACGTAAGCCCGCACCTGCTGGCGGTCGCGGCCGAGCTTGGCGTCAGTGAGCTTTACCGCATCAGCGGCACCGCCGGCGTGGCGGCGATGGCGCTGGGCACCAAGACCATACCGAAGGTTGACAAGCTCGTCGGTCCGGGGAACGCCTACATCACCGAGGCCAAGCGGCAGCTTTTCGGCCGGGTGGGCATCGACTCGCTGGCCGGTCCCAGCGAGGTGCTCATAATCGCCGACGATGCGGCCGAGCCAAGCTGGCTGGCCGCCGACCTGCTCTCGCAGGCCGAGCACGACCCCGGTTCGGCGGTGCTGGTAACGCCTTCGCGGCAACTCGCCGAGCGGGTCAACGCTGAGCTTGAGAAGCAACTGGCCGACCTGCCGCGGGCGACGGCCGCCGGCAAGTGTCTCGACGCCTACGGCGCGATCATCGTTACACGCGACCTGGACGAGGCCTGCGAGGTCTCCGACTCCTTCGCGCCCGAGCACCTCCAGGTCATCACAGGCGACGACGACGCCGTCCTCTCCAAGCTCCGCCACGGCGGGGCGATATTCGTAGGCCCTTACACGCCCGTGCCGGTGGGCGATTACTACGCCGGCCCGTCGCACGTGCTGCCGACCGGCGGGGCGGGTAGATTCTCGTCGCCGCTTAGCTGCAACGAGTTCCTCAAGGCCTCAAGCGTGCTGCGGTACGACGCCGAGTCGCTGGAGGCGGACTCGGCCGATGTGGCCGACTTCGCCCGCCGCGAGGGGTTGGAGGCCCACGCGCGGGCGGTGGAGATGCGCCGCCGGGACCGGCGCTAGCGACGCAACGGGAGCGAGATGTCCTATTTTCGCGACAATATAGAGCGGATGGCCGCGTACGTGCCCGGCGAGCAGCCGGCCGGCGGCTTCGTGAAGCTCAACACCAACGAGAACGCCTATCCGCCCTCGCCGCGGGTCGCGCGGGTCCTGGCGGAGTTCGATCCGGAGTTGCTCCGGCGATACCCCGACGCGATGGCCACGCGGTTCCGGGAAGCGGCCGCCGCGGCCCTTGGCGTCGAGGCCGACTGGATACTGCCCGGCAACGGAAGCGACGACCTGATAATGATGATCGCCCGCTCCTGCGCCGGCCCCGGCCGGCCGGTCGCGTATCCGACGCCGACGTTCACGTTCTACCGCACGCAGGCGGACATCGAGAACGCCGAGCCGGTGGAGGTCCCGTTCGGGGACGATTTCTCGCTTCCCGCCGATGCCTTGGCCGAGGCGAACGCGGCCGTTACGTTCGTGGCCAATCCCAACAGCCCGTCGGGGACCGCCGTGGCGGTCGAGCAACTCGACGCGCTCGCCGGCCGGCTGGACGGCCTGCTGGTGATCGACGAGGCGTACATAGACTTCGCCGAGCCGGAGTTCTCGGCCCTGGAGCTTACGCGCCGCCGGCCGAACGTGATCGTGCTGCGGACGTTGTCCAAGGGCTACTCGCTGGCGGGGCTGCGACTGGGCTTTGCGGTCGCGCGGCCGGAGTTGCTGGAAGGGCTGCTCAAGACCAAGGCCATCTATAACGTCAGTGCGGTCGCCTGTCTCGCCGGGGCCGCCGCGATGGAAGACCAACAGCACAAGGAAGCGAACGCTCGTAAGATATGTGCGGCGCGCGGGGAGCTTACGGCGGAACTGGAGCGGATTGGCCTGCGGGTCTGGCCGTCGCGGGCGAACTTCCTGATGGTCCGGCCGGCCGACGGCGACGC
>PUND01000087.1 GCA_003551645.1 Phycisphaerae bacterium | reverse complement strand
CTGTTGATTCCGGTGTGAATTTCGTATGACCAGATAGGCCGGACAAGATGCCCCTTGTCGGTCAGCTCAACGTCGTCTTCAGCGGGAAGGACATAATTGTGAGCGGTGCGGTATGTCCAGTCGTTGGCCTGCAGGCCCAGCGCAAACGCAAACGAGCCAAGGAAAGCGACGATACGAAGCAAGCCGGCGGTGGGGAGATAGTTTCGTCTTTGCATGGTGTCCTCTTGCTGTGTTGGTGGGTGCCGGGATTTCCCGGCTGGTTTCGGCCGACGATCGACCTTGGCGGCCAGTATAGCACGAACCGGCCGCTATGGGCAAGTGTGTTTTTTTGCAGTCGCGACGCCGCCTGGCCGTCGGGGCAGCACGGTGCTGCGGCGTCTCTCGGAGATACCCTCCAGCAGTGGGTTGCCGCGTGTGCCGCGATCGGCCGCGGGTCAGGCGGCGGCGCAACAGCCGGCCGGTGGCCCGCCGGCGTTGTCTCAATGACCTTCAAACTCGTCGAGGATCAGATTGAATGTGGGCCACTGGGGGCTGTCCGCGACCCAGCCATCGCTGTTCTCGGCCAACATCAACTCCAGCGCTTTAGGCGAGTAAATGAAGCGACTGCTGCCGTCGGCGTACATCACGCTCCAGCCGACTTCCCCGTACACGTGCGAGATTGTCTCCCTGCAGTGAATTATGTCGGTGCCGAGAATGGCATCCGGTGGCGTTTCATACATGTTCTGATGCTTCCGTTGCCGGCTTCCGCTCTTTCGCCTCGGGTTGAAGTAGTAGCTTATGCGGATGCCCCTATCCCCGAAACCCGGCGGGCTGGCCAGGTTTGGCCACGGTTCATAGTCCTGCTGCCTGTGGCCCACCTCGTCGAAGCCGGGGCAAAACAAAGCTCCCGGCGTCCTAAGGTGTCCGCTCTCCCAGAGGTGCCCGAGGTTGCGGGGCCCGTCTCTGTGATGCCACCACCAGTAGGCATTGTGGGGATGCTGCAGGGTGTCCTCCTCCTTTTGGTACATGTGCGGCAGCCGGCCCCGGTTGTCAAGGGCGAACGCCGCGACGGCTTTGCCCTGCTGGCTAAGGTTGGACAGGCAAACCGCCCGCCGCGCGGCCTCACGCGCAGCGCCCAGCGCCGGCATGAGTATGCTCATCAGCAGGGCGATGATGGCTATCACCACCAGCAGCTCGACGAGCGTGAATCCTCTTGTCCGTTTCATGATCGGCTCCTCACCCCTCTGGCATAGACCGGATTCATCCGTCAGGCCGTCATGCGGTGGCATCCTCTCGGACCGGCACTCGCCTTCGGCCACTAACGGCTTCACCTTAATTGTGCCCTGGCAAGCCCCCGGCGTCAAGAAAAGTTTTTTTGATTTTCGCGCTTGACATGCGGCGTTTTCGTGGTATGCTGTCAGATAGCTAAACAGGTCTGATTTGAGCAGGCCATATCGGTGCTCGGCCGGCGCGTGTCTGGCCGGGTGAAGTGGAAGCATGTCGCTGGTCTATTAGTAAGGAGAGGACAAGATGAGAGTCAAACCCCTAACGTTATTGGCGGCCGTGTGTGCAATCCTCGGCCTTGTGGCCGCATCCACCCCGAGCCAGGCGTCCATATTGTTCGACGATTTCACCGGCGCCACGATGGAAAACGGCGTGCTGAAATCCGTCATCGACTACGGGCCTGCCACCGCGACCGGCGGGCACTCCCTCAGTGTCGGCACGCTGGACGATAAGGCATTGCATCTGGGCGATGGCGGTGGAAGCATCTACATCACCGCAAAACTGCCCGAGACCGTCTCGCTGGCCAACGTGGGCGACTTCGTCGAGATGAGCTTCGACTTCTGGACCAGTGGCCACGAGCGCGGCAACCGTTGTCTGCGCTACGGCTTCTTCCAGGGGGCGGCGGATGATGCCGATGCCGTGGGATATTTCCTCTCGGGGTACAATCAGGCCGACAGCCCTGGCGCCGACATGAACTCCCGGCTCAACGTGGACGATGATGTGGGCACCAACCACTTCTATACCAGTAACCGCCCCCCCAAAAGCACCGGCGACATCGGGTCGGGCCTGGTGCTCGATGATGAGAGCAACCCGGCAACGTTCCGAGTAGAGCGGATCAGTGCGGACGTGATGCGCATCAGTGGCGTGCACGGACCGCGGGATCTGGGCAGTTACGACCACGACATCACGGGCACATCCGCCATTGAGATCGATGAAATCTGGTTCGGTATCTATGATCGGGACACGAACTTCACGATCGACAATCTGACTGTCATCCCCGAGCCGGCGACGCTGGCGCTGCTGGGTCTGGGCGGTCTGGGCATGATTATCCGCCGGCGCAGGTAACACGGCCGAGCGGCCAATGGCCGCGGCCCTTGAATCGCTGGACGCGTAGTTTGTCCGCGGGTATAATTGAAGATGTGCATACGGCGGGACCGCCGGGTCGGGAGGTGAGTATGTTACTCCGGGTCCGGCGGTCTTGTCGATGCTACGGTTGTGGTCGGTCGGTAGCGATACGGCCGGCGGCCATGAGGCCGGAAAACACGCAGTTCGACCTTAAACGACGCGGAGATACTCCAATGCTCAATGGATCGTGCCGCAACGCGGGGAGAGTTTTCTTGAAGGCGAAGGCCTTTACGCTCATCGAGCTTCTGGTGGTGATAGCCATTATCGCGTTGCTGATGAGCATCCTCATGCCGGCGCTGGGCGCTGCGCGTGAGGCCGCGCGGCGGGCGGTCTGCCTGTCAAACCTGCGCCAGCATGGCCTGGCCGTCGCGGGGTACGCCATTGACCACGACGGCACGCTGCCCTACATGCGGCAGCCGGATGGAGACACCATAAATAACCCCCACGAGGCCTACTGGTGGTGGCATCACAGAGACGGCCCACGCAACCTCGGGCACCTCTGGGACAGCGGGCACCTGATGACGCCGGGGGCTTTGTTTTGCCCCGGTTACGAGGAGGTGGGCTTCACGCAGCAGGACTATGAACCGTGGCCAACCCTGCAAAGGCCGCCGGGTTTCGGGGATACGGGTATCCGCATCAGCTACTACTTCAATCCGAGGCAGGGCGATGAAGGCCGGCAACGCAAGTATCAGAACATGGATGATATGCCGCCGGATGCCATTCTCGGCACTGACATAATTCTTTACAGCGATACCGTCTCGCATATCGAGGCCCCCGGCTGGAGTGTGCTGCATGCCGACGGCAGCGCCCGTTTCGTTGAGTCTCCGGAGACGCTGGAGCGGTTGAATTTGTATAGCGAACCCGGTTGGGGCACATTCCATGATATCCTCGACGACCTTGAAGGGCATTGAGCCGCCGCCCCGCATGCGACCGTGACATGCCGCGGATCGCCTGTTTGTTTGCCGATTTGCGCGGAACCCACCGGCCCCTGCGCTGTTCAATTCAAACGGCGGCATCCTTTGTGCCCCCTGTTCAACAAGCTATTGCGGCTCCGGCGGCATTCGCTGTGTGTGCGGCCCGGTCGCGGAGTGGAAAAACCAGTGAATGCCTGGAGGTCTATGATGGCCGAGTATCTGATTTCTTTTGTGACCCGTCCGAAGCCCCTTATGCGTGTTGGCTTGGCGTTGGTCGGCCTGGCGGTAACGCTGCTGACGTGGTCGGGAGCAACGGCCCGGCCGGCGGCAGAGGTAACCTGGCTCGGCGATGAGCCGTACACCCGCTATGAGGTAACGCTGGAGGAGGCCCTGCCCGAAGGGCACGCCCTGACGCTCCATCTCGGCCGGCAGGCCGGCGAGTTCCGCCAGACGTGGGCACAGGTGGCGGCGACCGGGGTGGTGGCCACGAAGGTCGATGCCTCATCGCTGGAGATGGACGATGGCCGCCTGCGCGGCGAGGTCGAGGTATGGACGAACTACGACGATGACAGTGCCCTGTACCGGGCGGTTTACAAGCTCGACATGCCGGTGGCCGACGGCGGTATCGCCGAGGGCGAGTATTCCGGCCAGTACAGCGTGCGCACCCGGACGGTTATCTACGACACCG
>PUND01000019.1 GCA_003551645.1 Phycisphaerae bacterium | reverse complement strand
CTCGACCGCGAGTCGGCCGACGAGCGCCTGGAAGCCATAGCCCGACGGCTGGACCTGCTTTCGGCGCGGGTCGAGGAGAAGATGGGTCGCCTCAACGGTACGCCCGTGGTTGCCAGCGTCCACCAGCGGGCTTTCTGCGAGTGGATGGGGCTGCGGGTGGTGGGCACCTACCGCGGTGCGGACGTCGAGGTCCCGCGACGGTTGCAGCAGGCGCACGACGCCGGCAGGGAGGCAGGCGCGGTCGTCGTTATAGCCAATCGGCCGGAGGGACGTCGTGCGGCGGATTTCCTGGCCGAGCGCCTGGACGGGACGGTGGTGGTCTTCGACAACTTTCCCGTGCTGGGCGGGCGGCACGGGAGTTTCGACGACCTGGTCGAGGACAACGTCGCCCGGTTTCTGGAAGCGGCCGGACAGTGAACACACCCGCGGTGAAATGCGAAGACCTCCGCGTCGTCGCCGGGCGGCACGAAATCCTGCGGCTGGGCCAACACCGCGTCGATTCCGGTGAGATGGTCGCCCTGCTCGGGCCTAACGGCGCCGGCAAGACCACCTATCTGCGTTGTCTGCTGCGTATGCAGAGCCACGTTCGCGGCCGGGTGGAGGTCCTCGGACGGGACATCTCGGCCCTGGGTTCCGGCGGCATAGCGGCGCTGAGGCAGCGCATCGGCTACGTTCCGCAGGTGCTTCCGTCGCGAACCGAGATGCCGCTGACGGTGCGCGAGGTGGTGGCCATCGGGCGGACGGGCGTTCGCGGGCTGCTCCGCCGTCTCGGCGGGCGGGACTGGCTGCTGGTGGATGAGTGGATCGAGCGCCTGGGGCTGTCGCCTCTGGCGGGGCGGGGCTTCGGCGATATATCCGGCGGCGAACAGCGGAAGACCCTTATCGCACGCGCGATGGTGCAACAGCCGGAGATGCTGCTGCTGGATGAGCCGACGGCCAACCTGGACCTCGGCTGGCGGGAGCGGATTGTCGAGGTCATCGACGAGTTGTACCGGTCCATGCCACTTACTGTGACACTGGTCTGCCATGAGCTTGAGGTCCTGCCGCCGTGCTGCGGGCGAGTTGTCGTACTGGAGCGGGGCGGCGTGGTCGCCGACGGCGCGTGCGAGGAGGTGCTGACTACCGAGCTTATAGAGGAGCTTTACGGTCCGGGTCTCGGCGTGGTCAGCTCGGCCGGTCGGTGGATCGTAGCCCCGGGGGAGGCCGGCCGTGTTTGACGTCGCCTTCTGGGGATCTGTCCTTGTCGGCGGGCTGGTTGCCGGGGCCTCCAGCGGACTGCTGAGCGTCTATATCGTGGGCATGAGGATACCGTTCATAGGCATCTGCGTGGCCCACGCGGCCCTGGCCGGAGCGGTTTACGGCGCCCTTGCGGGGCTGGACGGGCCAATGCTGCTGCTGCCGGCGCTGGGCGGGTCGGTCCTTACGGCCCTTGCGCTGGGCCTGGCGGACCCGCGAAAGCTCAACATGGACGCCAACGTGATCATGGGTCTGCTGTTCTCTGTGTCGATGGGGCTGGCGTTCGTGGGATTCGGTTTTTTCGCCGTCCTCGGCCGACCGGACCACGACGTGAGAGCGCTGCTTTGGGGCAGCTTGATGTACGCCAGGTGGACGGATGTCTGGCTGATGGCCGCGGCGGCGGTGGCGCTGGGGGTGTTCGTGCTGGTTTTCGGCAAGGAAATGCGGGCCATCCTGTTTTCACGGACAGACGCCCAGGCCGCCGGCATCCGCGCAACCGGCGTGTGGACGGGTTTCCTGATACTGACGGCGGCGCTTATGACGGTGAACTTCCAGACCGTCGGCGGGCTGATGATCTACAGTCTGATAACCAACCCCGCCGCGGCCGCCTTTCAACTGGTCAGGGGCAGCGGGCGGGCGGTGGCGCTGGCTATGCTGTTCGGTGCGGTCAGTTGCCTGGGCGGCTTCGTACTCTCGGCGATTACCGACATCCCCAGCGGGGCTTTGATTGTCCTGTTGTCGGCCGGCATCGTCGGGGTCGCGGCCGCCTGGAGGGCCGTGAGGCGAAGTTGATGCGAAAGAAAGGCAGCCCCGTAATCCCGTCCCGGCTTTTGTGAATCCTTCGCAGTTTGGGAACGTGACAAGCCCCCAAGCCCCGCAGGTCCAGCGGCGAGGCCAACACCGGCCCCCGCGTCTGCTGCCGGCCGTTCACGCGCCGGTCTTGTCCGGATGGCGCCGCTGTGCTACAAAGTTCCACTTAACACACCATGGAACCCGACGACATGAAATCACTGGTCGAAGCCGGCGACCTGGATGCGCTGGAAACCGCGTGGATGGAGGCGGTCGAGGAAGGCAGGTCCGCCGAGGAGCTTGCCGGGGTACTGGAGAAGCTGGTTGCGGCGGGCGAGTTGAATACCGCCGAGACGCTCGGCTGGGCGCTGCTGGCCGAGCGCGGCGAGAAGCTCTCGGCCGAGCGGATGCTGCCCGAAGCGGAGGCGGTCGTTACCGCCGTGGCCGAGAGTGACGAGCTTCGCGCGCAGGCGGGTGAGATTCTGCGGGCCGTTCACGGCGATCACGAGCACTTCGAGCCGGTCTTTCAGGCGGCGGGCCTGCTCAGCGGCCAATCGCCCCGCCGGGCGTTCAGGACGTTGCGGACCTGCCTGTCCATCAAACCCGGCGACTATCTGGTCAACCGATTCGACGACCGAGTGGTCCGCGTCCGTGGATTCGATGAGGTTCTGAAGGAATTCGAGCTTTCCGACCCCGCCGGCGGGAACATCCGCATGGAGTGCAAGAACCTCGCGGACGAGTTCGACCCGGCCGATGAGGAAGACTTCCGCGTGCTCTGCCAGTATCGCCCCGACCGGCTGGGCGAGATGGTGGAGTCGGACCCTGTCGGGCTGCTCATCGGGCTGTGCCGCTCTCGCGGCGGACAGATCGACGCCGAAGAACTCAAGGAACTGCTGGTCGGCACGCATATCCCGTCCGGTAAGTGGAGCGGCTGGTGGAACCGTGCCCGCAATGCCGCCAAGAAGTGCGAGTATCTCACTCTCGAGGGCCGGCCCACCGTCATCGGCTACCATCCCGGCGGACGCACCCTGGAGGAAGAGCTGGCCGGTGAGGTCGAATCGGCGCGGATGCCGATGGACAAGCTCAACCTGCTCCAGCGGTACGTTCGCGAGGCGGCCGGGCGAAAGGTTGAAGTGCGAGAAGACTTCGTCCGCCCGCTGAGAGAGGACCTCGCGAGGCAAGCTCGCGAGTTCGCCAGGCGTCGCCCGATAGATGCGCTGACGGCGGCGCTGGCGCTGGAGTCGGCCGCTCGGCTGGGACTGCCCCCCGCGCAAGAGACACACCCCTCGCCGGCGGACCTTCTTGCGGAGCATCAGAACCCGGCCGAGGCGGTGGCGACCATGGATGCCGAGCTGATACCCGACGCTGTGGAGGCGCTGGCAGGCGGAGAAGACGCCGCCGACCGGCTGGCGGAACTGCTGCCGCTGGTCTCCGCCGACATGCTGGACGATGTGACGGGCCGGCTTCGCTTGGCCGGTAGGGAAGACGTCGTGGAGGCGGCCGTCGCGCAGGCAGCGGCCCGTCCGCATGAACTGCCGGATGTCGCCATCTGGCTGTGGCGAGGCCCGGCGGAGCCGCCGGCCGCGACTCCGAGCAGGGTGGAGCTTCTCGGCCGCCTGCTGACACTGATGCAACACGTCGCCAGGGATGAACACGTTGACCGGGCGCGGAGGAAGGACATCTTTCAGAAAGTCCGCTCCGCGCTGTCGGCGGACAGTTTCGCTAGTTACAAGAAGGCCCTGGACGAGATGGACGAGGGTGTCGCGGCCACCATCAAACGCCAGGTGCAGCGGTCGGACGGGCTTGCCCAGGCCGTTCGCGGCGAGATGCTGCAGTTGCTTCGCGACAGGTTCCCCGCTCTGTGGGTTTCCAGGCGCGTGGAGCCGTGGCAGGATGAATCCACAATCTACACCACGCAGGAGGCACTGGACCGTCGCCAGAAGGATTTCAAGCATCTGACGGAGGTGGAGATACCGGACAACGCGAAGCGCATCGGCGAGGCCGCCGCCCACGGCGATCTCAGCGAAAACGCCGAGTGGAGCTTCGCCATGGAGGAGCGGGACTTACTGCGTCGCCGACAGGCCAAGATGCAGGATGAGCTTTCGCGGGCGCGTGTGATACAACCGCACGACGTCCCGACCGAGACCGTTGGCATCGGCTCTCGGGTCCGGCTGAGGCGGCTCGACGACGGCCGGGAAATCGAGGTCGCCTTCCTCGGCCCGTGGGACAGCGACGTGGACAACCGCGTGTTCAGCTACCAGACCCAACTCGCCCAGGACCTGATGGGCCGGGAGGCCGGCGAACAGGTCCGCCTGAAGCTCGAAGGCGACGAGGCCGACTATGGCATCGAAGGCATCTCATCGGCGCTGGCATAGATGGAGTGTAGTAGCCAGTATCCAGGAGCAAGAAGTAGGGGGGCATACCTGAGCGACGAGCGAATGGCGACAAGCGAATAGCGAATCGCGAGTGGGGGCAGGTCGGGCATACTCCCCGACAAACGGGCTGAACCGGCTGTTTTTCTATCCCCGTTGGTGTAATCGGCGCCGATTCATGCGATTCAAGCGATTCGTGTTCGCTTGGCTAAAGGACGGTTGATGTGATGCGCGCCGGTTGCAAAACCGTGCGGGCCGCGGTCTAATCGCCGACTGGAAGATACTTACGCAACCGGACGAAAATCATGATCGACATCAAGGAACTCCGCGCGGGGCCGGATCAGTTCGCCCAGGCCGCCCGGAACAAGAAGATCGACGTTGATATCGCGGAGCTGCTTCGCATCGACGAGCAGTTGCTGGATGTGCGGCGGGAGCTTCAGGATATCCGCACCAGGCAGAACCGCGCCGGAAAGGAAATCGCCAAGCTCTCCGGCGAGCGGAAACAGCAGGCGGTGGATGAGATGTCCACGCTCAAGGCCAGGGCCAGAGAGTTGGAGGACCTGGCGGACAAGCTGGAGCCGACCCACCGCGAGCTGCTGCTGCGGGTTCCGCAGGTCCCGGCCGACGATGTGCCGGTCGGTGAGAGCGAGGCCGACAACGTCGAGGTCCGCCGCGTGGGGGAGCCGCGCAAGTTCGACTTCGAGCCGAAGGACCACGTCGATCTTGGCAAGTCGCTCGATATCATCGACATCGAACGCGGCGTCAAGCTGGCCGGTTCGCGGAACTTCACTCTCAAAGGCGCAGGCGCCATGCTGCACCAGGCGGTGCTGCGGCTGGCGCTGGACCAGATGATCTTCAAGGGCTGGACGCTGCTGACGGTTCCTGTGCTGGTAAGCGAGCAGGCCATGGTCGGGACGGGGCACTTCCCGCTCGGAAGGGATGAGTCCTACCTGGTGGAGCGCGACAACATGGCCCTGGTGGGAACGGCCGAGGTGCCGGTAACCGGCTTCCACGGAGATGAGATACTATCCGAGCAGGAACTGCCCAAAAAGTATGTGGCTCTCTCGACGTGCTTCCGCCGCGAGGCGGGTGCGGCCGGCCGGGACACCTACGGGCTGTACCGTATCCACTACTTCGACAAGGTTGAGCAGGTGGTCATAGGCCCGGACGACGTCGAGCGGTCGCTGGAGTTTCACCGCGAGATACTCCGCAACAGTGAGGATGTCCTTGAGGCGCTGGGGCTGCCCTATCGGGTGGTCAACTGCTGTACCGGCGACATCGGCATCGGACAGGTCCAGCGGTTTGACATTGAGACCTACATGCCCTCCCGCGGCGACTACGGCGAGACGCACTCGGCCAGCAGGTACCACGACTTCCAGGCCCGGCGGCTGAACATCCGCTACCGCGACGCCGACGGCGAACTGCACTACTGCCACACGCTGAACAACACCGTCATCGCCAGCCCGCGGATACTCATTGCGGTCCTGGAGCTTTACCAGAACGCCGACGGAAGCGTTACCATCCCCGAAGCCCTCCGGCCATACATGCACGGCATGGAAAAGCTGACCCCCGCTTAGTTGGCCGGGTACTTTCATACTTTGAGCCGTCCAAACGGTTCGGCCGAGGTTATCGCATAACTGTCGAATCGATGGTTGTTACAATGGTGCCGTTACGGGAGGTGACGATATGGAAAGGCATAGCCGAAGAGGTTCGATGCGTGTTCTTGCGATTGGTCTGTGCGGTTTCGGCCTGCTGGGTGTGCTGATAGCGGTGGCGATCATGGCCGGCCTCGGCGCCGAGCAGACGGAGACGTCCGTAAGGACCAGGGACCACGCCGAAGAGCAGGTAGAAAGTATCCAGGAGCAACTGGACGAGCGCGGCCGTGAGGCCGAAGAAATGCTGGAGCAGTTCAACGACCGGCAATTGACGCCCGACGCTTCGGCGGCCGAGCCGGATGAGGATGAATCGGAAGAGGAAGAGCGACCGCAATGATAGTTGTGATGAAACCCGGGGCCGATAAGGACCACGTTGATCACGTGGTCAAACTCGTGCGAGAGTTCGGCCTTCGTGACCACGTGATTTACGGCACGGATCGCACTGTCGTCGCATGCATCGGCGATAAGCGGTCGGTGGATAAAGGCGCCATCGAGAACGCGCCGATGGTCGAGCGCATCGTGCCGATTCTCTCGCCCTACAAGATGGCTTCCACCGAGGTTAAGCGTGAGCGTACGCAGGTGGAGATAGGCCCGCTGCAATTCGCGCTGGGCGGCGAGAAAGTCGGCATTATCGCCGGACCGTGCGCCGTCGAGAGCCGCGAGCAGCTTCTGCGCATCGCCGACGCGGTCAAGGCCGCCGGCTGCGTGGGTCTCCGTGGCGGCGCCTTCAAGCCGCGGACAAGTCCCTACAGCTTCCAGGGCATGAGAGAAGAGGGCCTGAAGCTGCTGGCCGAGGCGCGCGACAGGACCGGGCTGGCCGTCGTCACTGAAGTTACCGGCCTGGAGACCATCGACGCGGTCGTCGAGTATGCCGACGTACTCCAGGTCGGCGCAAGGAACATGCAGCACTACCCACTGCTGGAGTCGCTCGGCAAGGTCGGAAAGCCGGTCATGCTCAAGCGGGGTATGAGCGCCAAGCTGGACGAATGGCTGCTGGCGGCCGAGTATATCATCGACGCCGGAAACCCCCGGGTCATACTCTGCGAGCGCGGCATACGGACCTATGAGGAATACGTTCGTTTCACGCTGCCTCTTACGGTCGTGCCGGAGCTTCGCGAGCGGACCCACCTCCCGGTGGTTGTGGACCCGTCACACGGCACCGGTCATGCGCATCTGGTTCCGGCGATGAGCCGGGCCGCCGTCGCCGCCGGGGCGGACGGGTTGCTTATAGAGGCCCATCCGGACCCCGAACACGCCGCCTCCGACGGCGCACAGTCCATCGACCCGAAATCCCTAGGCGAGCTGGTAAAGTCCCTTCGAAAGGTCGCCCAGGCAGTCGGCCGGGAACTGTAGGCACGCTAATGCAGGCGTGGCCTGGACGTCCCGGCCATGCGCATCACGGCCGTCGCGGGCTTGCTGTCGTCTTTGACGGGCAGGATGTCCATGCCAACTCGGCGACGGTTTACATACCAGTTCTAAGGCCAGTCCCGCAATTGGGTTGACCTCGACCACCGGGCTGCGCAACATCTTCGGTACGCATCCTTTTGAAACTGTGGGTCTCAGGGACCAGAGCCCGCGCCGGGCGAGACATGAGCCAACTCGAAGGCATTGACCGGGACCGCCGAATAACGCTCAGCAGGGCGCCGCTGGCACCCGCCGCCATGCTGCTGGCGGGGGGCATATCCGCGGGGCGATATCTGCCTCTGCCCACGGGTCTCTGGGCCGTCCTCGGCGGCCTGGCCGTTGTCGCAGGGTTCGCGACACTGCTTCGAAGGCGGTTCCTGCCGGTGACGGCGGCGTCAGTCGCGGCTGCTGTGTTCGCGCTCGGCGCCGTGCACGTGCGGCTGCTGTATTACCACCTGCCGGACAACCACATAGTAACCTACACATCCGAGCGGGACAGCATGGCCACGCTTCGCGGCCGGATTGCCACGGTGCCGCAGACATACTCCGACGCCGAGAGGGTGCGGTTCGGCTATCGCCTCCCGCCGAGGACGTCCTTCCTCATGTCGGCCGAGGGCATTCGCACCGACGCCGGCTGGCGTCCGGTGACCGGTCTTGTCCGCGTGACCGTAGAGCGTGCGGACGACCGACTGCAGGCCGGACAGAGCGTTGAGCTGCTCGGGCGAGTCGGGCGTTCCGGCCGACCGGACAACCCCGGACAGTTCGACTGGTCGGAGTTCGCCCGTCGAAACCGCACGCTGGTGTGGATGCGCGTGCCGTCGCCGAGCGGGGTGGAAATCGGCCACGAGCGACCGTGGGCACCGCGGCGGCTTGCCATCCGGCTTCGCGCAGCCGCGAGCCAGCACCTCACCGCCGGCGGCGACGCCCACACCGGCCGGCTGCTCAACGCCCTGATTATCGGCGAGCGCCACCCGGCCCTGCGGTCGCTGAACCGGACGATGGTCCGCGCCGGGATCGCGCACTTTCTGAGCATATCCGGCCTGCACCTGGGTGTTTTCCTTGGCTTTGCGTACGCGGTCTGCCGGCTGGCCGCGCTTACGCCGCGTCGGGCCGCGGCCGCCGTGCTGGTGGTGCTGGCGGTCTATGTCGCGCTGGCCGAGCCGAGAGCGCCGCTTCTGCGAAGCGCCGTGATGGCCGCGCTGGTATGCGCCGGTGTGCTGGTGGGGCGACGCGGGAGCACGCTCAACGCCCTCGCGGCCGCGGCGATACTGCTGCTGGCGATGGACCCGCTGCAACTTTTCGCCGCTGGCTTCCAGCTAAGCTTCGTCATCGTCGCCGGGCTTATCCTGCTGCACCGGCCGATGAAGCAGTTGCTTTTCGGCAGATGGATTCGCCGCCGCGGGCTGATGGTGTTCCGACGGGAGCAGCGGTTTCGGCGGTGGCTCTACTACTCGGCCGCCGAGTGGGGCATGGACGCCGTCTCGGCGTCTCTGACGGCATACCTGTCGGCGGCGCCGCTGGTGGCCCACCATTTCAACCTGTTCAGCCCCTACGCGCCGCTGCTGAGCTTGCTGGTGTTCCCGCTGGTTCTGGCGGTACTGATACCCGGATACGTGTCGATAGCCCTTGCGGCATTGACGCCGAATCTCTCGCATGCCGTCGGCCGGCTGGCGCACGGCGCGTCGAACGGTCTGGCGGCGGCCGTCAGGGCGGCCGACCGACTGCCCGGTCTGAGCTTCGAGATCCGGCCCACAGGCCCGGCATGGGTGTTGCTCTGTTACGCGGTCCTGGCTGTGGTGGTGCTGGGCAGAGGCATGCGCCACCGGCGCCTGGTGGTCGCCCTGGCCGGCGCGACGCTGTTACTTGCGACGGTGCATACTCAACGGACGGCCGAGTCGCCACCGGTGGCGGAATTGCACCTGCTCGCGGTAGGTGCAGGGCAGTGCGCTATTCTGCGGACGCCGGCCGGGGATACCTTTCTGCTCGACGCCGGCACGCAGAGCGGCTTCGACGCGGCCACGGAGGTCCTGCTGCCGTTTCTGCGACAGAAGCAACTGCCGCCGCCGGAGAAGGCGTTCATCTCCCACGCCGGCGCCGACCACTACAACGCGCTGCCGGGGTTCATCGACCGGCACGGCCTGCAGCGGGTGTACCTGAACGAGTACTTCGCCCGCCCGGACGGCGCCGGCGCGCCCGGCCGGGTGATGCGAATGCTGGCCGAGCACGACGTGGAGGTCGTCCGGCTGCGGGCTGGCCAGCGGCTGCAACTGTGCCCCAGGACCCATGTGACTGTGCTCTGGCCGCCGGCGGGCAGGGACGATCTGTGCGCGAACGATACATCGCTTGTGCTGAAGGTAACATCAGACGAGACGTCGGTGCTGGTGCCCGGCGACCTGGCCGAGATCGGCCAGAACACGCTCGCCGAATGGGACGAATCCGTCCGCGCCGAGGCGCTGATTCTGCCCCACCACGGCGGCTGGAAGCAGACTCTGCCGGATTTCGTCGAGGCGGTGGACCCGTCGGTCGTGCTTGTAAGCGCATCGCGACTGCCCCGCGCGCCGGCGGGCGCCGACGACGAGGCGGCCGACTTCTACCGAGCCACGGCCGAACGGGCATGGTACCGCGTGACCGCGCGCGACGGCTGGATTCGCCTTCGATTCGGAGCAGGCGGCGTGGACGTAACCACTATGCGCGACGACTGAGCAGTTCGCCGGCCCGGTCCGCCGCTTGGCAAGTTCTTGATAGGTCGGTACCCTCATGTCGGGAGATCGCATGACAGTCGAATTTCGAATAATCAGTATCGGTACTTTGTCGCACAACCGGCTCTGGGGCGAGTCGCAGGCGGCGCGGACCGCGCACGCGACCACCACGCTTGTGGTCGAGGGCGAGCGGCGCATCCTGGTTGACCCTTCGCTTCCGGCGGAGGTGCTTGCCGCCCGGTACAACGAGCGGACAGGCGGTCGGCTCGAGGATGTGACGGACGTGTTCTGCACGACGCTTCGGCCGGTGCATCGGCGCGGGCTTGCCGCGCTGGAGTCGGCTGACTGGTGGGCCGGCGAGCAGGAGCTTGAGACATACGGGCGGCACCTGGCTCACCTGGCGGACTCGGCCGACCGGCTCAGCGAGGAAGACGCCCACCTGGTCGAGTCCGATCGTCGCCTGCTTGAGCGGTTCCGCCCGGCGCCGGAGAAGCTCTCGCCGCAGGTGCATCTTTTCCCGCTGACGGGCGCCTCGCCGGGTTCGGCCGGCCTGCTGCTGACGCCGCCGACGCAGAGCGTCGTCATCGCCGGCGACGCAGCGGTGACCTGCGACCACATCATCCGCGGACAGGTCTGGAGCGGCTGCGTCGATACCGACCAGGCGGGCGAATCGCTCAGGGACATCCTGGAAGTGGCCGATATCATCGTACCGGGCCACGACAACCTGATGTTCTCGCCGCGCAGATTGGTCTGATGTATAATCCCGTTTGTTCCATGTCATCAGAGACTCGACAAGGCGACGACAGCGACTCCGAGCAGTCACGGGACAGCTCCGACGAGCCGGAACCGTCGCCCCGGCCGTATCCGCCGGCCGGTGTTGACGCGGCGGCGGGAGGGCGGCGCTGATGTGGGGAGAATTTCTGACCGCCCACGGCTGGCAACTGATCTTGATGGTCGTATTGCTCGGCTGCTCCGGTTTCTTCAGTGGCACGGAGACGGCGCTGTTTTCGCTTAGTCGAGGCCGACTGCTCCACATGGCCGAGTCGGGCCGGCCCGGTCGCAGGGTCTCGCGGCTCATGGGCCGGCCGAGGCGAGTGCTCAACACGTTACTGCTGGGCAATATGCTGGTAAACGTGGGCTTCTCCGCCGTCGCGGCCGTGTTGGTGCTGGACCTGAGACAGGCGGGGGCGCGAAGCTGGGAGCTTGCGGCCGCGACGCTGGTTCCGCTGGTGATGCTTATCCTCGCCGGCGAAGTGGCGCCGAAGATGGTGGCCATCTCGCTGAATCAGCGATGGGCGAGGGTCACGGCCGGGCCGCTGGCGATGATACAGCGGGCGCTTCTGCCTGTTGTGTGGCTGCTGGAGTATGTCTTCGTGGTGCCGCTGGTGCGGATCATCGCGCCGCGTCGGCACCCGGAGCCGCACCTCAGCATCCGTGAGCTGGCCGCACTGCTGGACCTGTCGGCCAAGCGGGGCATCATAGACCACGACGCCAACACGCTGCTTCAGGAGATAGTGGAGCTTACCGACATCCGCGTTTCCGAGATAATGGTGCCGCGGGTGGATGTGGTGGCCTACGACGTGAACAGCTCGCCGGAGGGGCTTCTGGAAACCTTCCGTCGCACCCGCCTGCGCAAGGTCCCGGTATATGACGGCGGCATCGATCACATTGTCGGCGTGGTCCACGCCAAGCGGCTGTTGCTGAACCCGCGAATGCCTCTGGGCGAGCTGGTAACGGAAGTTCCGTTCGTGCCGGAGACGGCGAACATCGAGCGGGTGCTGCTTCAGTTCCGCGTGACGCGGACTCAGATGGCGATAGTTGTGGACGAGTACGGCGGCACGGCCGGTCTGGTGACGCTGGAGGACGTGCTGGAGGAGATAGTCGGCGATATTCCCGACCCAGGCGAGATGCGGACCGGTCCGGCGGTCCAGCAGATAAGCCAGACCGAGTATCTGCTGGACGGGGACCTTTCCGTTCACGACTGGGCGGACGTGTTCGCGACGGATCTGACGGGCGGTCGGGTCAGCACCGTCGGGGGATTCGTAACCGGCCTGCTCGGGCGCGTGCCGCGTGTCGGCGACACGGGTTCCTACGGCAACCTGCAATTCACGGTGATCTCAATGCGCCGGCGGCGTGTGGGTAAGCTGCGGCTTGTGCTGACGGACGAGCCGGAGGCGGCGCGGTGATAGCGGTGGTTGACATAATCTCGATAGTCGGCTGGGGCGTGCTGCTGTGCGCGGGCCTGGTGCTGTCGGCCTATTACGCCGGCATGGAAACCGGGCTGTACGCGCTGAACAAGGTCCGGCTGGATTTGCGGGCCGAGACCGGCGAGCGTCGCGGCCGGGCGCTGAGGTCACTTGTGAGCGACCCGAACCGCTTTCTGGCGGTGCTTCTGGTGGGCAACAACATCGCCAACTACGCGGCCACGTTCGCGGTCAGCGGCATATTCGTCGCCCTCGGCAGGCGCGAGCTCGCCGAGGCGCTGTCGCTGGCGCTGGTCGCGCCGGTGCTGTTCATACTCGGCGAGAGCGTGCCCAAGACCGTTTTCCGCCGCGCGGCCGAGCAATGGGTATATCAGATGGGCTGGCTGCTGCGGGTCAGCGGGTTCGTGTTCCGCTGGACGGGTCTGGTCCCGCTGGTGCGGGTGTTCGCGGTGATGCTCACGCGACTGACCGGCGGCGAGAACCGCGAGCTGTCGCCGCTGGCTCACGGGAACATATCGGCCGTCGTCGCCGAGGGCCGGGCCACCGGGACCATCACACATTTCCAGTCGGTGATGGCCGACCGCGTGATGCGTATTCGCGAGGTGACGCTCGGTGACGTCATGGTGCCGATGTACCGTGCCGTCTCGGCGAACCGCAACGTCACGCGCCCGGAGCTTATCGAGCTTCTGAAGGCGCACGAATATTCCCGCCTGCCGCTTCTGGACGACCGTGGGCAGGTGATTGGTGTGCTGAATGTTTACGACGTGGCTATGTCGGAAGCCGGCGAGTCCCCCGCCGACAGGGCCAGGCCGCCTACGGCGCTGCCGGCTGAGATGACCGTTACCGACGCTTTGTACCGCATGCGCCGCGCCAGGACGCCGATGGCCGTGGTCCGTGCCCGCGACGGCAGACACATCGGCATCGCCACAATCAAGGACCTGGTCGAAGAAATCGTCGGAGAGCTGGAGGAGTGGTAACCGGCTCCGCGGCGGCGGACGAATCGGGCGGTTCGTAAGGTCGTCTCAGCCATCGATGGCTTTCACCAGTTCGCGGCAGATGGCGTCGTTGAGGTCGTTAGCCCGCCAGGCCTGTCCGGCCGGCACGTTGTTGATGAGCATCGAGAAGGCCAGGACCGGGTTTCCTTCGGTGTCGAGCACGTATCCGCTCAGGCAGCTTGACCATCTGACGTAGCCGGTCTTGGCGGCTATCCGCCCGCGCCACGGCCGCTCGGCGAGGCGGTTTTCCAGCGTACCGTCAACACCGGATACCGCCAGCGAAGGCACGAAGACCTCCACGTCCGGGCCGCTCGCCAGGGCCGTGAGAACGCGTGTCATCGCGGCCGGGGTGGCCTGGTTCCGGCGGGAAAGCCCGCTGCCGTCCCGGACCAGCAGGGCGTCGTCGGCCAGTCCGAAGTGTTCCGTCAGGGTTTGCGCCATCTGATCGGCGCTTCCGGGCCAGTCGCCGTCGCCGGCGGCCAGCAGCAGCGACTCGGCGGCCATGTTCAAGCTGCGCTTGTTGGACCGGTGGATCGCGGCACTTATGGGGGTTTCGGTGCGGGCTATTTCGCGCATGGCTTCGGCGGGCAGTAGGTCCCGGTCGATTTTATGGAAGTCTCCGCCGAAGCTTACGTCGGCGGCTTCCAGCCGTTCGGCCAGGACGCGAGCCAGCAGAAGCGGCGGGTCGCTGGCCGCCACCGGCAGCGGGTCCGGCGTGTTGGTGGTGATCTGCCCGCGGAGTGTAACCGCCGATTCATCCGCGGCGGCCGAGAGCGACCAGACATGACGGCTGCCTCGCGTGACGTTGTTGGCTACGCGGATAAAGCGGCTTTCCGGCGAGATTTTGGCCACGACGCCGGCGTCGATTATGGCGAAGCTCACATGGTAGCAGTTGTTGTTGTAGTTCAGCTCCGCCACCGGTGCGGCGTACCATCTCTGGTGTTGATCGGCGGGCCAGTCTTCGGGGCGATACGGGCCGTCGGGGCGGTTTACCGCTACCACAATGTGGCGGAGGCCGTCGGGGCCGTAGTGCTCGGCGGCGGCCTTGGCCCAGCGGTCCAGCTCGTAGTAGATGTCCCGTTCGTTTTCCTCGGCGATGCGCGAGTCGCCCAGCGTCGGATCGAATCCGCCGACGACCACAAGGTCTCGCCCGGCCGCCAGCACGCGGGTGGTGAACCGGTGGTCCGACCCCAGCCGTGTAAGAGCGAATGCGGAGGTCAGTATCTTCTGGTTGCTGGCGGGGACAAAACGTCTGTCGGCGTTGCGGGCCATGAGCGTGCCGCCGTCCATGCTCCGCACCGACAGCCCCACGGTGGCGCCGGATTGCTGTTCGTAGCGGCGGACAAGCTCCGTTATCCGCTCGGCGGTGTTCTGTGCCGCGGCCGGCGAGGCGGCCGAGAGCACAAGGGCCGCAAGAAGAACCAGCCCCCGACGGAATTTCCGCGAGGTGGCACGGGCATCATGCCCGTGAGAAGCAACAGCTCGGACGGGATGTCCCTGCCGCCTGTTCGCGCATGCTTGCGGCACCAGCCACCGTCCGACGTTCCGTGTCGTGGCGATTCGCGTGTTCATTGCTTGTCATCCGTGATGCGCCGTCGTCAGTCTCCGAAGCTTGTCTTGACGGCCCGTGCCGCCTGTATGCCGATATGGTCGGGTGGAACGGTCCGCACCTTGTCGGCCACGTCGGGTATGGGTATGGAGTCGATCCGTCCTTCGGTTTCGACCACAACCCGTCCGAACCCGCCCGTCCGCAGCAGTTCGTACGCGTGGTAGCCGAACTGCGTGGCTAGCACGCGGTCGCGGGGGGTTGGTGTTCCGCCGCGCTGCACGTGTCCGAGAACGATCGCCCGGCTGTCCAGCCGGGTCATCTGTTCTATCCTATCCGAGACGAACTTCGCCACGCCGCCGAGCCGGATGGGGTCGGGGGAGTCCTCGTACACGCGGTCAACTATCTGTTCGCCTCCGAGCGGCTTCGCGCCCTCGCCGGCGGCGACGATGGTAAAGCCCCTGCCGTGTTTGTTGCGCCGGGTGCAGGCCTCGGCGACCTTTTCGAGATCGAAGGGTATTTCGGGAATCAGTATCACGTCTGCCCCGCCGGCGATGCCGGCGTGCAGCGCCAGCCAGCCGGCGTACCGGCCCATAAGCTCCACCACCATCACGCGGTGGTGGCTGGATGCGGTTGTGTGGACCTTGTCGATGGCGTCGGTGGCGGTGTTTACGGCGCTGTCATGCCCGAAGGTGATGTCGGTACCCCACAGGTCGTTGTCTATGGTCTTGGGCACTCCGACGACGTTCAGCCCGCGCTCTATCAGGTCGGCCGCGCCGCTCATGGTCCCGTCGCCGCCGATGATTACCAGCGCGTCAAGCCCGGCCTGTTCGCAATGGCGCACCACGCGGTCGCGCACGTCGCGCATGACCCATCGGCCGTCTTCGCGGACGGCGTAGCGCGCGGGGTTGGACTTGTTGCAGGCCCCGAGAATAGTGCCGCCCTGGGTGAGGATGCTGCTGACGTCGTCGAAGGTAAGCGGCCTGTACCGGTTCTCAATCAGCCCGAGATACCCGTCGGCGATTCCGACGACTTCCATGCCGCCCGAAAGCGCCGCCTTGGTCACGGCCCGGATAACCGCGTTCAGGCCGGGGCAGTCGCCGCCGCCGGTGAGGATGCCTATCCGTTTGAGCTTGTTGCTCATTTCCCGCTCCGCGATGTTCGCCTGTTGACCGGCCGGCGGGGTGCCGACCCTTACAAAGATTAACCGTCCGCTGGCCCGTCGGCAAAGAAAAGCATATAATGTACAGCGGCATTTCGGTCGATACGGCTTATGTTCGGAAGCGGTGGCAAGGAGGCACTCTATGAGTTCTGCATCCTCAGTGGAACGCAGGCGGCACCGGCGCTGCCCGATGCCGGCTCGGGTGCGATTCCACCACAGTCCATCTCGACGTGACTGGCCCGGCAGGTGCGTGGATATATCGCACGGCGGGATGCTGATGTATGTCCCGGCGTCGGTTCCGGTCCAGCCCGGACACCCCATCCAGGTCAGGATGGAGGCCATCGCCCGGCCCGAGTACGTCGGACTCGGCGAGCAGGAGCTTCCGGCGACGATTGTGCGCGTGGACCGCAAATCACTTGTGTCGATGGGGCACCTGGCGGTCGGCGTGCGGTTCGAGTCGAGCGGCGATGAGGCCTGATTGGCCCGGGCCGGTTGAGGGCTTGACAACTTCCGGCGCATAAGTTGCTCTCTGGCGGACTGGAGCTGTGCATGCCCGGAAGAGACACCGACCACGCCAATACTGACCTGACGCAACTTCACCTGGATGTAATCCGCGGCTGTGCCTGCGGCAAGGTGCTCTGGCAGCCGAGGATAGAGGCCTGGCTGAGCGAGCGTCGCCGCCGGGGCGAGCCGCTGCCGGCCGAGTATGAACGGCTGAGCAAGCCGGAACTCTACCGCCGGCTGGGGGTGTCCAACCGCATCTACGAGTTCAACCGCTGCTTTGTCAGCCACGAGGACCAGCGCGTTCGGACCGTCACCGAAGACCTCGGTAACGGGCTATTCGAGGTCCGTGTCGAGACCCCGGCGGGGGTGCAGAAGGCCGTCTACCAGACAAGTCGGAATAGCAGTTACAAAAAGCACATCAAGTGGCCCATAGCCGACCAGAACGACATGAAGGTCGCCGCATGGCGCGAACGGCACCGGCGATGGACCTTCGACAGGGATGCCTATGACCGGCTGTGTGCCGAATGGGCGGGCCTCGGCGCGCCAACGATGTTCATGCCCCGGACCACCGTGCAGAAACTCTACATCGACGAAATGGGAGTCGAAAACGCCATATTCGCGCTTATGGACCATCCCGACGCCTGTGGGGAATACTTTGACGCCCTGCAGGTCAACCAGGAGCGGTTGATCGAGGTCATCAACGCCTCGCCGGTCGAGATAATCAACTTCGGGGACAACGTTCACGGCGGCACGCTGCCGCCGGAGTACTTCGCCCGCTACGTCCTGCCGGTTTACCAGCGGCGATGCGAGCTGCTTCACTCGGCCGGCAAGTTCGTGCATGCCCACTTCGACGGCAACACCAGGCCGCTGCTGCCGATGGTCCGCGACACCGGCCTCGATGGCCTGGAGGCGGTAACGCCCCGGCCGCAGGGGGATGTAACGCTGGAGGAGGCCAAACAGGCCCTCGGCGATGAGATGTTCCTGATCGATGGGATACCGGCGGTGTATTTCGACAGAACCTACGACACACGCACGCTGACTGACTGCGCGAAGCGGGTGATCGAGCTGTTCGCGCCGCGGCTGATACTCGGCATAAGCGACGAAATCTCATGGACCGGCGATATAGAGCGGGTCCGCCTGGTGACGCAGGTGGTGGACGACTACAACGCATCCTTGTAGCGACGCCCGTTCAGGCCCTGCCGATGTACTGTCCGCTGCGGGTGTCCACCTCGATGGACTCGCCGTTTTCGATAAACGGCGGAACCTTCACCCGGGCGCCGGTGTCGCAGAGAGCTTCCTTGTCCTGGTTGGTCGCGGTGGCGCCCTTTATCTGAGGCGGGGTGTCGGTAACGGTCAGGACCACGGTATTCGGAAGCTCCGCCCCGACGATTTTGCCTTCGATGATGCATACCTGCAGGCGGATGTTGGGCGTCAGAAAGGCGCTCTTGTCGCCGATCAGCTCGGCCGGCAGGTGTACCTGCTCGTACGATTCCAGGTCCATCAGTACATGGCTGTCGGCATCCGAATAGAGATACTCCATGTCCTTGCGCTCGACGAAGACCTCGTCGAACTCCTCGGTCGTCCGGAATCGCTCGTTGATGAGCTGACCGGTCTCGATGTTGCGAAGCTGGATGCTCTGGTAGCTCTGGCCTTTGCCCTTCGCGACCTTCTCGTTGCTGACAACCGACCAGACGCCGTCCTTGTATCGGATGGCCTGTCCTGCCTTCACGTGTATTGCGCGGATGCTCATAAGGCGATCTCCTGCTGCGGTAACCCAGGGATGGAGCATTGTAGTAATCGCGGCGGTCCTTGCAAAGCCCCGTCGGCGCGCGATAATGCCTCGCTCGTGTTCGAAACGTGTTTTCTCAGGAGATGCTTTGATGTCCTCGAAATCCTCCGGCGGCGGGAAGGCCGCCAGCGGCGCCGGCGGCGCCAAAGATGTGAAGGTCAGGAAAGTCCTGCTGCTTATCGGGGGTAAGTACCACTCATGGGCGGGCTGTGCGGAGATTATCTCCAACGTGCTCCGGCGCAGCGGTCGCTACGAAGTAACAGTAACCGACGACCGCTCCGTGCTCGCCGGCGCACTCGGCGACTATGATGCGCTGGCGCTGTACTGCCAGGGCGGCGAGATGACCGACGAGCAGGAAAAACACGTCACGGAGTTCATCCGCGGCGGCGGGGCGCTTATCGGGCTGCACTCGGCCAACACGGCGTTCACCAACTCATCGGCGTTCGTGAAGCTCCTCGGCTCGGCCTTCGACCACCATCCGCACGAGCACCAGGACGTTCACGTAAAGATTACTGACCCGGAGCATCCGGTAACGGTCCGGCTGGGCGATTTCGACATCCACGATGAGCTTTACGTGCTCAAGGACCTGGCCGACGATGTGGAAGTGCTCGCCGAGACCCGCTACCAGGGCCGGCCGCTGCCGGTCGCGTACGTCCGGACCGAGGGCAAGGGCCGCGTCTTCTACTGCTCGCTGGGACACTCCGAGAAGCAGTTCCGGCATCCGCATCTGCGAAAGCTGCTGCTGCACGGTGCGGACTGGGCCTGCGGCATCGAGCCGGCGGAGGCCGAGATTGGCTGCGGACTGCTTGGCTACGGCGGGGCGTTCAACATGGGCAGGACCCACGGCGGCTGCATCAACTCCACGCCGGGGCTGAAGACCGTCGCCGCCTGCGACACCGACGCGCAGCGCTGCGAGGCCGCCGAGCAGGAGCTTCCGGGCATCAGCACATACACCGACCTCGACAAGATGCTCAAAGACGACTCGGTGGACCTGATCGTCAACATCCTGCCGCACAACCTCCACGCGGCCACGGCGCTGAAGTGCCTCCGCGCCGGCAAGCACGTGGTGCTGGAAAAGCCCTTCTGCGTGACACTCGCGGAGGCAGATGAGATGATCGCCGCGGCCGACAAGGCCGGCGTCATGCTCACCTGCTATCACAACCGCCGCTGGGACGGCGACTACATGACCTTCCGGCGGCTCATCGAGGAAGGCGTCATCGGAGAGGTCTTCGAGATAAGCTGCGGGCAAGTCGGCTACAAGCGCCCCGGCGACTGGTGGCGCAGCGACAAGGATATATCCGGCGGCAACTTCTACGACTGGGGCGCCCACTTCGTGGACTGGGTGCTGGGGATAATCCCCGAACCGGTCGAGTGGGTGCAGGGTTTCTTCCACAAGAAGGCCTGGATGCACGTGACCAACGAGGACCACACCCAGGCGATAGTCCGCTTCGCCGGGGGAAAGCTGGCGGATGTGGCGATTTCGTCTCTGTCGGCCGCGCCGCGCCCGCGATGGCGGATACTCGGCACTCGCGGGGCCATAGTGGACGACCGCAGCGTCGAGCGCGGCTGCAAGCTATACACCTACAGCGACGGCAATATCGTCGTAAGCGAGGTCAAGTACGATCAGAGCCGCTGGGAGGAATTCTACAGCAACGTGGCCGACCATCTGCTGCGAGGCGATGAGCTTGTGGTCACGCCCGAGCAGTCCCGCCGGGTGATCGGCGTTCTGGCGGCGGCGGGCCTGTCCAGCGAGTCCGGAACGCCGGTAAAACCAGCATGCGAGCAATGAGCCGAACAACCAGGGAACTGGAGCTTGGGCCGTCGAAGGTCGATTCCTATAATACAACAACCATGACCATCGCAAGAACCAGAACAATTCGGATGCTGTTGGGTGCCGGTCTGATGACCGCGCTGCTTTGGTCGCCGGCCGTCGGGGATGTTGAGCTTGGCCGGCGATACGCCGACCCCATACACGGCTTCTCGCTGCGCCCGCCCGCCGAGACAGAGCGGCTTCGTCAGACCGCACAGGGCCACCTCGTGAGCTGGCAGAAGCGGGACCCGCAGACAGGCGCCGTGGCGTGGACATTAAGCGTGATGGAGGGGGTCGATCGCAGTGAGCGGATCGACATGGACGGCTACGCCGAAGTGCTGGCTGAGCAGCTCCGGGCGGAGGATAATTTCAAGGTCGAGTCCAAGGACGTCAAGACACTCTCCGACAGGCCCGCGGTTGACCTTCGTGGCATAACCGGCGGCGGGTTCCGCCTCTGGCAGCGGCAGGTGTGGGCGCTGGCCGAGCCGCACCGCTTCCTCATCTTCGTTATCAGCGGCCCGGAGACACGCAAGGAAGAGCTTAACGACATACACGAGCGTGTCATGGACACGCTGGAGATAGTGGACCCCGAACAAGAGCGCGAACGCCTGCGGGAAGCCCTGGACCGCGGACGAAGGGGCATGGAAGACCTCACACCCGAGGGCCTGCGGGAGTCGGTCGATCGGGTCCGGCCGAGGTGGTACATGGTCAGTGTCAACGACGAGAAAGTGGGGTTCATGTGGCAGTCGGTATCGCGCGAGCAGTGGGAAGAGACTGCCGGATACATGGTCCGGAACGCACTGATGATGCAGCTCCCGGACGACCAGCCGCGTCGGATGTGGCGGCAGAAGTTCGTATCCGCCGACAGGAGCACCGAGAACTGGCGTCAGCGGCTGGAGGTCGGCTCGGGCGAAGCGGGCGGCGCGATCATCGAGGAAGGACTCAGGCAGGACGATCGCATAGTTACCACTGTTAGCCGCGGGACGCAACAGAATACCCATGACAAGGCAATCCCCGCACATGTTCGGGAGATATACCTGCCCAAGGCGCTTGGTGTGCTGCTGCCGCACCTTCTGGATTTGTCCGAGCCGGAAACTTACGGTTTCGCCTCGTACGAGTCGTCCGCCGACGCCTTCGAGATGCGCACGTTCACCGTTGAAGGTCCGCGAGAGGCGACCATAGGCGGCGAAAAGGTCCGGGCGATCCGGGCCTCCGACCAGCCGGCCGCCGACGCTGAGCCGGCGGTTCTGCTGCTGGACGCCGACGGGCATCTGTTGCGAATGACCACGGCCGAGGGCCTGGTCATGGAGGTCACCACAGCCGCCGCCGTCACCAGGCGGTTCCCTGAGGCGAATTCCATAGTCGGCAGGATCCGGGACTGACTGGGCCGCCGGGTACATCATTCCATTCATGTCTGCCCCCCGCAGGGGCGGAACTTTTGACCGGAGCATCTGATGAACGAACACACCGACGAAGTTTACGATGTGTTGATTATCGGCGGCGGGCCGGCCGGGCTGTCGGCCGGTTTGTACGTCGCCCGCGACCGGTACAAGGGCGCCGTTCTGGACAAGAACGGCCTTGCCGGCGGGCAGATTCTGCTGACCGAGCGTGTGGAGAACTACCCCGGCTGGGAGCAGATTTCCGGCCCGGAGCTGATAGAGCACATGTCCAACCAGGTCCGCAACTTCGGCGGCGAGATACTCACCAATCACGGCGTCACGGGCCTGCGCCGGCGAGGCGACGGGCTTATCGAACTGGATATCAACGACGGCGAGAAGACCATGCTCGCCCGCGCTGTCATCGCCGCGCCCGGCAGTGACTATCGTCGGCTGGGCGTGCCCGGCGAGGACGAGATGCGCCAGGCCACCAAGGTCAGCTACTGCGCCACCTGTGACGGTGCGTTCTATGCGGATAAGCACGTGCTGTGTGTCGGCGGGGGCAACACCGCGGTCGAGGACGCCATCTACCTGGCCAGGCGGTTCGCAAGGAAAGTCACGCTGATCCACCGCCGCGATGAGTTCCGCGCCCAGCAGGTCCTGGTGGATGAGCTGAACGCGGCCGCGGCCGAGCACGACATCGACATCAAGCTGCCCTACGTTCTGGAGCGGATAGTCGGCAACGACGACGCCACCGACATCGACCACGTGGTGCTGCGCAACGTCAAGAGCGACCAAACCGAGAACCTCGACGTTGACGGCGTGTTCGTTTTTGTGGGCATGGTGCCGAATACCGGCTTTCTGCGCGGGGCGGTGGACATGGACGAGAACGGCTACATCTTCTGCGACTGCACCACCATGAAAAGCTCACTTCCGGGAGTCTTCGTCGCCGGCGACTGCCGACGTCAGGCGGCAATGCAGCTCGCCACCGCCTGTGCCGACGGCGTGGTGGCGGCCATGGAGCTTGCCGGGTACTACCGCGCCCCGTCCTCGTGGAGCAAATCGCTCGAAGAAGAAGGCCGGGTGGAGGGCTGGTAGGCCCGCGCATCCACGGCCACCGCCCGACAAGCGGGTGCCGGGAGCGTTTAGGCCACGCTAACCAGACAGCCAATCAACTGGCGAACCCGTTAACCAGTTAACCAATCAACCAGCTCACCGGCGCTCATTCCGGCGCTCATTCCGCCGCTCGCCTGACATCTCCGCCGAGCTGGGCGAATTTGCGCTCGATGCTCTCGTATCCGCGGTCGATATGATAGACCCGCTGCACGGTGGTCTGTCCGTCGGCCACCAGACCGGCCAGCACCAGGGCGGCCGAGGCCCGCAGGTCGCTTGCCATCACCGGCGCTCCGACGAGCTTCCGCACGCCGGTAACTATGGCGGTCGGGCCTTCCTTTCGTATGTTCGCCCCCATCCGCAGCAGTTCCGCCACGTGCATGAACCTGTCGGGGAAGACCTTCTCGGTTATCACGCTGTTTCCGTCGGCCAGGCACAGGAGCGTCATGAGCTGTGCCTGAAGGTCGGTCGGGAAGCCCGGATACGGCTGGGTTGTCACATCCGCCGGTTCCAGTCGCCGGGCCGAGGCCACCTCAAGCCCGCCGTTTGAGGTTTCGACGATCGCGCCTATCTGCCTGAGCTTGTCCACCACCGCCATCATGTGGTCCATGCGCGCGTTTTTTACGGTAACCTCTCCGTTGCTGACGGCCGATGCGACCATGAAAGTGCCCGACTCGATGCGGTCCGGTATTACCGTGTGCTCCGCGCCTCGGAGCGATTCGACACCGTCTATGACCACCCGCGGGGTTCCCGCCCCGTTCACGCGCGCGCCCATGGCGTTGAGGTAATCGGCCAGGTCCGCCACCTCCGGCTCGCACGCGGCCGACTCGATAACGGTGGTGCCTTCGGCGAGGGCGGCCGCCATCATCACGTTGGCGGTGCCCAGCACGGTGGAACCGAACGGGCCTCCCAGGAATACGCTGGCTCCACGCAGCCGCTTCGCAGAGGCCACCACGTCGCCGCCGGAAAGCTGGATATCCGCTCCCAGCGCCCTTAGCCCGCGGAGGTGCAGGTCGATGGGGCGGGAGCCGATTGCGCATCCGCCGGGCATCGCCACGCGCGCCTTCTTGCGCTTGGCCAGCAGCGGGCCGAGCACGCACACGCTGGCGCGCATCTTACGCACAAGGTCGTAGCGGGCGTGACTGTCCGCCTCGTCGTGGACCTCTATATCGACGGCGTCGCCGTCGCGGCGGACCTCGGCGCCCAGCTCTTCCAGCAAAGCCATAGTGTGGCGGATGTCGGCCAGGCCCGGCACGCCCTTGATGCGGCTGGGCCCCTCCGCCAGCAGCGATGCGGCCATTATCGGAAGCGAGGAGTTCTTCGAACCGCCTACGGTGACCTCCCCCTTCAGCCGACCGCCGCCCTGGATGATGAACTTGTCCATACCAACCTCCATGCAACGCCGGCGGACCTCTTGTCCGCCTCCGGCCAAGACAATACCGCGCCTTATGCGCGTCGGCAACTTTGATTGTGGGCGATTATGACCAGCTCGGCGGCGCCCCGGGGCAAGTCCGTCGTCCGCGAGGCGCAAGCGAAAGCTCCGGGAGGCCGCCGATATCCAGCGGCCCGCGGCGCATCCGCCGGCGCAAACAAAGAGCCGGTTTGCGGATAAAACCGCTCACCGGCTTCCCTTTCCCATGGGCCGTAGTGGACTCGAACCACTGACCTCCTGCGTGTCGAGCAGGCGCTCTAGCCAACTGAGCTAACGGCCCGGGTCGCTTGCACAGCGACCACCAATCTATAAGGCCCGGGGGCTGCTGTCAACCCGCACCGGGTCAGTCCTTCAGCTTATACACGCCGCGGCTGACCTTTTCGAAGTGGTTCTCGTCGCGCACCGCCGTGGCGATGATGCCGTAGAAGTCCTTGCTGGCGGACTTGTAACCGGTCTTTTTGACGGCCTGTTCGATTTCCTTGATCCTCATGCCTTCGGGGTGTTGTGCGAGTACATCCTTGATGTACTCCACCAGCGGCTTGTCGCCGCCTCTTCCGCGACGGCCCCGCTTCTTCGCCTTGCGGGTCGTTCCGGTCTTCTTGCGGGTTTTGCCGGTCTTCCCGCGGGTCTTTGCTCGCGAACGACCCACTCCCATCAAATCCGCAATCTCGCGATCAATCTCATCGCGCTGCGACTTGAGGTCTTCAAGCCGTGACAGCTTTTCTTCCAGTTCTCTCTGTAGTTCGTCGATGTCCTGTGTCTTCGGCGGCATGTGAAACTCCTGAAAAAGAAATAGGGGCGAAACAGAAACCACAATTCCGATAGTGAAAAAGTATATTTACCTGCCGAGCGTCAAACAACTTTTTTTTAGTTTGGATATTCATATTATTTTTTGGCCGTCTCCGGTGGCGGCCGCCGGGGGGCTTTGCGACAGTTGCCGGTGGCGTGTGCGCGGATGACTGAGAAGTCGCGGGTTTTCGCCACGCCGGTCCATTGTGAGCTTGTAGCGATGTCCGCGGGCACCTATGATGGATTAAGAGAAAGAACCTGCCAGATGGCGGTTTGCCGCGCGCCGTTGGCTCAGCGGCTTCGGGCGTGACTGCGACAACGCGGGCCGGACAGGCCCCCCTGGCCGGCGCAAACGCAGCGTCACCGCCACCCCCGGGCGATGTGCTTGTGCGTATAGTGCCGAATGTGGCAAAAGTTAACGCGTTAACTGCCGATAAGTGTCCTGTGGCCGGGCGCCGTGAGCGCGGCAGGCCGGGACGCCGAGAGTTTATTGACGATGGGAGCAAGGCGGTATGGCGGCTCCGATAGTAATGGTAAGCAGCTATCCTCCGCGGCTGTGCGGAATAGGCACCTTCTGCGAGGAAGCTCGAGAGTTTATCCAGAAAAACAACCCCGACCGCGACGTCCTGGTCGTCAGTCACACCGACGGCGATGGTGAGGGCGTAATCCCCATCATCGATATGTCGTACCGCAACTGGTGGCGGCCGGTCGCGGACAAGCTCCACGAACTGAAGCCCCACGCGGTGCACATCGAGCATGAGTACGGGCTGTACGAATACCACGACGAGCGCGGCCAGGGCGACTCCAACGAGGGCTTCCTGGCCCTTCTGGACGCCATCAACGACCTGCCCACCGTCGTCGAGCCGCACACCGTCCACGGGCGGCTGACGGACTACGAGGCGGATTTCATCTTCAAGATGTGCCGAAGGGCGCATGTGGTGCTGTTCAAGTGCCACTATCAGAAATGGCGGTTGGATTGGAACTTCACCGGCCGCGGCTGGCCGACGCCGCTTAACGTCATGGTCGTGCCGCACGGCGCCCGCTCCGACCGCCGATACACGCTCGCTCAGGTCCGCCAGCTTCGCAAGGAACTGCAGCTTGATAAGGTGGCCCACCTCTCCCAGCACCTGGTCGGGCTTATCGGCTGGATACAATCCAACAAGCGATGGGACATCCTGACCAGCATGTGGGAGGAGATTGCCCAGGAAATCCATGCCCGCAGCGGTCAGAACTGGGACCTGCTGGCTGCGGGGACCATGCGCGACCCCAACCACCGACGCGACTATGAGCGGTACAAAACCCAGGTCGAGCTGCTGGAGAAAAAGGGGCTGGCGCACTACTACGAGTTCGTACCCCGCGGCGATACTTACTACAAGATGATGGCCGTCTGCGACTTCATAGTCCTGCCCAGCACCGACGAGACACAGTCGGGCACGCTGGCTCGTATAATCGCGTTGAACAAGCCGTTCATCACCAGCGCTCCGATGGAGGGCCTGACCGCCCAGACGCTCGAAAGCCGCGGCGGAGAGCTGTTCACCACACGGGATATGCTCAAGCGGCACGTCATCGAGCTTGCCTGCAACGAGGAAGCCCGGATGAGGATGGGCACCAACCTTAAGGAATACCTCGAGAACATCGTCTGCTGGGACGTGGTCGCCGACCAGTACAACGAGGCCCACGAACTGGCCCGACAGGCGGTCAAGACCGGCAAGCCCGTTCAACTGCCGCTGGAGTTCTAGCCCGGCTCGTGCCCCCTGACGAGTAGTTGACCCGCCTGTGCTCGGTATGCGCGGCTGATGGCCGGGCCGCGGATCGAATATTGTCCGGGCTGTGTCGGCGGGGCATCAACTGATATTCAGCGGTATTGTCCGGGCCGCGGATACGCAGAGGCCACAGTGCAAGAGGGTAAACCTAACCGAAGCCGCCGCCGCATCAGGCCAGCCGCGCCGACTAACCGGTGGTTTAGCGGTCGCGCTCGGTCCAGCGGATGATATCCGGCAGGTAATCCTCGAGCGTTTCTGTATCAACCAGCACCACGTCGATGGTAAAAGGCCCGCCTCCGACGGTATCCAGCCAACGCCTGTCGCGGAAAAGCCGCAGGTTGACCCTGTCCGAGCGTACCTGGCCGTGGCCGGACTGCCCTTGGTCGCCGTGCCGTTCGTCCAGGACCACATCCGTGAGGTAGGAGACAACCGCCTCGTCGCTCATCTCTCTAAGTGTCGAGGACATTCGCGGGGTATCCACCTGCCCGGTCTGTCCGGGCCTGTTATTGCCGCCTTTGTCCGCGGCGCTGTCCGGCTGCGCCATGTAGATCGCATCCGTGACCAGGACCATCAGCAGCGGCTCTTCGGGCGGCCGGAACTTCGTACCGTCCACGACGGCCTGGATCGCGCGGGCAAGGCAGTGTTCGAGGTAACCTCCGGACATGAAAACAGCCCTGGCGCCGGGCAGCAGCAGACTGTGATGGCCGTCGGAACTGAGGATGGGGTAGGTGATCTGCCACTCACGGAGGTAGTGGTTCTGATCCGGCGTGTGTTCCTGGAAGTCTTCCACGAGCGAGATCGTCGGGATATGCTTCTCGGTAAGGGTCTGGTTCAGCCGGATGGTGGGGTACAACGTAACCGTCAAGCTGTCCCAGGTCTGGGAATTATGCGTGAAGATGCCGTAGATGGGGCCGGGCAGCACATACAACTTCTGCTGGTCCAGGTACGGCTCGGGGAACCATTCCGACTGAAGCTCGGCCGGCTCCGGCGGCTGGGCCGAGGACGTCAGAGCAATGCTCAGAACAAGTGCCAACAGCACAAATGGGCCGGTATGTAAAGGAGTCCGGGGCATGACTGGGTCCTTAAAACACGAGAAATCGGGTATGCAGTATGATTCTAGCGCTGCGGGGAGGTTTTTCCTACATTTGCTCGGTAACACTAGCAGGGTAATCAGACAAGCCCGAATATCGTGTCCTTTGGTAGTGGGCAGCGGCTGTCGTCCTCGGCCGGACTATCGCGCACGGCCGGGGCTTCCGGGCACAGGCGGGGCTTCCGAGCCGCGGTCAGTCGTCGATTTCGCGTCCGAGTCTGCGGAGGCGGTCGGCGGGGCGGCCGAGATGGGGGTATCCGCCTTCGAGAACCTCGTCGAGCTTGTCCACGGCGAAGGTTCGCACGCGGCGTCGCTCGGAGGGGAAGTCCACTCGCTCGCCGCTGTCGCGGTCGAACGGCAGCAGCTTGATGACCGCCTCGGATGTATCCTCGGGCATCCCGCCGGGGCTGAAGGTGCTCATGGCCCAGACGGAGTTCTCGGGCGTGATGTCCACGGTGTGGGGGCTGGCGCCCGGCGATTCGTGGGTGAATATCATGTCCCAGTCGTCTTCGCTTTCGGGTTCGCCGTCACGGCCGTCGAGCTTTACCAGAAGCCGCCACTCGCCTTTCTCTTCGCCGAGTTCAAAACGGTAGATGGACTTCTGGACCAGAGGCAGGCCGTTCTCAGGCCCGCCGAGTTCGTCGGTCAAATCCAGCAGCACGCGGTGGTGCAGCGGCCTGGTGTGGAACCACTCGTATTTGATTATCTCACCGGCCTTGAACTCGATGATGCAAGGTCCCTGGGCGCTTCGTTCCGGGTTGATGTAGTACTCGCTCTGGTCGTCGGCCGGGCGGCTGTCTTCCCAGGTGTCGTGGCGGATGGGCAGAAAAAGCGCCACCCGGTCGCCGGTGGCGATGTGCGCCAGGTCGGTGTTGTCGCCGTGCTCGAAGGTCGTATCCTCGTGCGTGTACCCGACGACGAACTTGAAGTTGTGCGGCTCGCGGCAGTTCAGGTGCAGCCGCCAGGGCTGCAGGGAATACGCGATGTCCTCATGCAGCGAGACAAGGTTGTGCCGCTCATGGACCAGGGGCGTCTCGGGCCTGGCCCGGCGGTAGCGCATGAACTGATACAGCCAGATGAACTCACCGTCGCTGTCGGGCCGGCCGTATTCGTCCGACCAGCGGACGTCGCCGCCG
Organism: Phycisphaerae bacterium; assembly: GCA_003551645.1. GTDB lineage: Bacteria > Planctomycetota > Phycisphaerae > SM23-33 > SM23-33 > PUND01. The sequence goes on along the minus strand of PUND01000019.1, from coordinate 20,740 downwards.
ATGTCCAGCGCCCGCGTCCAGATGAACGGGCCGAACTTGCCCATCAGGCCCTCCGAGTAGTCCGGCAGAAGCCGCCGAATTGCGGGGTCCGGCTCCGTATCCGCGGCCGCCGGTGTGCAGGCGGTCCAGACGATCGGCGAGCCGACTGCTATCGCCATAAGCACGAACCTGCTCAAACGCATCGCTCTGCTCCTTAGTTGCGGGGCTTGTGCGCCCGTGGTTCCAGGCCGATTACAAGTATAACCCATCTTCGAGGGAATGCGACCGCCCGATCGGCGCAAACGGCCGCGGCGGCCGGTTCACACAGACCCGACCGCCGCGGGAGGGCGTAGCGATTTTCGATTTGGCGTCGTGCCGCGTTGGGCCGAACCGATGGTTCCTGACTACTGGCTTCGGGCTACTGGTTACTGCCCGGCGTCAGCTCAGGCACTCGGCCAGGTCGTCGGCCGGCTGGCCGATCGCCTGGATGTTCCAGTTATCCTGAAGGGCCTGCCAGACGTTCGGGCCTACGAAGGCCGGCAGCGACGGGCCTACACGCATATCGCGGATGCCAAGGTGCAGCAGCGTAAGCAGTATGGCCACGGCCTTCTGCTCGTACCAACTGAGGATGAAGCTCAGCGGCAGGTCGTTGACGCCGCAGTCGAACTGCTCGGCAAGCGCCACGGCGATCCGGATGGCCGAGTAGGCATCGTTGCACTGTCCGCAGTCCAGCAGACGCGGTATTCCGCCGATATCGCCGAAGGGCAGCTTGTTGAAGCGGTACTTTCCGCAGGCCAGCGTGAGTATCACGCAGTCGTCGGGAACCTGCTGGGCGAACTCGGTGTAGTAGTTCCGGCCGCTCTTGGCCCCGTCGCATCCGCCGATGAGGAAAAAGTGCCGGATGTCGCCGCTCTTGACCGCATCAATCACCTTTTCCGCCACGCCCATCACCGCATTGTGCGCGAAGCCGATGGTGACCCGCTTCTCCTCGGCGTCTTCGGTGAAGCCCTCGGCCCGCTGGGCGGCCTCGATGACCGGCGTGAAGTCCTTCGTGCCGTCCGGGGCCGCCTCGATGTGGCTTACGCCCGGCCAGCCGACCAGTCCGGTGGTGAAGATGCGGTCCTTGTAGCCGTCCCGCGGCTTCTGGAGGCAGTTGGTGGTCATCAGGACGGCGCCGGGGAACTCGTCGAACTCCTTCTGCTGGTCCTGCCATGCGCCGCCGTAGTTGCCCACCAGGTGCTTGTGCTTTTTCAGCTCCGGGTAGGCGTTGCAGGGCAGCATCTCGCCGTGGGTATAGACGTTGACGCCGGTTCCCTCGGTCTGCTCCAGGAGCATCTTCAGGTCCTTCAGGTCGTGCCCGGAGACGCAGATGCACTTGCCGGCGACCGGCGTTATGCGGACCTCGGTCGGCTCCGGGTCGCCGTAGGCGCCGGTGTTGGCCGAGTCGAGCATCTCCATGACCTTCAGATTGGTCTCGCCGACCTTCAGCGCCGTGGCCGTCAGTTCCTCAACGTCGGTGGGGTTGGTGGACAGAAAATCCAGCGTCTTGTGGAAGAAGGCGTACACGTCGTCGTCGGTTACGCCGAGAACGCGCGCGTGGTCGGCGTAGGCGGCCGCGCCCTTCAGCCCGTATGTAATCAGCTCCTGCATGCCCGCCACATCGTCGCCGAGCGAGTCGATCCGCTGGCGGATGGTTCTCTCCCTGCCCTGTGCGAGCAGGTCGTCGCGGTCGTCGCCGGGGGCGATTTCGGCGTCGCCGCCGGGCTGTTCCGGCTCCCGGCCGGCCTCGCGGCAGGCGTCTTCGTACATCCGCTTCGCCCGGTCCCGAAGCGCCGCACCGGTGCGGATAAGCTCCGTGAGGCGTTCCGGGTCGAAGTCCACGTTGGTGACGGTCGCGAAGAGCGCCTCTATCACGAACTCGTCGATCTCCCTGTCCTTCGCGCCAAGCTCGCGGGCACGGTGGGCGTACTGCGAAAGACCCTCGGTCACGTGGACCAGCAGGTCCATCAGCGTCGCGACCTCCGGCTCCTTGCCGCAGATGCCCTTGACCGTGCAGCCGGTACCCTTGGCCGTCTGTTCACACTGGTAACAATACATGTCCATATTGCAGCTCCTTTCGCTTGAACCGGTATTCCCGATCCGATTGATATCTTATGCGTGTCTTGCCGCCGGCAGGGCGTTTTTGATGGTCCCGTCCAGGGCGATCTCGATTATCCACAGCGGCGCATCGCTGTCGGCGTCGGCGAGCGCACGCCGGGCGACCTCCACCAGGCCGCCGCAGCAGGGCACCTCCATCCGCGCGACCGTCACGGAGCGGATGTCGTTGCCGGCGAAAATCCTCGCCAGCGTCTCGACGTAGGCAGCGGAGTCGTCCAGTTTCGGACACGCCACCGCCAGCGTCCGACCGGCCAGCAGCCGGTCATGAAAGTCCGGCAGGGCGTACGCCACACAGTCGGCCGACAGCAGCACATCGGCCCCGGCCCACATGTCGCCCTTTTCCGGCAGCAGCGCGAGCTGGACCGGCCAGTGCCCCAGCCGCGACTGGGCCGAAGAATCCCCGCCGTCAGTCGGCCGGGCCTTCGGCGGCTCGCCTCCGCCGAGCTTGCGCATGGCGGTGCCCGGGCAGCCGCACGGCAGGGCGTCATCGTCGGCCGGCGCCGGTCGCTCGGCCGCCTTGCGGGACTCGACCGCCTCGGGGTCGAATTCCTCGGCGGGCCTTTGCTCGATGGTGATCGCATCCCTGGGGCACTCGCCCAGGCAAGCGCCCAGTCCGTCACAGAGGTTCTCGGCCACCAGCCGGGCCTTGCCGTCGATAATCTGTATCGCGCCCTCGGCACACGAGGGCACGCACAGCCCGCAGCCGTCGCACTTGTCCTCGTCGATGTGGACGATGCTCCGCGTTCTCGGCCCGGCCTGTTTGCTCTGTAAGGTCATCAGTTCGCTCTCCTAAACTCGTTCACACCGTACAAGTTTTACCACTCTTTGGGCGTGTACACCTTGACGTGCGTCAATTGAGCGAAGTTTTTTTCCGCGGCTTGCGATTCTTCAGAGGTGGCACTGGCATCTTGCCAATGTTGTGTGGTTCTCCGGTACTTGCCTGCGACCCGTGGCTCACGGGCTGGAAGCCCCTGCCACGTCAGGGGGCAATTCTCCGCCGCCGTGGCCGCTATCCCTGCCGGGCGAGCCGTCGGAGGGCCTGGGCGTCGAGGATGCGGATAGTTCGGCCCTTCACGTGGATGTACCCGGCGTCGGATAGCTTGCCCAGCGATCGGCTGAGTGTCTCGGGCGTGGTCCCCAGCAGCGAGGCGAGCTGCCGCTTGGTCCTGGCGAGGCGGAACTCACGCCGGCCGTCGGCCTCCTCCAGAAGGGCACCCGCCACCCGGCCGGGCACATCACGCAAGCTCAGCCGCTCGATCAGTCGTGCGAATTCCCGCAGTTTGGCCGACAGGCCCGCCATCATCCCCATCGCCAGCCCCGGCCGCTGATGCATCACGCGCTCCAGGACCGCCCGCGGCACCTCGAGAAGCCGGGCGTCCTCGACGGCCCGCGCCCAGGCCGGGTACTCGCCCCCGGCGAACATCGCCGCCTCGCCGAAGGTCCGGCCCGGACCGTACAGGTGCAGTGTCTGCTCTTGGCCCTGCTCGGAGAGGTGGAATATCTTCACCGAACCTTCGAGCACCACGTAGAACCGCTCTGCCGGCTTGCCCGGCTGAAAGACCGCCTCGCCGGCCGGGAACCGCCGAACCGGACAGTCGCGCATAAACTCCGACAGTTCCGGCTCACCCAGAGCCGAAAACAGCGGAACCTGACTCAGCACCTTCTTGTAGCCGTGTTTCCGGTTCATCCGCTCTCCAGCGGCCCGGCCCATTCTACCCGGAGACGATTCCACCTGACACCCGTGTCCGGTTTGCGGGAACGCCCTGATACGGCGCGACAACCTGCCGTACGCGGTATGACTAGGCCACAGCTTATTGGAGCAAACAGGCAACGGCTTCAGCCGTGGTCTGATCTTTCGCCGTCGCCGTCGGCGCGGCCGTCGAGCCGTTCAGAGCCGATGGCGCCGGCGGTACTGGCTCGGCGTCATGTCCAGGTGCCGCCGGAAGGCGTTGCTCAGGTCCGATGCGCTCGGGAAGCCGCTGTCCAGGGCCACTTCCATCAGCGGCTTGTCGGTGCGCATCAGCAGCGACCGCGCCTTCGCAAGCCGGCTGTGGCGTATCTCGTCGTACACGGTCCTACCGAGGGCCTCGCTGAAGCGCCGCTCGATGTTGCGCCTGGACATGTGCGTCGCGGCGGCCACGTCGTCGACGCCCAACTGCTCGTCGCAGTGCTCGTGGATGAACCGCAGCGCCGCGCGGACGGACACGTCGTCGGTGGCGAGGATATCCGTCGAGCGCCTCACCACCACGCCCCCCGGCGGCACGCGTATCGGCTCGGCCGGAAGCTCTTCCCCGTCCATGAGGCGGTCCAGCATGCTCGCGGCGGCATAGCCGCGGTACTCGAAGTCCTGGTCTATGCTCGACAGCGGCGGGTTGCTCAGCTCGCACCAGGTGGGGTCGTTGTCCACGCCCAGCACGGCCACCTCCTCCGGGATGTGCCGACCGGTCTGCACGCACGCCTGGATAACATCATGGGCCGCCCTGTCAAAGGAGCTGAACACGGCCACGGGGTGGTCCAGGTCGCGGAGCCAGCGGCCTATACGCTCGAGTAGATACACCCAGTCCGACGCCTCCCGCTTCGACGGCTCCGGCGGCTCGCGCACGGAAAACCCGGATTCGGCCAGCGCATCCCGGAAGCCCTCGAAGCGCCCGCGGGCGAAGTGGGTTTCCCGAGGCCCGAAGAACGCGAAGTTCCGGAAACCCCTGCTGATGAAGTGCTCGGCCGCCATGCGTCCGACGGTATCATCCTCGCCGATGACGCTCGGAACGCCCGGCGAGGTGAACCTGCCGGTTACATTGACCACCGGCACTTTCAGCGACGTGGCGAAGGACCGGTTCTTCCGGTTGTTGACAACGCAGATGACCCCGTCGCCCCGCCAGCCACGCAGGGCGTCCGATAGATCGGCCCTGGCCAGGGGCTGAATGAACGTGCCCCAGTCGGTCCGCTCGCCGACGAAACGGGCTATGCCGGCGCATATCTGGCTGCAAAAGCCGACCGGATCGGTGTTGATGCAGACAGCGACGTGGCGGATTGACCGTTTCATGGCCAGGGATTTTCCCAAAAATTGTCGCACCTGTCAAATATTTTGGCGTTCTGTGCAAGGACATATCCCGCCGTCCGTGCTATAATAATTGACAGTTGGCAGGCGGGCCGACGGCCGGCCCGTCCAGTTCACAGCACAGGAGTGGGAAGTTCAGAGAGGCCCGGCATGAAAAACATCCGGGACACGAAAGGAGCAGAACAATGATTCGCAATGTCATGTTTGCCACGACGACGCTGGCAGTGCTGGCCTTCGCCGTGGCCGCCCCCGCGGCGACGATTGACGACCTGCTGGCCGAGGAGCAGTTCGTCGGTTACGACTGGGGCGAGTACCTTGACGGCCAACAGACCTCATCGACCATCGGCTTTGATGGGGAGGAAACGTGGGATGCAGTCGACGAGGACCACGACGCCCGCGGCTACCAACCCGTGGAGCAGGGGCTGAGCTACCCCGGCCTGGCCAGTGCCGGCGGGGCGGTGGAGGCGTACCGGACTTCGAACTTCAGGCAAGGGGATAATGCAAGCGGCAATTCTGAGGATGCTTCTCTGGTTCCTGGCGACTCCATAACGGAGACGGGCGATGCGCTCTATCTTTCGGCGCTGATTAACGCCGATGGCTACACGGCGCGCGAGGATGACCTGGATATCCACGGCGTAGATGTTCTTTTCCGTCATGAAAGTGGTGGTCGTAGACTCGGCTTTGGATTCGGCGGAGAAAGTGGCGGCGATGAGGAAAAAGCCCGCACCGTCCGTCTTAGAACCCAGTCTGAAGACCGACTCCAACTGGATGCAGAGGAAGTCGGCAATGATGAAGGCCTTACGCTGGCCGAGGGGACAAACCTTCTGGTCCTGAGCATCGAGCGTCCCGGCGGAACCGGCGACAACACCTATCGGCTGTGGCTTAACCCCGACCTCTACGAGCCAATGGGCGATCCGGACTTTACTCACACAGAAGATTGGGGCATTGTCGTTGGTTGCCCGAGCTGGGGTTTCTTCGGCTTCGAGCTACGACAATCCTTCAACTATCCGCAGTCAGTCCTGGTCGATGAACTCCGCTTCGGCGAGAGCTGGGCCGCCGTCACCATCCCCGAGCCGGCGACGCTGGGTCTTCTGGGCATCGGCGGCCTGGCCGTTGTCCTGAAGCGCCGCCGCTGAACCGACAGACGGAAAAGTAGATTCTCACACCCATCACCGCGCCGCCGGCTACGAGCGGCGCGGTGATGTTTTTTCGTGCCGCCGGGGGGCTTTGTGGCATGGGGAATCCCCAAAAATATTCCGCAAAACATTTCGGATCACAGGTGTGGATTCACCCCCGGCGTGGTAAGATTGTGTATAGGCGGCCGTGGCCGGTCGAACCGTCGTCGGCCCCGGCGCCGGCCCTTCTCCAGTAAGCGAGTCGGCATTTACCCGGGTTCACAGAAAGGAGCTGGTCATGCGATACCTGCAACGGATGTGGATGCTCCCTGTACTGATGGTCGCGGCCGTGTTGAGCGGGTGCCTGCCCGTCGAGTTGAGCGTCTCGCCGGACGGCGACGTGCTCATCCCCCGGGCCGAGGGCTTCGTGGTGTACAGGCCCGCCGACGGCTCGGTCAACGTTCTGCACGAGGCCGAGCGCGGCAAGGCCGCCTTCGCCATGTACTCGCCCGACGGCAAGAGCGCCCTGCTGATAGAGCAGGTCGGCGAGGGCGGTATGGGCCAGTCGTTCCGGGGCGTGCTGCGCGACCCCGACGGCAGGACCAGGCAACTGTTCTCGCGCAGTAACGTCGCCTACGCACAATGGAGTCCGGACGGCAGATACATCAGCATCACCCGCGTGGCCGATCAGCAGGTGGCGCCGATAGAGCAGAACATGCCGGAGCTGATCGTCATCGACGTCGCCGACGGGTCGAGCAAGAGGATGGCCTCCAATGTCGGGGCGATTCATCGGTGGATGCCGGACGGCGAGCGCGTGGTTGTCTTCCAGATGGAAGACAAGATAGGCGAGTCCAACTACTACTCCGGCCATCTCACGACCGTGGATGTGGCCAACGACGATAAGTCGGCCGTGGTCGCGATGGCCGCCGAGCACGGTGTGCACTTTGACGTCTCGCCCGACAGAGAAGCCGCGATGGTGGCGGCGATGAAGGTGGACGCTGCCGATGCCGAAATGCCGGATGAGATGGAGGGCCAGAGCAAACTCTACTCCGTGGACATGGTGTCCGGCCGGAGCCGGGAGGTCGCCCCGGCCGTCGCCTTCGCCGTGTACTCTCCGGACGGTGCGAGGGTGCTTATCGGCTCCGCCGACGAAGAGGACGGGGTGATAAAGGTCAGCGTCGCCGGAGCCGACGGCAAGGACCCGGAAGTAATAGCCGAAGACGCCGGCAAGCAGGCCGGCGCCGGAGGCCCGCAGGCCAGCAACGTCTATCCCACATGGTTGGATGATGAGACGGTGCTCTACCTGAGCAGGCGCGCCGTTTTCGGCACTGCCGGGACGAACCTGATGCTCACAAGCGTCAAGGCCGACGGTACCGGCAGGACGCTCCACCAGGGCACAATCGACGCGAAGCTGGCCGCTGAATAACCGCCGAGTCGCTGTCTGACCGTCGCCGGGGATATGGCGCCGCTGTCGCGTTCCACAGCGGCCGGCGGCGCCTCCCCGGCGGCGGCGCGTGCGCGCCCGGCTCGGCCGCGCCGCGAAAACCACTGCCCGGGGTGTCCGCGTAATCTCTTTGTCCCGTGTCGGCAAAAAACCGGGAAATCCCGGTACGCCGTCGGTGTTATTGCGTTTAAGGCCGTGAGCGTTTGGATGCCGACGCGGGATGCGTTAGGATAGATTTCAGACGCCCGGCCACACCCGCCGGGCAAGCCGGACCGGCCACAAGCGAACAAGCCGGCCCCGGGCGCCCGGCGGACAGGGCGTACACCCCCGAGTTGAGACATCTGGCCGATTGGCATCATGAAAGCTAGAGGATTGGATATGATGAACCGGACGACAGCCGGTGTGTTGTTTATAGTGGCGATGCTTATTCTGGCCGTCGGGCCGTCGTCGAAGCCGGCCGGGGGCGGGGTGCTGCTGCCCGGTCCGTTCGCACTGCCGGGCGAGGACATTCAGGATGCCCGGTCGGCGCAGGCGGATGAGCCGCTGAGAATGGTCGGCCCGATAGGTGGCATCGCTTCCGGGCAGGTGGTTGTGGGGGGCGGATCGCCTGTTCGCGGCCTGCGGGCGGAGGTATCCGCCATTCGCGGCGAGGACGGCGGGACAATACCTTCCGATGCGGTGGAAATCCGCTATGTGGTCGGCGGTGCCAACGACGACGACAACGATGACGGCGACTATGTCCTGCGCAGCCGGCCGCCACAGGAGGGTGCGGCGGCGGTGTGGCTGATTGTGGAGATCCCCACCCACGCCCGGCCGGGCCAATACACCGGGCAGATAGACATCCGGACGGGCAGGGGCAGGCGGTCGGTACCCGTGGAGCTTGAGGTAGCCGGCTGGCGGCTTCCGGAGGGCGACGACCGGGAGGTCATGCTCGGTCTGATGCAGTCGCCGGACACCATCGCCGCACACTACGACGTCCGTCCCTTCTCCCAGGAGCACTTCCGCCTGATGGAGCCGTCTCTGCGCTACATGGCGGCCGCGGGCGGCAATCTGCTGTATATCCCCGTAATCCGCAACGAGCACATGGGCAACGACGACGGGCTTATCCACTGGCGCCGCGGCCGCCAGGGGTGGGAGGTGGATTTCTCCGCGTTCGAACGCTACCTGGACATCTACGCCGAGCACGGCGGCGAGCCGAAGGCGCTGGCGCTGATTGTCTGGCGGCCTGGGCGCGACGATGTGGAAGTCAACGAGAGAGTCGGCCAGGGTCGGCTGGAGCCACTGGAGGCGAGCTACGATGCGGACTTCTGGAAACCGCTGATGGACGGCGTGCGGCAGCGCGTCCGCTCCCGCGGCTGGGATGATAGCATCATCCTGCTGGGGACCGGCTGGGACAGCCGGCCGTCAGAGGAGGTTGTGGGCATGTTCAAAGACATAGCCCCCTATGCCCGCTGGCTGATCTTCAGCCACATGCGGGGCGACCCGTCTCCCAGGGACGGCCGGCACGTTATTGAAAACGACATCGAAATCGGCGTCCTGGAGGTTCCCTACCCACCCAACCGTGGCCGGGGGGCAAACATGAACCTGCCCGACCCCGACAATGAATACGTCCATCTCACCACCCACAGAGGACGGGTTACCATAAACGCCGAGCCGTTCGCCTTCCGCATCGCCGGCGAGGAGACCTTCGGCGGCGGCCGGGGCAGGCGCCATAGCGGCTTCAGCCGCATCGGGCTGGACTTCTGGTCGGTTGACGGCAGGAGAGTCATCGGCCGGCACGACCGCCAGCACAACCTCTACCGTTTCAACCCCCGCGCGATACTGAAACCCGGTGAAGACGGGGCCAGGCCCACCGTGCAGGCCCTGATGCTGCGAGAGGGCGTCCAGGAGGCCGAGGCCTATGCCCTGCTCGGCAGGGCTTTGCAGGGCGACTCGTCTGTATCGGACGACGTCAAAGACGAAATACGCGAGGTACTCGACCGCCGTGGCGAGATGCGCGACAACGACGACGATTCGATGCCGGCCAGGGAGGACCCCGACGCCTACCTGCAGGTGAGCTTGGAGATGTACAACCTCGCCGGGCAGGTCCGGCCGCCGCGGATAGACCAGTCGCCCGCGGCGGAGCCATCGCAGCCGGATGAGCAGCGGCAACAGGACCCACCGGACGCCGACACGCCGACACAACGGCCCCAACAGGACGACCCGCAAGACCAGAGCCGCTCCTTGTATGTGCTCGCGCAGAACTACATCGACGCGGGTATGGATGAGCTGGCAAGGCGAAACCTGCAACGAATCCTCGATGAATACCCCGACAGCGAATGGGCCGAAAAGGCCAGAGAACTGATGGAGCAGATCGAGGATTGACCCGACGGCCGCGCACGCCGGCGCTTAGGCCATGGCTTTAGCCATGGTTCAGCAAGTCGGTATGTGTCCGCCAACCCAGCCCGTTTTAACGGGCTTGCCTCGGCGTCCAGCGCTGCCGGGAGAAGGGCGTTAAAACGCCCTGTCCTGCTAAATCGCGGCGCCGGTTAAACCACGGCTGAAGCCGTGGCCTATTTGCCCCAATAAGCCGTGGCCCAACCATATCGCATACGATAGGCCATCGGGCTGCAGCAGAGCTTGGCCCCGAAAACCGGACGCGGGTACGAGGTGGAACCGGCTCCGGATGGAATGGGCCGGGCCGTCTCGGCGGCGTCCGCCAACGCATCGCGGCCCTCAATCGCACTAACTTCTCGTGAGGGGCCTCAGACCTCCTTCATCACTCTGATAAGGATCTGGAGTGCCTTTTCGAAGTCCTCATCGGGCGTTGTCAGCGGCGGGGCGAGGCGGAGGACGTTGTTTTTGGCGATGCAGACCAGCAGGCCGTGCTCCATGCAGGCCATCATTATGTCCTTCGCGACGGCCGCGGATTCGTCTATCGCCACGCCGATCATCAGCCCCTTGCCACGGATTTCGTTTATGCAGGGGATTCCCGCATCGGCGAGCGTGCCCGTCACCCAGCGTCCTTTTTCTTCGGCCCGGTCGGTGAGGTTCTCGGACTCGATGAGTTCCATGGACGCCGCTGCCGCCGCCGCACACAGCGGATTGCCGCCCATTGTGCAGCCGTGGGTGCCCGGCGTGAGGACGTCGGCGTACTTATCCGAGGCCACGCACGCAGCGACCGGCGCTCCGCCGCCGAGGGCCTTGGCGAGCGTCATAACGTCCGGCTGTGCGCCGAAGTGCTGATATGCGTACCACTTACCGGTCCGGGCCGGCGCGGTCCAGACCTCGTCGGCAACCAGGACCAGGTCGTTGGCGTCGCAGATTGCCCGCAAGCCGCGCATAAAATCGGCCGTCGGTACGTTCATGCCGCCCTCGCCCTGTATCGGCTCGACGAACACGCCGGCGGTTTCGGCGTCTATGGCCGCCTCGACCGCTGCCAGGTCGCCGTAAGGCACCATCACGCCTCCGGGCAGCATCGGCTCGAAGCCCGCCTGGAAGCTCTTGGGCGTAATCGACAGCCCGCCCATCGTCCGGCCGTGGAAGCAGTTCTCGAAGCTGATGATCTTGTATCGGCCTTCGCCGGCGGCCTTGCGGACCAGCTTTATGGCGGCCTCGTTGGCCTCGGCGCCGCTGTGGCAGAAAAACACCTTCCCGCCGAAGCCGTGTGCGGTTATCGCTTTGGCAAGCTCGACCTGCGGGGCGGATGTGCACAGGTTGCCGTGGCAGAGAAGCGTTTCGGCCTGGTCCTTGACGGCCTGGACGATCTTCGGGTGGCAGTGCCCGGCGACGCCGGCGCCGCCGAAACCGGCGAAGAAATCCAGATACTCCTTGCCGTCGGCGTCCCATATCCGCGAGCCGGCACCGCGGGCCATCGCCACCGGCAGTCGGCCGTAGTTCTCGATTATGTGTGCCTTTGTCCCTTCGACGATTTCCGCCTGACTGGCCATTTCAGTCCTCCGCGTTTGCTCGGTTGTTCGTCCGGACGTACCGGCGGTTGCGTTCAGGTTCTTGTACGTGCGGCCGGCGCCGTCGTCAAGCTTCCGCGGGCTGTTATGCGTTGACGCGGCCAGTTGGTTTGCATAGAGTGCCATCTCCGGCCCGCCGGTTCCGGCGGGTCGGGGTGAAGCAGCGGACGAGACGCCGCGCCGTGTCGGCGATGGCGGCGAGACCTCAACGGAGCTAGAGAGAAGATGGCAGAAGATACCCAGCAACCAGAGAGCGGCGAGCAGGACGATCAGACCCCCTCGCTTCCGGAAAACCGTGTGGACGTCGAGGACGCCGGAACACTGAAGAAGAAGGTAACGGTAACTGTTCCGCGCGAGAGGATAGACGCCAAGCTCGACGAGGTGTTCGGCGAGTTGCACCAGTCTGTCCAAGTGCCGGGCTTCCGCGTCGGGCACGCGCCGCGCCGGCTGCTAGAGAAGCGTTTCGGCAATGAAGTAGGCGAGGATGTCCGCAACGCCCTGGTGGGCGAGTCGGTGGGAGGCGCCATCGAGCAGGCGGAGCTTAAGACGCTCGGCGAGCCGGATATCGACCTGGACGCAATCGAACTGCCCGAAGAAGGCGACATGAGCTTCAGTTTCGAGGTGGAGGTCGCCCCGGAATTCGAGCTTCCCGAACTCGAGGGCATTCCGGTCGAGAAGCCGGTCATGGAGGTTACCGACGAACGGATCGACGAGCAGCTCGAGCAGATGCGTCAGTCACAGGCGAGCTACGAGGCGGCCGAGGCCCCGGCAGAGAAGGGCGATGCCGTTACCGTTGATGCGGTCATTTCCGGCGAGGGCGTCGAGGAACTGAAGCGCGACGACCTGGAACTGCGCGTGGCGGCCGGTCAGGTGGAGGGCATCCCACTGCTGGAGCTGCCGGACAAGATGGAGGGCAAGGCCGCCGGCGATACGGTGGAGCTTACCGCCAAGGTGCCCGAATCGCACCCCAACGAGGACTGGCAGGGCAAGGAAGTCAACATCGCGCTGACGGTCAAGCAGGTCCGCAAGCGGTCGCTGCCGGAGGTGGACGATGCGTTCGCTCAGTCTATCGGCTTCGACACCGCCGGGGAACTGCGCGACTACATCGCCAGCGGCATGGAGAGCCGGTTGCAGGACGAGGTCCAGCGCCACATGCGCAACCAGGTCTGCGAGTATCTGCTCGAGAACACCGACTTCGAGCTTCCCGAAGGCGTCGCCAAGCGTCACAGCGCGAGGGTGCTCCAGAGGCGATACGTTGACCTTCTGTACCGGGGCGTACCGCGCGAGCAGGTGGACGAGAACATGGCGCAGCTCCAGGCCGAGGCCGACAAGCAGGCGGAGTCGGACCTGAAGCTGTCGTTCATCCTGTCCAAGGTGGCCGAGCAGGAGGGCGTCGAGGTGGATGAGGCGGAGATCAACGCCCACATCGCCCAGATGGCCGCCAGCTACGGCCGGCGCCCGGAGCGCCTGCGGCAGGAACTGGAGTCCGAGGGCAACCTCGAACAGGTCGCCGTGACGATCAAAGAGGAAAAGGCCCTGGACAAGCTGCTGGACGAAGCCAAGGTCACGGAGGTCTCTGAAGAAGAGCTTCGCAAGCGGCAGGAGGAAAGCTCCGAGCAGGACCAGGACACGGACGACAAGAAGCCGGCCGGCAAGAAGGCCGCGAAAAAATCTGCCGGGAAGGACACGTCCGAAAAGGCCGATGAAGCGGCGGAGGGCAAGAAGGCAAAGAAGACCGCCTCCGGCGGCGCCAAGAAGGCCGCCAAGAAGACCTCCCAGAAGAGCTCAAAAAAGAGCACCGGCAAGAGCGACAAGAAGGACGACGAGAAGCCCGACGACAAGGGCTGACCCCGTGGAGTGAGAATATGAGCGTATCGCCGCAAGGTCATGGCGAGGCATATCGGGAGTACGCGTACCGGCGCGAGATGACGCTGGAAGAGCGGCTTGCCGAGGAACGGATAGTGTTCCTCTGGGGTGAGGTCGGCCCGGCCAGCGCCGGCGGGCTGATAATGCGCCTGCTTGAGCTGCAGGCCAAGTCGCCCGACCGCGACATAAACCTGTACATCAACTCGCCCGGAGGATCGGTGGACGACACGCTGGCCATATACGACACCCTTCAGTTTCTCAACTGCAATGTCGCGACCTACTGCGTCGGCCACGCCGCCAGCGGCGCTGCGGTCATACTGGCCTCAGGGACCAAGGGCAAGCGGTTCGCCCTTCCCCACAGCAAGATAATGATCCACCAGCCGTGGGGCGGAGTTACCGGGCAGGCGTCCGACATAGAGATACAGGCCGAGGAGATTCTCAAGGCCAAGCGGATGCTCAACGAAATACTCGCCTCCCACACCGGCCGCAACGTGGCGCAGATAGAGCAGGAAACCGAGCGAGACCGTTACCTCACCCCCTCGGAGGCGAAGGAATACGGTATCGTGGACGAGATAGTCGAGACGAAGCCCGCCGAGAAGGGCTAGCGGCGGCTTCGAAGGGACCGTTCCAAGATGGTTGAGAACCAACAATTGGTGCCGATAGTCATCGAGCAGACAGGGCGTGGCGAGCGCAGCTACGACATCTTCAGCCGACTGCTTCGCGACCGAATCATCTTCATCGGCGGCGGCATCACCGATGAGGTTGCCAACCTGGTCGTCGCGCAGCTCCTGTTCCTCAGCAATGAGGACCCCAAGGCCGACATCAGCGTTTACATAAACTCTCCGGGCGGGTCTGTCTCGGCGGGACTGGCCGTTTACGACACCATGCAGTTCGTCCGTCCGGACGTGGCGACGTATTGCGTGGGCCTGGCCGCGTCGATGGGCGCGGTATTGCTGGCGGCCGGGACGCCCGGCAAGCGGTTCTGCCTGCCCAACGGGCGCGTGCTCATACACCAGCCGCTGATCCGAGGCGTGCTGACCGGACCGGCGACCGAGCTGGATATCGAGGCGCGGGAGATTATCCGCCTGCGCAAGACCATCTATAATATCCTGGCCTCGCACACCGGTCAGACCGTCGAACAGATAGAGGGCGACTGCGACCGGAACAAGTGGCTGCACGCGCAGGAGGCGGTCGAGTACGGCTGCGTTGACCGCATCCTGGAACGCATGCCCGAACCGACGCGGGACGATTCCGGAGAAACCGGCAAATGATCAGGCCGGGCTGCTTGACGTTGCTGTTCAGGGCCGTTGCGACGGCGGCTTTGCTGTCGCCGTTGGTCGTGGCCGCCGGCTGCAACAACCAGCAGGAGATGTACGCACTGCGGGACCGCCTCGCACTGACCGAAAACCGAATGGAGCGGCTGCAACGAGAGAAGGCCGAGCAGCGGGCCGAGTTGCGAAAGCTCCGTGAGCAGGTCGCCACGCTGCAGGACCTCGGCGATGTGCGCCTGGAAAAGCTCTACACCGTATCGGCCATCCGGCTGGGGCGCCACACCGGGGGCGTTACACTCGGCGACGACCGCGGTGTCCACGACGGCGTAAAGGTGTATCTACGTCCGGTTGACGGCCGGGGCGATGCGCTGAAGGCGGCCGGAAGCGCCGTGGTGGAGCTTTACGACCTGGCCGCACCGGAAGCCGAGAAACTCATCGGACGCTACGAATGGTCAGTCGAGGAGCTTTCCGAGACCTGGCGCAGCGGATTCATGGCCTATCACTACGGACTGGAATGCCCCTGGGACCAACCGCCCGCACATGAGGACATCACCGTCCGCGTAGTCTTCAAAGAATACCTCACCGGCAGGACATTCACCGCCCAAGCCGTCAGCAAGGTCCGCCTGCCGGACTGAGCAAACGGCCTTACTATCCAAGGAACCCCGCCCACTACCCAGATAAGACCAGGCGAAGTATCGCGACCGCCGTATGCACCAGTAGTCCAACTGCGCCGACAAGTCCCAGGACCTTACGGGTCGGCTGCGTTCGCATTATCGCGCGGAACTGAAACAACAGAAAGAAAGCCGCGCCGATGCCCCCGGCTACGCCGAGCGAGCTGAGCAAATCGAACTGAAGCATGTATCCGTTGTCCCCGGTGACGCTCTCTGCCGGTGGCCGGGTGAAGGCCAGAAGAGAAACGACAAATACCACAAACAGCGTGATGCACGTCTGGCCTGCACGCTTGGCTTGTTTATCTTCCGACTTGTTTTCCTGGCCGTCATTTGTCGACTGACCCGAAGCGGTATTCTGATCGTCCATCTCTCAACCTCCACAACGTGTTAGGTACATGTCGATGGTGCGCTTCCACGGGCGGTCAACGCTTACGCCACATTGCCTTGCGGTCAGGCGAGCGGCCCTGAATCGCAGGCAACGTGTTTGCCAACTATGCCGGCTGATCGGTGCTCAGCTATACTACGACCGGCCTTCGAACAGCTCCGGTTTCCGGCGTCTTGCGGCCCTGTTGATGTTTCCCTTGTCGTGGACCTTCAGCATGGGCAGCCGCGATTGTTGGGCCAGCAGTTCAATCTGGGCCTTGATGTGCCGGACACTGAAGCCATTGCCGTCCGAGTTTTCCGGGAGCTGGACGCCGCTTGCCCGCAGGCGATTGCGGAAATGCTCCGCCACCGCCTCCAGCAGGTGGGGGTGCTTTTGCAGCCGCGCGACGGTCACGCCCATTTCAGCATACACGCCGCACAACTCCTGCTTAAGCTCCTCCGGCCAGTCGTGTCCGGGTTCGGCGGCGACCTCGGCCAGCCGCCTTGTCTGCGCGAGTCGACTGTGTATGTTGCCGACGTACTGCTCGGACATCTCAATGCCGAAGTAATGCCGGTTGAGCTTTCTTGCGGCCACCAGTGTGGTGCCGCTTCCGGCGAAGGGGTCCATAACCATATCGCCGGGCTTCGAGCACGCGCGGACTATTCTCGCAAGCAGCGTCTCGGGCATCTGGCAGGGGTGCCAGCCCTCGCGCTCGGCGAAGCTCCCGCATACACGAGGGAACTCCGTCCACACATCGTCGGGGATCTTGCCTTTGCTGCTGGCGCGCTTGTCGGCGTACACGCGCTGCCTGTCAGAGAGTGTCCGCACCGCCTCATCGACGAATGTGAAGTTCACCGGATCGGCCACGAAATAGAACAAGTGCGTGTGCGCCCGTGCGAATTTCCGCTTGGTGTTCTGGCCGAACGTGTAGTGCCAGATTACCCAGTTGCGAAGGTGCAGGTCGAGTTCCCGGCCGATGAGCCGCACCTCGGCGGCGTAGTCGTCGCCGATCGCCACCCAGAATGTTCCGTTGGGCTTGAGCACATCGCGGCAGGCGGACATCCATTGGCGGGTCCAGTCGTGGTATTCGTCGTAGGCCTTACGGTCCTCGTAAACGTCGTACTGGTAGCCGATGTTGAAGGGCGGATCGGCGAAGATAAGGTCAGCGAACCCCATCGCCTCGGCCCCGGCCCGCTCCCGCCACTTGCGCAGCCACCCGACGCAGTCGCCCTGGACAACCTTGTCCCGGATATCGTCCATGCCGTCCGCTATCATGCCGGGCAGGATAGCCGATGTCCCGGCCCAATGGAAGAAGCTTCCGCGGCGGCCGCATCCGCTGCCGGCCAGCGCGGTTCAGCCGTTCTCATCGGCCGGCTGCGCTTCGTCCGCATCCGGCTCTTCGGCCGGTTCGGCCTCATCGTCCGTCTCATCGGTCAGCAGGGAGAAGCCCTCCGCTATGTGTTCGAGAATCTCCACAGCCCGGTCCTGATTCTCGCCCCGATAGACGCACGCGATGGAGTAGCTTCGCAAGGGGCCGATGCGGTTGGCGATGGCCTCTGCCGCCCTGGCCGCTACGGGCGGGAGCTGCTCATCCTCGACCACAATTGTCCGCTGTGCGATGACGACGGACGAGTCGTTATCGGGCGATTCCTCGGGCAGTTCGGCGTATTGGCGCACGACGAATTGCCAGCCCTTGCGGCCGGCCAGCTCCGCTTCACCTTCCGACAGGACCTCGACTTTGACGTTTCGCGACTTAACTGTCTCGCGAAGCGACGCCAGGTGTCGCGACGCCAGTCGCTCGGCCGTCACGTCGGCATCGGGCCGACCGACCATCACCCGAACCGTCGGAACCATAACCCCGCCCAGAAGGTAGTCCGTCTGTCCCATATTGACGCCGTACAGCGAGGTGTCACCGAACCATCCCTCGGGCGGACGGACCGAAAAACCCAAGTTAGAACTGCGGACCGGCTCGCCAAGCTCCGGTGTCTCGATATCCCCGGGGTGGCGAGGCGATAGGAACCTTATGGTCCGCACCAGCTCTCCCAGTTCCGACAGCAGCCGGTTCTGTTCGCCTCGCTCCTCGACAGTCAGCAGGTAGCAGATGTGGACAGGCCTATCGTTTACTTCCCGGACGAAATACACCTGCGCCGCCGTCGTCTCGATCCCGCCGAACGTGTAGTTCATTCGCAGGGCGTGCCCGGTGACATTGGCTACGGGCATCTCCGCGGTCTTGATAAGCTCGAATTGCCGCATAGCGACAAGGTTGCGAAGCTCGCTTAGCTTCGCCTCGGCGAATTCCTCGGCCGTTACGTCTTCGGAAACCGGGAACGCGGACAAAGACACCGCAACCTGCGTCGTGCCGTCCCGCTCCAGCACGTATCGCATCACGTCGAACGGTTCGCTCACGCGGCGGGGCTGGTAGCCCTCGGGTATGGAAAGGGCAATGCCCGCATGAGGAAAACCAAGCTCCCGCCGTGCGTCGTTGTTTTCCGCCATAAGCGGGGCGGCAACGCCAACCAGGGTGAGTAACGCCACCGCAAAGGGGTGCAAACGCATAATTTCGTCGCTCCTGTCTGAAACGGAACGGGTATCCATCTTCGCCGATCGGCCGCCGGCGACAGATAAAGACACAAACCTTAACTGTAACACATCACCGGCCCGTGAAGGTTCGCCGAAAACACCGCATTCGGGACCGCGGGACCGCCGGTGCGCTCGCAACAGTGGTATCGGGCATGTGACGGGGCGACCTGTGGGTTCCTCAGCCGCTTGCGGCCACGCCGAACCGCAGCGCCAGCACAATGAACGTCACGTACGTCGCCAGAAGCGGTATCCCGTGCCACCGTTTGAAAGTGTCCCCGCTGGTGAAGATGAACACCCGGAACAGGATGAGAACGAACATCATCACCGGGAAGAACAGGTAGAAGAAGAACGGCTGGACCTGCAACGGCGTGGCCGTCGCCGATGCGCCGATGACGAACAGCACGTTCAGGATATCGGCGCCGACGATGTTGCCGACCATCAGGTCTCCGTGACCTTTCAGAATCGCCGCGATGGCAGTCGCCAGCTCCGGCAGCGAGGTCCCGAAAGCCACAAGAGTTACGGCAAGCACCGCCGAGGGCACCTCGCGGCGATGTGAAATCTCCCGAACCGAGCCGATGAGCACCTCCGCGCCGGCCACGACCAGCCCCAGCCCGATAAAGACCACCACCAGATAGTAAAGGCCGCGACTTACCTTGTGGGACGGCGGCGCGGATATTTCAAGCCCCTCGACCATCTGCGGGTGCCTCTTTGTCCAGCGGACCGACACCACCATATATAGCAACAACAGCGCCAGGAGGACTGCGCCTATCCATCGCGGCAGGACAACGCTGTTGATGTCACCGGCGACGGCCAGCATGATCAGTGACAAAGCCACCAGCAGCGTGCCGGCCCCGACCTGCAGCCAGCCGTGGCGGTTCAGCACGAACCGGTCCAGCGGCAGCCGGCGCAACAGGCAGCACAGGCCGAATATCAGCGCCGTGTCCGCGATAATCGAGCCGACCCCGTTGCCCAGGGCCAGCCCCGGATCGCCCATCCACGCCGCGCGGACCGATACTATGGCCTCCGGCGCGGTGGTGCCCAGCGATACCACCGTAGCGCCGATGATGATCTTGCTCAGTCCGAGCGTCGCCGAAAGCTTCGCGCCCGCGCCGACCGCGCGGTCCGCGCCGACCACCAGCAGGACAACCCCGCCGGCGGTCAACAGCCAGAGCAGCCACTCGGCGCTGTCTGCGAAAAAGCTCTCGGATATCAGTCCACCAAGCATATGAAGCAGCGAGATTACCGCCACCGAACCAGCCGGGCAAGCGCATCCGCCTCCGCCGCCGACCGGCTCCTGCGCCGACCGGTGAATCGTCGCCGGCCGGGCCATGTCGAAGGGCAGCGCGGGGCGGACACTTCCGGCTCCCGGGCGGTCCGGCGTTCGGCGGAGTCCCGCAAATTGCTCTTGACCGACGTGCGGGTATGAATAATATAGAGGTAGATGCGGGCGTAGCTCAGTGGTAGAGCGTCACGTTGCCAACGTGAATGTCGTGAGTTCGAATCTCATCGCCCGCTTACGAAAAAGGCTCGACGGTAACCGCCGCCGAGTCTTTTACTTGCGCCGCAAGCCGCGCCCCCGCAAACGCTTGTGTCATCCCGTCTCGCCCGGGTCTGTCCACGGGCGGGTTCCTGCCAGACGTTGCCACACGTTGCCGGACAATGCCTCCACGCGCTGCATATGCGCTGCATCCGGCCGCTCGTGCTGCAACCGTGCTGCGTGGTGCTGGCACCTGCGGATTGCCGCCCGACTCCGATCGGGTCCGCCACGGCGACATTGAGCAGGACTGGGTCGGTGTAGAGGTTAATGGTTAGCTCGATGCGACTGTGGCGCATGGTGGCGATGGCGACGCTGGGGTGGATGTGAGTGATCTCCTGGCGGGGCCGCCCCCTACCCCGGCGGGGATGCCCGGCACGTTCACCAGCTCGGCCGCCAGCGGCAGCAGCCTCTCATCGGTGTACGCGCCGGCGGTGAGGCGGGGGTCTGTGTGCCGCATGAGGGCTTGGGCGGCGCGCGGGCTGACCTTGTGGGCGGCCAGCAGCGTGCTCAGCGATACGCGCAGACTGTGGAAGTCCACGTACCGCCCTGCCTCGTCCTTCTCTGGTATCTCGGCCAGGGCCAGGTCGGCCCGGAGACATTTCATGTTCGGCACGGTGCCGACAACACTGTCAGCCGGCTTGGCGTCGGCGGTCTTCCAGTCGGTCAGCGCCTCGGCCAGTTGCGGGTGGATGGGCAGCGTATCCGCCCGCTTGCTCTTAGTGGTTGCGGCTCGCAGCGTGATATGGGCGGG
>PUND01000114.1 GCA_003551645.1 Phycisphaerae bacterium | reverse complement strand
TGTAAGCCTGCTTGCCGAGCATCGACGACTTGAGAGCACCTGCTGAACCGCCGTATACGGAACCGTACGTACGGTGGTGTGGGAGGCCGGGGCGAGCAATCGCCCCTGCCTACCCGATCGCCGGGCATGGCGCCTGACCGGCTGTTCACGGCCGCCCGGTTCTGGCGGCTCCGCCCGGGGGCGCTGTCGGAGGTATCCCGGACGCCCCGCCGCGGGGGCCAGGCCGGCCGCAGTGCTCGGGTAGGACGGGCAACTGTGTCGCTTGCCCAACCGGCTGAGCATGGCCATATGCGCGAGCATGTGTTTGCGGCTGGCGATCGCGTCGGCAAGTCGCAAACAACCACTGCAGGACCCTGTGCAAATGCTGCGTGAAATTCGCGGGCTTGTGGGCTTTGTGATGAATCCCCCGCTTCTTGTGCATCTCTGCTGGCTTTTCTAATTGCGGATTGCGGATTTCACCCATCACGTCTCCTGGTATTCAAAAACATCCCCTGAATCCCATGCATCCCTGCTTTCTCTTTGAACGGCCAACCCGCATCCGCGTTCATCCCCGCGTTTTGTGATGTGCGCTGCCGTAAGTCGTCAGTCGCGTCGGCCGGCGATCCAGAGGCCGCGGGCAAAGCTGCTCCACGACGAACAGCAACCGCTACTGACTGCGCGATTGGCTGTCTGTCGGCGCCGGGGCGGTCGGCGAACCTTGCAGTGCGCTACAAAAAGCGCTGCATCATAGGTCGGCATTGGGCCGCAACGGCCCGCAAGGGCGGGGCGAAGCACAGGACGGGCCGACGGCCGGGCAAAGCAAAAACCCCGACGCATGGGGGCTTGCGGGAGCTTGCCGGATATTGCACAAGCTCCGGTGGCTGAAGAGGGTACGGCAAACACCCCCAAGGGGATTCGAACCCCTGTCGCCAGGATGAGAACCTGGTATCCTAGGCCACTAGACGATGGGGGCGTCTGTCAGCTTTTTCTTGTCGGGTGCCCTGATGGGGATTCCGACGCAGGGGATAATAGCGGGCCGGGGGCTGCCGCGTCAAGTGCGAACGCCGAAATTATGCCGAATACGGCTTCAGCGGGCTGCCCGGCGGACCGATGCAGGAAGCGGATGAATTTTTTGCATTTTTTTCTTGTCGCATGCGGGATGCGCGGTATAATGTCGTAAGCTCAAGTGGCTCGGCAGGGAGGTGAACAGCTCGGCTCACCATCTCACCGAGCATAGATGTTAGGCAGCTTAATGTAGAAGGAGGACGGCCATGCTCAAGGCCCGACAAATCGCGCTCGTTCTGGTAGTAGTGTCTCTGTCTGTCCCGGCTTTTGGAAGCGCCGTAGATGACCTCGGCGACAGTGGATGGAAGGTCTCCGGGCCTGATTTCATGGATCTCAACGTCATCACCGACGCGGTCCACTGGGCCGACGACCCCGATGATTCGTACGTCCTGATCGAGATCCACAAGAACCATTGGGTCTCCCCGGATGCCGACGGCAACTTCAGCCCGATTACGCTGTCTTTCATCCAGACGGCGGAGGATGCCGCGCCGGTCCCCAACATCCGCATCAGGGATGAGGATATCTTCAACGCCACCGGCGCCGACTGGACCGGATACAACTGGATCCTGTCCAACTTCCAGCACTCCTCCTTCAACACCGATATTCCCGTGTACACCGGCTATCCGCCCGATGCGCCCGAAGGCGTCTGGGACGTCCATCCGTTCAACCAGCACGCCTGGGACATCGGCGAGACTACCGAGAAGCTCAGCGTCTTTGACGGCCTGGTAGAGGATGGGGACATCTTCCGCCCGGGCATCTACTCCAGCGGCTATCTCGAGATCAACGTCGATGTGGAAAATACCTTCGAGAACTACAGGTTCGCACTGAAGCAGCTTCCGATTCCCGAGCCGGCGACGCTGTCGCTGCTGGCGCTCGGCGCCGGCGCCCTTGTCTGCCGCCGCAGACGCGGACGCGACTGATAAGATTGGAGAACTTCCCTTCTCCTTTCCGCCAAGGCCCCGCTTTCCCGGGCGGGGCCTTTGTTTATGCGCCCGCCGAGGTTAAACTCGCCGTCGCTGAACCGATTCTCGCGGGCTTGCCATGAGTGTTCATCCGATCCGTCTGGATATTTACCGCACGGCCATTCCAACGCGGGGCTTTGCCCATGCCGCCGCAAAGCGCGACCTGTCCGAGGCGGTCCTGGCGCGCATGCGGTTCGCCGACGGGACCGTCGGCTGGGGCGAGACGCTTCC
Source organism: Phycisphaerae bacterium (assembly GCA_003551645.1). GTDB lineage: Bacteria > Planctomycetota > Phycisphaerae > SM23-33 > SM23-33 > PUND01. Next base: position 48,224 of record PUND01000114.1, on the reverse strand, counting down.
GCGTGAGTATGTAACCGGCGAGACGCTGGATGGTGTGGTGCGGACCATAACGGACACCCTCTGGCCGATGCTCCGTAAGCGGGGCTTTTCGCCGGGCGAACCGCCGGAGTTGCCGGCCCGCGACGGCGACGGAAGCTGCATCAACGCGGCCGCCTGCGCGATCGACCTTGCGGGCGGGGGGCGATTGCCGCCGGACGCCTCATCGCGGCGTATCAACGCTCGTGTCTCCGGCGTGCTCGGCTCCGACGATCCATCCCGCACCGCCCGGCGACTGCGGCTGATGCGGCTTATCGGGCTGCGCGACTTCAAGCTCAAGCTCGGATTCGGCGATCGGGTCGACCAGGCGAACCTGGATATCGTCTGTGGGCGGCTGCGCCGGGCCATGGCCGCGCGGCGGGCCTCGCTGCGGGTGGACGTAAACGGCGCGTGGACGGCGGACCAGACGCCGGGGCGAGTCGCCGAGCTGGCAGGCAGGGGCGTCTGCGTAGTCGAGCAGCCGGTCTTCGCGCCGGCCGAGCAACTCCTCGAGCTTGCCCGGCTCTGCGAGCTGCCGCTGATGGCCGATGAGTCGCTGCTGACCGAAGCGGACGCCGGACTGCTGCTGGCCGAGCCGAAACGCCTGTGGTGGAACATCCGGCTGAGCAAGAACGGCGGACTCGCACGCTGTCGGCAACTCGCCGAGCTTGCCCAGGCCCGAGGCGTGCCCTTCACCGTCGGCTGCATGGTCGGAGAAAGCGGCATCCTCTCGGCCGCCCAGCGGCGATTGCTGCAGATGATACCAGAGCCGCGTTTTGTCGAGGGCAACTACGGCCGGCTGCTGCTAAGGGACGACCTGACACGTCCGAGTCCGCGGTTCGGCTTTGGCGGGCGGCTCCGACCGCTGGGTCGCGGGGCTGGCGTGAGGGTCCTGCAGGACAAACTGGCGCGCTACGGCCGGCTCGTAGCTACGTTGGAGTAGATTTCCGGCAACCGCCGCGCGGGCGGTCCTGAATACCGGCCAAAAAACGTTCCTTTCCCCGAGCTCGTCGAGCAGTCGGAAAGCCGCCTTCGGGAAGCTTGCAGTTTGGTCGGCGGGTGTATAAACTACCGGGCCTGATTTGTGGGAGGTTTCAACGCAGGTACAGAAAGGAACTGAACGAACCATGATGGAAGACTCCAACAGGAAGTACTTTTTTACAAGCGAGTCGGTTACCAAGGGACATCCCGACAAGGTGGCCGACCAGATTTCGGATGCGGTTCTGGATGAGCTTCTGTCCAAAGACCAGAACGCCCGCGTTGCATGCGAGACGCTGGTGACGACGGGGCTTATCGTGCTGGCCGGCGAGATCACCGTCCATAACCACGAGGCGGAGAAGGCGCTGCTTAATATCGAGGACACGGCGCGGGAGGCCGTCAGTGCCATCGGCTACGACGACCCCGCCACCGGCTTCGACCATCGCTCCTGCGCCGTCGTCCGGACGCTGCACAGCCAGTCGCCGGACATCTCCCAGGGCGTGAGTGCCGACGCGGACAAGGACAAGGAGCAGGGCGCCGGCGACCAGGGACTGATGTTCGGTTTCGCCTGCAACGAGACCAAGGCGCTGATGCCGATGCCCATCTATCTCGCCCAGCGGTTGACGGCCCGGCTCTCGGAGGTCCGCGAGCAGGGCGAGGTTTCCTGGCTGCGGCCCGACGGCAAGAGCCAGGTGACTATTGAGTATCAGGGCAACAAGCCGGTCCGCATCGACGCGGTGGTGTTGTCCACCCAGCACACCGAAGAGGTGGTGGACCCGGCCACAGACAACATGTCCGACGCCGCGAAGCAGGAGCTGATTGAGAAGGTCATCCGACCGGTCGTTGAGCGTGAGAATGCCGCCCTCTGGAACGACGGCATGAAGTTCCACATCAACCCCACCGGCCGTTTCGTGGTCGGAGGCCCCCACGGTGATACCGGCCTGACCGGGCGCAAGATAATCGTCGATACCTACGGCGGTCGCGGCGCCCACGGCGGCGGGGCCTTCTCCGGAAAGGATCCCTCCAAGGTGGACCGCTCGGCCAGCTACATGTCGCGTTACGTCGCCAAGAACGTGGTGGCCGCCGGCCTGGCCGACGTATGCGAGGTGCAGCTATCCTACGCCATTGGTGTTGCGGAGCCGGTCAGCGTGCTTGTGAATACCGAGGGCACCGCGAAGGTCCCGGAGGCGAAGCTTTCGGAGGTGGTGCGCGAACTGTTCCCGCTGAAGCCGAGCGGGATTATATCGCATCTGAACCTGCTCAGGCCGATCTACCGCGAGACCGCTCACGACGGGCACTTCGGCCGTGAGACCGAGGATTTCACCTGGGAGAAGACCGACCGGGCCGACGACCTTCGCAAGGCCTGCGGTGTCTGAGTAAGCGCCGTCGGTGAGCAGTCGCGGCTGTCATACCGCGGCTCGTGGACCGGAAAAGGTCGCAAGACAGGTATAAAGCGGTAACATCAACACACCGGGTCGCAAGGCGGCCCGGTGTGTTGCATTGGTGCGCGGAGTATGACACGCCCGCCAATCAATTGGTGTGGGCTGAAGGGGGCTATGCGACTCAGGCGACCTGGACCTGCCGGCCGCGACGGCGCTTGCGCTTGATGAGCTTCCGTCCGCTGCTGGTCTTCATCCGGCTGCGAAAGCCGATTTTCTTGGCCCGCTTCACCTTCGATATCTTTCTGGGGTAATGCACGTTGCTTGCTCCTCTGGGTTGTCCTGCCGTGTGTGTGTGAGCCACACATAATACGGACCTCCGGCTCTCCTGACAAGCCCTTCAATGGTCTGTTTTTGCCACAACGAGGGGAAACTTTGCTGATTTTGCCCCAAAAGCCGCTTTTTTCTTGCCGCCGGAAGGGCCGAGGGTAGCTTCTGGGTGTTGATACACCGGGGCGGCCGCCCTTATTCGCAAGAGGCGAAGGATGAGCTGGCGCAGGAAAACCTTCGACGAACTGCCGGCGCTCAGCGTCCGTGGTCCGCAACTGCGACGGGCCTTGCGGACGGTCATCATCGCATGGATGTACGGCATCGTCTGGATGACGTGCGTGACCGGAAGCCGCATCACGCTGTTCGCCAGAATGGTTGGTTTCAGCGATTTTGAATTCGGGGTGCTGGCGGCCCTGCCGTTTGTGGCGACTCTGGCCCAACTGGCCGCGGCTATGCTCATCGAGCGGACCGGGTTGCGCAAGTTCCAGTTCCTCCAGTGCGCAACCATCCACCGTCTGTTGTGGGTCGCCGTGGCGGCGGTGCCGCTTATAATGCCCGTGCCTTCCAGGGCGGCCGTGTTGACCATGCTGGGAATACTGACGCTTAGCTGGTTCCTGTCGCATCTGGCGACGCCGGCATGGCTGATGTGGATGGGCGACATCATCCCACGGCGAGTCCGCGGGCGGTTCCTCGCAAACCGGGTGCGCATCACCCAGGCGGTGCACATACCCGCGGTCATCGTGCTGGCCTGGGGTATGGACCGGCTGATGCGCCCGGACCTGCCGCTGACGGCCGAACACCAGAGGCCGCTGCTGATGGGCATTTCTATCGTCTTCGCCATCGGCGCGGTCTTCGGCGCGATCGATATACTACTGTTCCGCAAAATGCGCGAGGTCTTCCGTCCACTTCCTTGTGCCCCCAGGCCCGCGCAGAGCGTTGAGGAAGCCGCCGCAAGCAAGTCCGGTGGAGCAATCGGCGGTCTGTGGCGCCAAACCGAGACATTGCTGATAGCCCCGTTGCGAGACAAGCAGTTCCGGCAGGTGGCCGGCTTCTACGCTGTGGCCTCCTTCGCCATGACCAGCGCGGGTGCGTTTTTCTGGCGGAACTGTCTGGAGAATCTTCGATTCGGCCAGCTCGGCGCCGACGGGCTGTTCCTGGTCATAGGTCCGCTGGCGGGCATCGCCTCCACGCTGATATGGGGCCGGACCATAGACCGCTGGGGCCGGCGGCCGGTGCTGATCATCGCGTGCGTTTGCATCGTCTTTTCGGACCTGCCTCACCTGCTGGCGTCGCCGCATACGCCGAACCCGCAGTGGCTGGCCGATGCCGTCAACGCGGCCGCTGCCTGGCTTTCGGGGTTGTTCGGCGGGGACTGGCAACCAGTGGGGGAAGCCACGCCGATGGGGGCCTGGCTGATAATATCCGTGTCGGTCCTCATCGGCGGAACCGGCTGGACGGGCATCAACCTGGCGCGCGAGGGCATCATGATGGGCTTCGCCGATGGTCCCGGCCGAAGCCGCTACGTCGCGGCCCAGGCCGTCATTATCAGCTTCGGGGGCGTGCTCGGCGGGCTGGCCGGCGGACTGCTCGCCCAGTCTTTGGAGTTCCTTCAGCGGGAGCCGATAGTTGCCGGCCCGTTCCTGTGGAACAACTGGCACGCCACGTTCGTGCTGTCACTGGCTGCGAGGGTGACTGCGCTGGTGCTGGCTGTGCGGATGTCCGAACCGGGTGCCGCCAGAGTTCGCGACATTGTCCGCCTGGCCCGTGGAAACGTGTACAACATACTGGCGCCGCGAGTGGCCTTCGCGGGCCGGCTGATCGGACTGGGCTTGCTGATACCGCACCACCGACGCCCACGTGACGGCAAAGGTGGTTCGGATGGCCCGGGAGATTCCACGAATGCCGGCTGAACTTGCGGCCCTGGGACGGTACAATGCCACTGTGCCTGCGGAGATAGAGGCCAAATACGAGGCGGCGTCCCTGGACGAGGTCGAGGCGAAGCTTAGCTCGCTCGGCGCCGAGCCGGCCGGCGAGGTGACCGAGACCGACACCTTCTTCGATACGCCCGCCGGCGATCTGAGCCGTGGCGACAGGGGACTGCGGCTGCGATCGTCGCGGGCCGACCGCGGCGAACCGCGCGGCTCGCTGACCTACAAAGGGCCGCGCCAACACAGCGGCGGCTCCAAGCAGCGCGAGGAAATCGAATCGACAGTCGGCGATATCGATGCGATGGGCGAGCTTCTGCGGGCCTGCGGACTGATCTCGAAGGTGACCATCCAGAAGCGGCGTCGCCGATGGCGTCTTCACGACTGCGAGGTATCGCTGGATGAGCTGCCGTTGCTGGGCACGTTCGTGGAGATAGAAGGTCCGTCCCCGGAGGCCATAGAGGCCGTCAGCCGTGAGCTTGAGCTTGTAGGCGAGCCGATAGTGACGCCATACTTCATGTTGCTCAACGAGCGGTGTCCCAGGGTGCTGGACGGCTGCGGGCGGGCGACATTTGAAGCTTGCGACGAATGCGAACATGGACGGTCCGCGTGAAACAGCCGGCGGGCGTTTTGCTTGACCGGACCGCGCCGTCCGCCGATAATGCGCGCGAACTTGCAACGCCCATCGGCGGTGGTGCGCAAATTGCCCCAAGGAACGGGTTTATCGCTTGAGCTTGGACCAGAACGAAATCGACCTCGCCCGGTCGGAACTCGACACCGCCCGGCGGGCCTTGTCGGCCGAGGGACACGCCATCGCCGCACTGGCCGAAAAGGTCGGCGACGAGTTCGCTCGCGCCGCCGCCGCGGTTCACGCCTGTGCCGGCAAGGTTGTGCTCACCGGCATCGGCAAGGCGGGCATAGTCGCACGGAAGGTCTCGGCGACGCTCGCCTCCACGGGAACACAGAGCATCTTCCTACACCCGGTGGAGGCGCTGCACGGCGACCTGGGCAGAGTCCAGCGCGGCGATGTGGCCATAGCACTGAGCCACAGCGGACAGACCGACGAACTGCTGCGGCTGCTGGACCATATCAAGTCCCGCGGCGCTTCGCTGATAGCCATAACAGCCGAGCCGGACTCGCCGCTGGCGCGTAATGCGGATGTATCTGTGTGTTACGGCTGTGTGGACGAGGCCTGCCCGCTGGGATTGGCGCCGACCGTATCGACATCGTGTATGCTGGCTCTGGGCGATGCGATTGCCCTGACTGTAATGAAAATGCGCAGCTTCACCCCGGATGAGTTTGCCGCCTTCCACCCGGCCGGCTCGATCGGCAGGCGGCTGCTGAAGGTTCGGGAGGCCATGTGGTTCCGCCGGGGCGAGTGGCTGAACGTGGCGTCCGACTCCCTGACGCTGGGCGAGGCGCTGGTCGAGGCCGAACGCGACGTACCCCGCCGAAGCGGCGCGGTGCTGCTTGTGGATGAAGACGGACGTCTCAGCGGGATAATCACCGACGCGGACCTGCGCCGCCTGCTGTTGACCGGGCCTGCCGAGAGTCTGCTAAAACGCCCGGTGGCCGAGTTGATGACGCGCGACCCCAAGACCGTTCGCGCCGACGACCTGGCCAGTGAAGCAATGGCGGTGCTGAACCAGTATCGCGTGGATGAGCTGCCGGTGCTCGATGGACAAGGTAGGCCCGTCGGTATAATCGATGTCCAGGACCTGCTGGCTTTGAAGACCTTCAATGATGAACGTGGATGAGTTCACAAATATCGAGTTGCTGGTGCTGGATGTTGACGGCGTGCTCACCGACGGCCGCATCATACTTTCGCCGAGCGGCGAGGAGGCCAAGGTATTCAACGCTCGCGACGGCGCCGGCATGAAGTACTGGAAAAGGGCCGGCGGGAAGCTGGCTATCATATCCGGTCGTGGCTCGGCGGCGGTGAAGATACGGGCGAAGGAGCTTTCGGTCGATGCGGTGCGGCTCAGCGCGAAGGACAAACTGCCCGCGCTGGAGGAAGTGCTTGTCGAGCTGGACATCCCGGCCGAGCGTGCCGCGGCTGTCGGCGACGATTTGACGGATATCCCCGTGATGCGCAGGTGCGGCTTCGCGGCCACGACCCCCGACGCGCCCGAGGAAGTCCGCGCGATGGCCGACTACGTTACGCATCTCGGCGGCGGCGCCGGGTGCGTCCGTGAAGTTATCGAACTTCTGCTCAAACGAGCCGGCAAGTGGAACGACATATTGTCGCGCTACTTCCCGGCCGGAAGGGAACAGCGACGATGAAACGGCGCGTGCTACTTCTGGTCGGTTCGTTCGCGCTGGTGCTTATGACATTCCTGGTCTATCGCGCCTTCGAGGAGGTCGGCGAGGATCGGCAACTTCCGAGTGAACCGGACACCCTGGAAGAAGTCTCGGAGCCGGGCCAGGAAGCCAGCCCCCTGGATGCGCCGGCCGGTACCGACCTTGAAATCGTGGATCGCGACGACGAGGGCAGTCTTCGCGGCCTGTACACCGCGGCTCGATGGGAAAAACTCCCGGACGACAACATCCGACTGGAAAAACCGAAGGTGATTTTCCATCATCCCGGCGGACAGCAGACCACCATCACCGCAGAGCATGGACTGGCTCAGCCCCTGGAAGCGGGCGGTCGGATGACCATCCGAAGCGGGCGGCTCAGCGGCGATGTGCAGATATACTTCGACCAGTCCACCGAGCCGGACCCGCCGCCCATGGATCAGCGGCTGCATGAGGTGGTGCGGATATACACCGATTCCATCGAGTTCGACAACGAACGGCTCGAAATCAACACCGAGGACAGGGTGGAGCTTTACTCCGCGGAGGCGGATATCTTCGGCACGGGCCTGACCATTGCCTGGAACGAGGGGCTTGGCGAAGGCCAGCAGAGGGAGCTTCGCCTGTTGCGGATCGAACAGGGCGAATACCTGGCCGTCTATACGGGCGCCCGGCAGATCACCGGGCTTTCCACAGCGGTCGAAGATACCACCGACGAGCCGCCGGAGGCCGAACCGGCCGTCCCGGACCTGGAGAAACTGACGGCATTGCCGGAGGACCTGTGGCCGACGACCATGCCGGTCGTGGACATCGACCCGGCCGCCATGCCGCCCGAAGCGCCGCCGACGGAGCTGGCTGAGGCAGAGTTCGTTCCACCGAAGATGGATATACAAGATGCCCCGGAGGGTGAGCCGAGGAACATTTATCAGGCCGTCTTTCACGGCAGCGACGCCGGTAGCGTACGTGTCCGCTCGCCCGAGGGACAGGTTAATGGGGCGGACACGATTGCCATCACCTTCCAGTGGGAAGGGCAGTTCAACGGCACGGATGACTTCCGCTCTCCCGGCGAACCGGACGTCTCAACGCCGGCCGAGCCGACTCCGGGCGAGTCGCCGGAAATAGACGAAGAAGAGGAGCCGGATGAAACCGAGGCCGAGCCGCTGGAGGTCTTCTGGAGCGGTCCGCTGGTCATACAGCCCCAGGGACATACGCCCACGCCGTCATCGGACCGCTACATTATCGAGGCAGACGGCGAGAGGGTCTCGCTGGTATCCGACGGAAACATAGCGACCTGTCGCAGGATGGTCTATGACCACGACGGGGACGCCGGAGTCGCCTGGTTGCTGGGCGTTGACGAGACTCCCGCCCGGCTGGACCTGGACGACGGCGCGATAATCGCCTGTCGCCGGATACGCTTCGACGACGCTCGAGGAGTGGCCCATCTGACCGGACCAGGCCGGCTACTCCAGCCGGCGGACTCCGCAGGGCAGGCCCTGGCGGACGAGGGTGAGGAGGACCGGCCGGAGGATATTCCCGAAGCACAACCGGCCGAGACGGACTACGACGCCATCACCTTCGGAGGGGAGGTAATCGCTGCGTTTGACCGCGATGGTGAACGCCGAAGGGGGCTGCGAGAGGCGATTTTCACCGGAGGTGTCGAGCTGACACAGGCCGACACGGACGACTTCATCACCAGCGATGAACTGCATGTCCGGACCGCGCGGGTCAACGGTGGCTCTCTGTACGTCGAACGTGCGGTGGCATCCGGCTCGGTTCGGGCGATACAGGGCGACGACGAAATCGAAGCCGACAGGGCCTCCCTGTGGCTTTCGTCTCAGAGGGAACCGGTGCGGCTGCTGGCGGAAGGCAATGTTACCGTCCTAGGCAGCTCGGCCGAAGACGAAGAAGAACCCGGTACCGCCTCCGCCGACCGGCTGGAGGTCTGGCCGGAGGACGAAAGGGCTGAACTTACCGGGAACGCCTCCATCATCCGCGGCAGGGACTCGCTTTCCGGTGAGGCCATATACCTCGATGACCGTGAGCGGACGCTGATGGTCCCGGGCGCCGGCGTGCTGGAGTTCGAGTTCGACAGGGACCTTAGCGGGGCCGAGCTTGACGAATCCCGCCCGGTTCGCATCAGTTGGCGGGATTCCATGAATTACGGCCCCGGCGCCGACGACGAGGGCCTGGCGGAATTCCGTGGCGGTGTGGAGCTTATAAGCGACATGGACCGCCTGGAATGCGGAGAGATGGATATATTCTTCTCCCCGACGCCGGATGAACCCGCGGAAGCGACCGACGAGCCGTTGGCCGAAGGCGAAACCGGCGAGGGGGAACCCCATGAAGCGGATTCGGCGCAAGCCGAAGCTGCCGAAGTCGAAACGGTGGCCGAGGCGCCGCCGGCTGAGCCGGACAGGACCTCGACAGGACGAGTCGGGCTTGGCATGGAAAGCTACAGCGACCGTAGCATTCGTCTGATACGCGCACGGGACGATGTGTTGCTTTTCAGCAGCCGGACCGATCCGGATGAGGCGCTTACACAGCGGTTGCAGCTTCGCGGGGCGCGCCTGAGCTTGGACGTGCCGGACGGTGAGTTCGACGTCTATGAAGCAGGCACTCTGCTGGTTGAGGATTACCGCCCGCCGCGGGACGACGACGGCGCCGGTGACGAGGGCGTCGAACGGCCGTTCCAGACCCTGTTCGCCTGGGATGAGTCGATGAAACTGGCTCAGGAGGAACGGTTGGTGGTCATGACCGGCAACGTGAGGATGGTCCACCTCAGCGGGCGGGCGCTCGGCGAAAGGGACGACCTGCTCGAGGGCATTCCGCATCCGGAGTGGTCCATAGAGCAGCTCCCGTCCGGACGGCACGCCACGCTGACCTGCGAGCAGATGGTGGCGAGATTCGGCGAGCCGTCCGAAGACCCGTCGGCTGGGGCCGTGGCGGCCGATGATGTGGCCGGGCCGAGAGTCGGACCGCTGGATATGTTCACCGCCACCGAGCAGGTGAACCTCCGGATCAACGAGGCCCATATCCAGGGCGAACGGCTGCTGTATCACCGGGAGAACGACCTTGCCGTTGTCTGGGGATACCGTGAAGGTCGGCCCGTCGCCAATGCTCAGATAGATTACGAAGACCCGCAAACCGGCAGGCGGAGCACCGTCCGCAGCAGCCGCTTCACCGCCTTCATCCGCGACGGCGAGGTGTACCGGGTCGAGACCGGCCCGGCCGAGGCGGTGGGCGGACAGTAGCACGACAATTTGAACGTCGCCGCTGAATGTGCCCCCCGGCCCCCGGGCGGCGCTTATCCGCCGGTAAGCAGATCGAGTTTCCCGGCGTAGGCCTTGAGCATCTCGGTGCGGAGACGCTGGTGGTGCGGCGCGTTCAGTCCCGGGTCGGACTTCACTATCGCGAATGAGTCCCGCCTCGCCAGACGGAGCAGATCGAAGTCCTCGATAAGGTCGGCCACCTTGAGTTCGGGCAGGCCGTGCTGCCGCGTGCCGAAAAGCTCTCCCGGCCCCCGGAGGCGAAGGTCCTGTTCGGCGATCTCGAATCCGTCGGAGGTCTTTTCGAGCACTTCCAGACGCTTCCCGGCCATGTCGGTGCTCCCGCCGGCGACCAGTATGCAGACGGCATCGTCTCCGCCCCTGCCGATGCGCCCGCGGAGCTGGTGCAACTGCGCAAGCCCGAACCGCTCGGCGTGCATCACGACCATCACGCCCGCCGACGGAACGTCCACGCCGACCTCCACCACGACCGACGCCACGAGCACCCGCACGCGACCGTCGCGGAATTCGCTCATCACACGGTCCTTCTCATCGGCCGGCATCTGTCCGTGCAGAAGCGCCACGCCGAAATCCTTCAGCTCGCCGCCGGCAAGCTCCTCGTATGCGTCCCGGGCGGCGGTCATGTCGGTGTTCGCCGAGGGATTAACCAGCGGGTAGATGAAGTAGGCCTGCCTGTCGGCGGACAGTTGAGACCTGACGAACTCCAGCACCCCGGGTATTTCGTTGCGGCGGGCTACCCGGGTTTCGGTCTTGCCGCGGCCCGGCGGAAGCTCGTCTATCACCGAGACGTCGAGGTCGCCGAAGACAGTCATCGCCAGAGTCCGGGGTATCGGCGTGGCGGTCATCACAAGGTAGTGGGGCGCGTGGCCCTTGCCGCGGATGCCGCTGCGCTGGCGGACGCCGAACTTGTGCTGCTCATCCACCACCACCAGCGCAAGCTCACTAAAGCGGACGTCGCCTTCCACCAGCGCGTGCGTGCCTACCACTATGTCTATCTCGCCTTCGGCCAGCCGGTGGCGGGTTTCCTGGCGCTGCTGCCGGCTTTGACCGCCTACCAGCAGCTCAATCCGAACCCTGCTGCCGGCGAGGTACTGCCGGATATTGCGGTAGTGCTGGACGGCGAGTATCTCCGTCGGCGCCATTATCGCGACCTGCTTGCGATTGGCGACGGCCAGCAGGGCCGCATATAGCGCCACTACGGTCTTGCCGGAGCCGACGTCGCCCTGGAGCAGTCGGTTCATCGGGCGCTCCCGAGACAGGTCGGCCGAGATGTCGGAGACGGCGCGGTCCTGTGCGGCCGTCAGTTCAAACGGGAATCTGGCGCGGATGCGCCTGTCGATTTCCTCGCTGCCGGCCAGCGGGTGTGCGGGCCTGCTGACCTCGCGCATTCGCACCAGGGCTATGCCCAGTTGCATCAGCAGGCATTCCTCATATGCCATGCGTCGGCGGGCCTGTCCCCACTGGTCGCGGTCCTCCGGCCGGTGCATCGCGGCCACGGCGTCCGCCCGCGGCATCAAGGCCCGGTCGGCGAGCAGGTCCCCTGGCAGTATTTCCGGTATGAGATGCTTCGCCCTCGGCAGGACCTTCTTGATTATCAGGGCTATCCGTCCGCTGCTGAGCTGCCCGCCCGCCGGATAGACCGGCATAAGCTCATCTTTGTCCAGGTCGGTGCTCTCGGGAGCCCATATTGTCTGGAACTCCGGATTGACGAATTGAATCGCCTCACGATAGACGCCAACCTTGCCGCTGACGGCGATGGTCATGCCTTCTCTGATCTGGCTGCGGAGATAGCCGCCGTGGAACCACTTGACGCCCACCCAGCCGGTCTCATCCCTCAGCGTGCACTCGAAGTAGGGACGACGGCCGAACGGCTTGTACCCTGTGTGGACCACCTCTCCGGCCACCGTGGCGGTCTGCTCGTCACCGCGGAGGGTGCCCATCGGCTGGGCCTGTCGGCGCAGTCCAAACCGGCGCGGATAATAGGTCAGGAGGTCTTCGACCGTTTCGACGCCCAAGGCCGACAACTGCTCGGCACGCCTCGGGCCTACGCCCTTTACGAACCGAACCTCGGTGTCAAGTGTGATGTCGCCCACGGCGTCGCGACCGATATCCGCCGGTTCACTCCTCCGGCAGACTCAGGGTCTGTCCGGCATGAAGCTCTTCGGGGACCAGGCCGGGGTTCATCTCAACGATGTCCCGCCATCGCTGCCCGTCGCCAAGCAGGCGTTCGGCGATCGACCACAGTGTATCGCCCTCCTCGACAACGTAGCTCTGCTCGCCGGGGACGACTCCGGCGGGAAGGTCGTTGTCCGGCGATTCGGCCTCGAAGGTGGCCGGCGGAGGCATACCGTCCCTGTCTCGCTGGTGCATGTCCGCCGGGCCGTCATGCTCCGGCGAAAGCTGATCCAGTGTGCGAGTGGGCGGGTCGATCTCGGTGGTCTGGGGGCCGTCCTGGCCGTTGCAGCCGATCAGAAGCCCCACTAGCGCGACTGCTGTCAGTGTGTAGCGCATTGTGCATCCTCCATGAAGGTTCGCGATTAACTGACGGTCCGATAATACCATCGTCGCCGACTGTGTCAAGCAATCTGCCGGGCAATCATTTTGGGTTACCCCTGCGATTGTCCGGCACCAGTCCGGAACGCGAGTTCCGCGCCGCTTCGTGCTACTCGCTGGCGGCGTGCCAGCGGTACATGTTCTCGGTCACCTCGCGGGCCGCCTCGAAAAGCTCCGGGTGCGGCTGGTCGGTGATATCGACAAATCCCACCGGCTGGTCCTCGCCGTCCTGGAAGCGGCCTGTCAGCGGCTGGTCGGCGTGCTGAAACCAGTGGCAGCCAAGCCCGAAGGGCATCTTCACGAACTCGCTGACGTATTTGACGTATCCGGTCCGCCGTTCGGCCGGTGTGAAGGCCCGGTATAGCGGCTGTAGCTGACGCTCGCTCCATAGCGGCAGATGGTGCTCGCCGATGAGTATCGGCCGGCCGCTGACGTCGTGCCACGGCTGGAACTCCTTCCGCTGCGGATACGGCCCGTAGCAGTTGACGCTGACGATGTCTGAATACTTCCCTGCGGCGGTGACTATCTCCTCGGCCGGCATCCGCCTTACGAACCGGCAGCCCATGTACATGTGGTTGGGGTCGTGGCTCTTGAGGATGCGGCGAACGGCCGAGAAGTATCTGTCCGCGTACACGGCCTCGAAGCCGTCCATCGCCTCTCTCGCGGGGCCGGAGTCGGGAATCTGCTCCTGGGTCATCTCCGCGACGTCCGACCAGTCCGAAAACTCCGCGCCCAGGACCTTCCGCGCCTCCTGGAGGTCGGCGAAGCGCTCCCGGCAGAAGTCCGCCCACGCCTTGCGCACGGCGGCGCCCGGCGGCGCCGACAGCAGGCGCAGATTGCGCCACGGCATCTCGTTGTCCACGAAGTAGCCGATTAGCCACGGGTCGTCCTTATTCGGGGCGGCCAGCTCGGCGAATGATTCGTCCAGCACCCGCTCCCACTTCGGGTCGAATACGTCGGCGAATCTGCGGCTCGCCATTGGGGCGCCTTCAAGGCGGGAGCTGAGCGTCCGCACGTGGGGGACCACCTGCTGGCGGAGCATTATCTCCTCCGACCAGTTGGCGATTGTATTGAAGCCCAACTTGCGGAAACGCTCCAGCACGCGGTCGCGCCAGGCCTCCAGCGAGCCGTACTTGCGCAGCGCGTTAAGCTTGTAGAAGCTCAGCCCCTTATCCAGCCACGCCGAGCCGTAAGGCCCGTCCTTGTCGGGCAGCTCCTCGTACAGAAACTCCCTGCCTTCGACCGGTGTCTGGTCGGTGGTTCGCACGCCGGTTGTTCCGACCGATATGAAGGGGTTGCCTTCGGGGTCCACCAGCCACCATCGCCCATCGTCGTTCTGCTCCACGCGGAAAAAGCCCGTCGCTTCAAATCGCGGCGCGTCGGGGCCGCCGGTCCAGCCGCCGTAGGCGTCGCGATCGGGAGGGGGGGACAAGTCGGCAAGCTTCTCGACTTCCTTTTCGGCCGCGGCCCGAAGTTCATCCTCGGACCTGACCTTGCCGGGCCAGTCGCCGTTGACCCTCTGGCCGAAGCGGTCCACACAAGGTCGGGGTCTTTCAGATGTGGCCGGGACCAGCCGCATCTCCCGCAGTGCCACGCTTCGAGGGCCTTCGCCTTCCCACTCGGCCGATATCTTAAGCCCGGTCGGCTCAAAGAGCGGCTTTATGCCGGCGGCAAGGGGCAGGTCGATGAGGTCTATGTTCAGTTCGGCCTCATCGCCCGCGCCAAGCTCTGCGGTCTCGACCAGCCGGCAGCGGGCGTGCAGTATTGTCAGTGTGAGCTTCAACGGCTTGTCGGCGCCGACGGCCGAGAGAGTCAGGGCGTCGAAGCCCTGCCAGTTCTCCGGAAGCTCGACCGCCTCGGGCAGCCACTCGACGGATGCGCCACTCTCGTGGAAGGTAACCCGCGCCAGGCCGTCGGCGGCGTCGCAGTCGGCGCGGTCGAGCGAGACCAGTGTAGTCTCCACCATCCCGCCGCCGCCTCCGAAGAAGGTCTCGTAGCGCTGCGTGGTGCGGCGTAGCGACTTATCCGTAAGATTCATCAGTTGCGCCTGCTGCTGGGGCATGATTGCCTCCTGGGGCTTGAACACGTCGTATGCGCCTGTGCGGCCGCTTAAGCCGGGCGCATTACCGACCTGACTATATGGACCGGCGACGCGGCATTTGCAAACCAAAAACCCTAAGGTAACAGGGATGACCATCGTGCGCGCGAGGTAGTGTATCCGTATCCGCCCCAGCGATGATCTGTTTCGTAAGGGGGTGTGTCCTGGTCCTGCCGGCGCATTCTCACTAACGCTAATCCGGCCAGCCCTCCTGCCCGATGAGCTTGACGAAACGCACGTTGCAGATGTCCTGGCGGAGAATTCGACCTTCGCTCTTATCGAGGCGGATAAGCTTCTGGGCGCCCGGTTCGCCTACCGGGACCACGATGTGGCCGCCGTCGGCGAGCTGGTCTGTCCAGGCGTGGGGCACCTCCGGGGCGGCCGCAGCGCAAATGATGCCGTGGAAGGGGGCTTCTTCTGGCCAGCCGAGCGTACCGTCGCCGGTGCGGAAGCTGACGTTGGTCAGGTTCAACGCGCCGACTGCCCCGGTCGCCTGTTCGGCCAGCGACTCGATCCGCTCCATGGCGTACACGTGGCCGGCCAGATGCGCCAGAATCGCGGTCTGGTAGCCGCTGCCGGCGCCGACATCGAGAATCCGGTCGCCCGGTCCGGGGTCAAGCTCCTGTATCATCAGGGCCACGATATACGGCTGGGAAATGGTCTGGCCGTTGCCGATAGGCACAGGGTGGTCTCTGTAGGCCTCGTGCGCGTGATCGGCCGGTACGAAAAGCTCCCTCGGAACGCGTTCAAAAGCTTCCAACAGTCGAGGGTTTGAGATTCCGCGCGAGCGAAGCTGACGTTCGACCATGCGGCGACGGTCGGCGGCGTATTTGTCTTTCTGGTCGTTCATGGTCATTTTTATTATAAGGACCGGCGGCGGAGGGCAACCGTCAAAGCGAGCAGGAAGAGATGGCCAAGCAAAAACTTCTGACACTGCTGACCGACTTCGGCCGAGAAGGCCCTTATGTGGCCGCGATGAAGGGCGTGCTGCTCAGCGGCTCCCGGGACCTCCGTATAGTGGACATCAGCCACGACATACCCGCCCATGATGTGCTGGCTGCGGGGCTGGTCCTGGCGCATACGGCGCCGTGGTTCCCGCCTGGGACGCTGAACGTGGTAGTCGTTGACCCGACGGTCGGGACTGATCGCCAACTGCTGTACGCGCGTTTCGGCGGGCGGCAGTTCCTGTTTCCGGACAACGGCGTCATCACGTTCGTGGCCAGGTCGGCGCCGCTGGAGCTGATCCGCCTCTGCCGCAACGCCGATTACGTCCCGTCGGCCCCGCCATCGAGCACGTTTCACGGTCGCGACGTATTCGCGCCGCTGGCCGTCCGGCTGCTGGAAGGGCTGGACCCGCGTCGGCTAGGCCCCACGCCGCAGACCTACAAGATGCTCCAGACCCCGGAGCCGAGCGAGGATGTGGACGCAATCATCGGCCAGGTCATATACGTGGACCATTTCGGCAACCTGGTTAGCAACATACCGGCGGATGCGATATCACGTCGCTGGCAGGACCCCGCCAGGGCCGTAGTCTGGTGCGCCCGGACGCGGATAGGACCGTTGAGAATAAGCTACGGCCACGTCGAGCCGGGAGAGCCGCTTGCGCTGATAAACTCGATGGGGCTTCTTGAGGTTGCTATCAACCAGGATAGGGCGTCCTATGCGATGTCCGCGGGCGTGGGCGCCGAGGTCCGCGTGACAGGCGAATAAGCCACCGGCGTGGGGAACGAATCTCGCCCAGACGCTATCGGCGGGCGGGGGTCTGTGGCGGCGGGTCTTCGTCGCCATTGCTCGGCGGCCCGGCCGCCCGCGGCAGCACGAGCAGCCCGTAGCGTTCCGGCAGTAGCCGCGGGTCGTCCTGCGGCTGGGCGTATAGGCATTGCCTGCGGCCGCCGTCGTCGAACGTCGCGCGGACCTGGAAGCCCCATGCGTCAGGTCCGCTGTCCGACCCCACGGCCGCGACAGGTATTGCAATCTCCGCGGAATAGCCGTCATTGTCTTCGGCGACGGCGACCATCGCGGTATCCGGTGCGGGGCTGGCATCCGGGCCGCAGCGGGTTACCAGGCGTACGGAGCTGTCCCCGCGTGTATCGCAGGTGACGACAAGCTGTGTCCAGCCGTCCCGGTCGCCGTCGACGGCAACGTCCAGCCGCCAGTGCTCGTCGTCATAGGCCGGCAGGCGGAAGCCCAGCACCACGAGGGCCTGCGCGCGCACGGCCTTCATGGTAGCCGAAGGAAGGTAGCGCGGGGTTGAGCCGTCCGGCTTCAGCAGGGCGGTTGTTGTCGCGTCGGACCAGAAGTCCTCATCCATCCGCCCGTCGATTTGCCCGCGGATGTTTATGGGCATGGCCTGTACGACGCGGGGCCTGTCCTCATCCGGCAGACGCTCGATGGTGTCCACAAGCTCCAGCAACCCCCGGTTTCGCCAGTAAGGCGGGTAAGGTCCGTCCGCCAGTCGCTGGTACACATCGGCCGCGTCGGCCTGACGTCCGGCCGTGGCAAGCGCCCGCCCATGAAGCATGCGCCCCGGGGCTGACAGCGACCAGGCGGGCATTTCGGCGAATGATCCAATGGCCTGTTCCCGTTCCTCGTGGGCGAACGGCTGCTGCGGACCCTCGGCGGTGAGCTGAGCCAGCCACTCCCGCGAGGTTGCGCGCACAAGCGCCGTAACTCTGACCTGTTCGTAGAGCGGATGAGACCGGCCTATCCGCAGAAACTTTCTCTCCGCCTGGCCGGCCTCCTGGAAGCGTCCCTGCTCCAGCAGTCCGCACCATGTCAGCAGTATGCGGTCGGCGGCGAGTACGCGTGCGGCGTCGTCGGCGTCCTGGTGTTCGGCGATCCGCATCAGGGGGCCTAGCGCGGTGACCAGATTGCCCCGCGCAGATGCGAAGCGGACTTGCGCGGCCGAGGCGAGTTGGCTCAGGTGGTCGTCAACGCGATCGGCTCGAAGGGAGTGAGACGTAAGGCCGGTGGTGAACAGCGGCAGGCGACGATGCTCGTCTTCGCACCGGTAGTTGGTAATCGTGGCGGGTCGGTCCGTCGGGCCGGTTCCCGGCAGTCGCCAGATCGCCCGCTGCGAGAGCATCTCTATGGGGTGATTGTCGGCCGCGGCGGCGAAGGCGGTTGCGTCGATGCTGAAGTTGCCGTCTCTGCCGTCGCTCTCCCGGCGGCGCCACGGACCGGTCCATCGGTCGTTGCCTTCCATGCCCGTGAAGACCCGCTGAACCTTCCACGGCGGCAGGTTCACCTGCTCAAGTTCGTCGAAGGCGCCCTCGTCGGCCGCCAGATCGACCGCCTCCCGGGCCAGTTCCGAAACGAAGCCGCGCTCCGCCGCCGCTCCGGATTTGTGCGATGTATCCGGTCCCAGTGCTACCACCGCCGGGCGATAAAGGCGTATCACAGCGGCCATGTGCCGAAGCATTTCATCTCTGGCCGGGGCGTTCAGAGCGTCCGTCCACTCCTCCAGCGCATGATCGGCCGTGAGCGTGTGATAATCACTCGCGGCCAGCGAGGGGAAGCTGCCGAATACGGTTATCCCGCCGGCGCCGGCTTCGGCGGCCGCCGCGCGCAGCGCCTGGTCCGGGGCTGCACCGGCCGGGCCTTCCGGGCAAGTGGCAAAAACCACCGCCACATCCGCACCGGAGAGCGCGTGGGCGACGATTGCCGGGTACACCGTCGTTTCGGCCGGTGAGATGATGAACAGGACGTCGGTGCTCTCCGGCCCGTGCAGGCGCTTCCAGTTCAGGCCTCCGTCGTTGCTGCGCCAGATTCGGCCGGAATCGCCGCCGGCGAACACGACATCGTCGTCAACGGCGGTCAGTGTATGGACGGCGCCGGGGCCGGGCGCATCCAGCCGCCGCCAATTTTCGCCGCCGTCGGTGGTGCGGAAGATGCTCCCCATGACGCCACCGCCGACATAGACGGTTTCGGGCGATGGTGAGCAGACGGCACTAAAGTCGGCGAGCGTTTCCGTTTCCGGCGGGGCCGGGAGGGCTTGCTTATCCCATGGCTGACCGCCCGGGCGGCTTTTGAGCACCGTTCCGGCGTCGCCGACGGCCCAGCAGGTCTGCTCGTCCGACAGTGCCGCTGCCCGCAGGGCGTGCCTCGAGTTCAGCGGAGGGGGGCGGATGTCCGGCTCTTTGAGTCTGCGGATGCTCATGATGCGGCGATTACCGCCGACGGCGTAACCCAGCCGTACGCCGGAGAAATCGCCGCCGAGCAGGTATCCGTCCTGTTCTGACTCAACGGGCGTCCATCTGGCCCCGGCGGTTACGGTTCGCCAGACGCCGGAGGGGGCGTTCGGCGTGGCTTCACCGAAGACAACGGCCGCGCGGGCATCGAACGCACCGCCGTAGAGCCGTCCTCCCGGCGGGGCGGGCGCCTGCTCGAAGGTCTTTCCGCCGTCGTCGCTGCGGAGGATGACGGCGCGTTCGCGCGCGTCCGGGTGGCCGTAAACGGCCTGTCCACCGAGCAGGCGGACGGTGTCGCCCTCGACGGAGACGGCCTCGAAGTCGGCCTTAATCGGAACCTCCACGCGACTGAAGCTGTTGCCTGAGTCCCTGCTGACCAGGACGGTGGAAGCGTCGCCTGCGGCCCAGATGGTCCCGCCATCTACGTGAAGGGAGCGTATGGCGCCGTCGCCGCCTGCGGCGGTCGAGGCGAGCAACAGGCATACTGACGCGTATCCTATCCTGGCTCGTGCTGTCATGGTTGGTCTTCGGCGGCCGGGGCCTCCGTCAAACCGGCCGTAGGCGGTTCAGCGGCCCTCGGCTGCGCGGCCGCCTGGGTCAGTCTCGTTCTTCTCGGTCCAGAGCAATGTTCCATTATGACATCCAGAGCGGGCTTGCCGATAGGCACATAGGAGGTATCCGCCGGTCCGGTCGGTTCCCGGCAGCCCAGGCCCCATCGCCGCGGCCACAAGTATCACGAACAGCCCCAATCAGCTTGCCTTTGCTCGCTGTGTGTCGGGTGCCTGGCATGTCGGGTCCTTACCGTCGGTAGGAACCCCTATGATGATTTTTCGGTGCGGGCTTGTCAAAACTATCGTGGCCGTGCGTGTTGACCCGCCAGGGGCGGCTGCTATAATGCGCGCGGTTGGCTGCACATCGCCGGCGCAGCGCGCGTCGGCAAGTTTACAAGGGTCATATCCAGGAGCTTTATTATGCGAAAAAAGAAACCTTTCGATCCCGACCAGCAGCAGTCACAGGACCGTCCCTCGGAGCCGCCCGAACAGCAGGATCATCCCGCCGAACCGCCCGAACAGCAGGACCAGGACGAGGAGCTTGCGCCGGTTACCCCGGAAGAAGAGGAAGAAGACGTGGAGCCGATCGGGCTGGTCGATGCCGACGAGGCCGAACAGGGCACCAAGCGCGGGCACATCAAGGCGTTCGGCTCGGCCGCCGGCGGTCCGGCCGTCAGCACCGAGAGCGGGTTCTCCCGCACGCCCAATGTTACCGGTCAGGGGGCCATACGCTGTCGGATCTTTCACTCGAAGATTGCCGAGGCACCGCTGAACTACATGCAGAACCAGATAAACGCGTGGCTCGACGACGAGGAGATAGAGGTCAAGCACGTCGGGCAGATCGTGGGCAATTTCGAGGGCAAGACCACCGAGCCGAACCTGATCGTCACCGTGTGGTATTAGGCGGTACGGCGCATCCCCGGCCGCAGGCGATCGGAATAGCGGATGTGGCCGCGTTTTATCGGGAGGGCGGTCTCCGACGGCCGAGACCGGTCAGTCCTGGTCCACCGGCAGGGTGACTGTGAATACCGCTCCGTGTCCCGGCGAGCTTCTAAGCGACAGACGCCCGCCGAGCAGGTTCGCCAGCTCACGCGAGATTGCCAGTCCAAGTCCCGTTCCGCCGGATGAGCGGGTAAGCGAGCGTTCGGCCTGGTAGAACTTCTCGAAGATTCGCTGCTGTTCGGCTTCGGGTATTCCGGGGCCGGTGTCGGCGACCGAAATCGAGACTTCCTTTATCCGCTGGCCGCCGCGCGTGGTTGCGTGTTGTCCCGCCGACAGCGTGACCTCCCCTCCGGCGGGGGTGAACTTGATGGCGTTGGAAAGCAGGTTGTAGAGGATCTGCTGGAGTTTGCCCGGATCGGTGGAGATGACCGGCAGGTTTTTGTCGAGTTTCGAGTGCAGAACGATGCGGTGCTTGTCCGCCTGCGGCTGCATCAGCGCCAGGAGCGTCTTGCATATGTCGGCTATCGCGACCTGTTCGCGGCTGATGACCGCCTTGCCGGCCTCTATTTTCGCCAGGTCCAGCAGGTCGTTGATCATATTCAGCAGGTTCCTGGCGGCCGAGCCGATGTTCCGGCAGTAGCGGCTGGTGCGCTCGTCGTCGGACTCGGCCAGCAGGTCGGCGAAGCCGATGATGCTGTTAAGCGGCGTTCGCAGCTCGTGTGAGATGTTGGCCAGGAACTCCGTCTTGACCCTGTTGGCGTGAAACAGCGCCACGTTGGCCTGTGCAAGCTCGTCCAGCTTCAGGTCCAAAGCCCGGTTAGCGGACCGGAGCTTCTCATGCTGGCTGGATATGGCGTTGAGCATCTCGTTGAAGCTGTCGCCGAGGTGCTGCAGCTCATCGCCGGTGCGGACCCTGCTGCGGACCGCCAGGTCGCCGTCGGCCACCTTGTCGGCGAGGTTGCGCAGTTGTCGCACCGGCCGGAGCACAAGCCGGTGACTGATCAGCGAGAACAGGAAGAACGCCAGCAGGCCCGACAGCACGCCGCCGATGATGAAAGCCCACCAGGTGGCCTTGACCATCCACCCGCCGGCCTCCTCGCCCGGGATCGCCACGTCGATTATCCCCACGAGCTGTCCCGGCTGGTACTGACGCTCTAGCGGCTCGGTTGCCCCGTGACAGTGCATGCAGGTCTGCTCCACGCGGACGGCGCGGAAGCAGCGGTAGATTGTCGTTCCGGCGTCATCCTCGGTTCGTACCATCGCCACCCGCTGGTTCACGTTACCGACGAACGCCCGCAGCGCCTGTTCCCGCGGGCCGTCGAGCCGGTCGGTGGTCATGTCCGGACGGAGCCTTATCAGCAGCGGGCCTTTTCGACCCCTGGCGTCGCCGGCGGTGTGCATTGCCACCACGCTGCTGGCGGTGTCTTCGGCCGCGGCGATGTTGGTGGGATGCTTGGCCAGCCACTCGTTCAGCCGCAGCCGGGTCAGCTCGTCGCCGGGCCGCTGGGCGGTCTGCTCGGCCAGCCGCGCGGCGAACGTCCACGGGACCGCCAGAGCCACGGCGATAATGCCCAGAACCGCCGCCCCGAAAAGAAGGCGAAACTTGATCGCCAGGGATATCTTTACGAACCGCTTGGCCATGGTGCGTATTCTAACGGCTCCGAGGCCGCCTTTGCACGTCTTCGGCCCGCCGACAGGCGTATGGCGGATCGGCGCGGGCGAGCCATCTTCCGCGGCGGCATACGGATAGCCGAGCACGCCTTCGCCGACGTATCGCGGCCGTCAGCGGTTGCGCAGGTAGGTCTCACGGATGTCCCTCAGGGTGTAGCCGGATTTGTTGAGCCGTCGGATGAGCCGGATGCGACGGATAAGCTCGCGGTCGAAGTATCGGCTGCGCTTCCCGGGCACGCGTATCGGCTTTATCAGCCCCAGCAGGATGTAATACTCGACTGTCTGCTTGCTGACGCCGGCCGCCTCGGCTGCCGCCGATATCCGCACCAGATCGTTTTTTGAGCGTCCCTTGCGCGCCATGGGTAACCGTTCGTTTATCGCCCGGCCGGGGGAAAAGCTTTAGCCGCCGTCGCCGGGGCGATTACAATCCATCGCATGGAAACCATCAAGACGGCGCTTTTCGAGGACCCGTTTTATATTTACCTGGGTCTGGGCTTCGGCTGGCTCGTGCTGCTGGCGATATGGTACGAGCGTCGCGGGCGTAACTGGGCCTTGTCGCTGCTGATCCCGGTGGCGCTCGCGGGGGCGGTGTTCGCGATATCGACCATCGTGGAGACGGACCGGGAGCAGATAACCCGCGCCCTTAATGAGATAGCCGACGACGCCGTAGCCGGCAGCACCGCCGCGGGCGAGCTTTACCTGGACGATGAATACAGGGGATTTGGCGGCAGCAAGGAGGGCATCATCTCCCGGGCCGGCAACGCAATCGACAGATACGCCGTCGAGCAGGTCGGCTTCGTCAACCTTCGCGTGGAGGTTGACGGCGACCGCGCCGAGACCGTGTTCAGCACGGTGGTCACCTTCGCCGGCACCGCGGCCGGAACAGGGCGTGTATCGCTGATGTGGAACATCCAGTGGGTCCGACGGCCGGACGGCTGGCGCATAATCGACATGGACACGCCCAGGACCGGGATCGAGATACTATGATTGCCGACCAGACGCCTGCGCCGCGCGGGATTTTCCGGGATGTGCTGACATTCGCCGACCCGCCGCGGATCGGCTACGCCATGCCGGACCCGTACCCGGACGACACGGTGCACGCCGCGCGCACGCCGCCGACGCCCGAACAGCGGCTTGAGCCGATGTCGCACGAGCGCAGGAGATGGACCGACGAATGGGGCTGCACGTGGGCGTCGCTGACGGAGTTCGACAAGGGCGAGGTCGTCGAGCCGGCCATCGCCGACTGGGCCGACCTGGACGGCTACCGGCCGCCGGACCTCGGCCAGGCCGACGACTACGCCGACGTGGCCGCCGCCTTCGCCGCCGACCCGCACCGCTACCGAATAGGCCACCTGCCGGGGTTCACCTTCAACGTCGCCCGCAAGCTGCGCCGGCTGGACAACTACCTCTGCGACCTGGTGCTGGAGCCGGACCGCGTGCGCCGACTCAACGAGCTTGTCCGGGCGGAGCTTCTCAAGGCCATCGACCGGCTGGCTGACGCCGGGGCCGACGCGGTGATGTTTCCCGAAGACTGGGGCACGCAGCAGGGGCTGATGATATCCCCGGCGATGTGGCGGGAGTTTTTCGCGCCGGAGTTCGAGGCGCTCGCCGGCCGAGCGAGGCGGCGCGGGCTGACGGTCATCATGCACACCTGCGGGAAGATGACCGACATCATCGAAGACCTCATCGCGCTAGGCGTCGGGTGCCTCCAGTTCGACCAGCCGAGGGTGCACGGGATAGACCTGCTCGCCGAGCGCTTCGGCGGGCGGGTGGCGTTCTGGTGCCCGGTGGATACGCAGCGGACGCTACAGACCCGCGACCGCGAGAAAATCCGGGCCGATGCGAAGCTGATGGTCGAGAAGCTCGGCAACGCCGGCCGCGACGACCCCGGCCGTGGCAGAGGCGGATTCATCGCCGGAAACTACCCCACGCCCGATGCCATCGGCATCACGCAGGATATACAAAACATCGCCTGCGAAGCATTCGTCGAGTTCGGAAAATACTGCTGAATCGCGAGTGGCGAGTCGCGAATCGTGAGTCTTCAATATGGGTCGCAGAGACGCAGAGGACGCAGAGAACAGCGGATAGTATTTGGGCTGTTACGCTACGCAACGGTCCGGGTGGTACCAAACAACTTGACCAGGCGCCATGAGCTGCGGGGGAACATGTCGGGGTGCCGTGGGCTGTGAGTGAGCATGCCGGAGGCATGTGACCGAGCAACCACGAGGCGCTCAATCGCCAATCGAAAATCGGCACTCGCCAATCCCCTGCATCTCCTGAATCCCTGATGATAATGACGATTGGTAACTTCAAAACCCCGCAATCGCCTGTATTGTCGAGCACGTACGCCCGACCCACGATTCCGACCCGCATTCCATCACTCGTCAATCAAAAATCCGCATTCCGCAATCCGCAATCCGCAATCGGATCAGTAGCCCAGCAGCTTGGCCGCGTTGCGGTAGAGGATGTCGTCGGTTTCCTGTTGTGTCAGCGGCAGTTTTTTGAACTCTGCCAGTTCGGTGTCCTGCCTGGCCCATGGCCAGTCGGTGCCGAACAGCACCTTGTCGGTCCCGTGGCGGCGGATCATATCGACCAGCCGCTCCGGCGGCAGGTACTGGACGGTGAAGCTGGTCTCCATGTACACATCCGTGCCGATGAGGTGCTTTTCCACCTCGTCCCAGCTCTTCCAGCCGCCAAGGTGGGTGCACAGGACGGTCAGGTTCGGGTGGCGGTCTATCACGCGGCGCATCCGCTCGGGCGATGCGCGGTCGTCGTCCGGCGGGTAAGCGATGTCCAGCCCGCAGTGCGGCGAGATGAACAGCCCCTCGTCGGCCGCGGCCGAGTAAAGCTCGTCCATCCGCTCATCGTCCAGCGGGAACTCCTGGTACATCGGGTGCAGCTTCATGCCCGCGAAGCCCGCCTTGGCGAACTTTCGGACCCATTTGTCCTTCTTTTCCGTGTCCGGGTGCAGCGACGGCAGCGGCTCGATGCGGTCGGAGCGGATCGACTTGCACCACTTGAATATGCCGTCGGTCTGGTCCGGCTTTGTGGCGATCGCGCAGACCAGTGAGATGTCCAGGTCCGCGGCGTCCATGGACTCCAGCAGCCCGCCGACAGTGCCGTCGCCGGGCGCCTTCCAGGGGCACTCGCTTTCGAGCTTGGCTATCGCCCGCTCGGCGAGTGAGTCCGGAAAAGCGTGTGTATGTGCATCGACTCCGCTCATGGTGTGTCAAACATGATCGCCCGTTGGCGGCTGCTGTTCAACCCCCCGGGCCTTGAAATGCGCCGCCGTCGGTGGAATACTTCGCGACCCGCGATGCCCGCGGCACAATCGCGCGAGGATGCCGATGCCCGTGAAACGTTTCGAGCAGAATCCGATCCTGACGCCCGAAGACGTCCGGCCGACGCGGCCGGGTCTGGAGGTGATGTGTACACTGAACCCCGCGGCCGTGCGCTTCGGTGACGAGATACTGCTGCTGGTCCGCGTCGGCGAGCGGGCGCCGGCGAGCGAAACCAACCTGGCGTGCCTGCTCTATGACCCGGTAAACGAAGACCTCCGCGTGGACCATATCCCGCGGGATGCGCCGGAGCTGGATACCACCGACCCGCGGAAGTTCTTCTACAAGGGACAGGTGCTGCTGACCAGCATGTCGCACCTGCGGATCGCGCGGAGCAAGGACGGCGTGAACTTCACTTTCGATCCGGAGCCGGCGATCTTTCCCTCGACCCCTTACGAGGCCTACGGCTGCGAGGATGCCCGCATTACGCACATCGACGGCAAATACTGGATCGCCTACACAGCCGTGTCCGAAAGGGGCGTTACAGTGGCGCTGGCGTCCACGGAGGACTTTCAGACTTTCACCAGGCACGGCATCATCTTCCCGCCGTATCAGAAGGATGTCTGCATCTTCCCGGAGAAGGTCCGCGGCATGTACGTCTGCCGCCACCGGCCTTATATGAGCGAGTTCAACGACGCGTGCATCTGGACGGCGTATTCGCCGGATATGCTCTCGTGGGGCCGGCACGAGCAGACGCTCGCTCCGACGCCGCATACGTGGAGCGCCCAGCGTGTCGGCGCCGGCGCCCCGCCGATACGCACCGACGCCGGCTGGCTGGAGATAATCCACGGCGCGGATGATTTCGGCGGATACTCCCTGGTGGCGATGCTGAGCGACCTTGAGCATCCGGAGCGCGTGCTGTCGGTCGGCTCCGAGCCGGTGCTGCGGGCCGAGGCGGACTACGAGTTGAGCGGAGTGCTGCACAACGTGGTCTTCTGCAACGGTCTTATCGTGGACGACGACGGCGGGATGACGATCTACTACGGCGCCGCCGATGAGGCCTGCGCCGCGGCGGTTACGACAGTCGATGAGATGATGGACGCCGCCAGGTGGTGATGTGGGCGAAAACCTTTTGAAAGAGGGCAAAAGATACTGCAAAACCACCGCGCGGTCTCATAGAATGGTTTGCCGCGCTTCGCGGCTTATCCGCCGCGACATGTGTACCCCGGCCGAGGGTCGGGGCTTTCCGTGGACCATGCCCCAGGTTGTAGAGGATTCGGATGGTCAAAGCCGTTGCCGAGCTTTGTGAAAAAATTCACGATACCGTCGCCCGCCTCGACGATACGCAACCGGTCCGAATCATGGAGGTCTGCGGAACGCACACGATGTCCGTCGCCCGCAACGGTCTGCGTTCTCTGCTTCCGGAGCCGCTGCGCCTGATAAGCGGGCCGGGATGTCCGGTCTGCGTTACGGACCAGTCGTACATAGACTCGGCCGTGGCGCTTGCGAAGAGACCGGGCGTTATCGTCGCGACCTACGGCGATATGGTGCGTGTCCCGGGCCGCTCCGGCTCGCTCGCGGATGCCCGTGCCGCCGGAGGCGAGGTGGAGGTGGTGTACTCGGCCGACCAGGCCGTGGAACTCGCCCGGGACAATCCGGACAGCCGTGTGGTGTTCTTGGGCGTCGGGTTCGAGACCACCGCCCCGGGCACGGCCCTTGCCGTGAAGCGAGCTTCAGAAGAGGACGTGCGGAACTTCTCGGTGTTTACGGCTCACAAGCTGATTGTCCCGGCGATGAGGGCGCTTTTGAGCAGCCCGGATATACGTATCGACGGGTTCCTGTGCCCGGGGCACGTGAGCGTGATACTCGGCTGGGGCGCGTACGAGTCGCTTGTTAAGGAGTTTTCCGCGCCGTGCGTGGTTGCCGGCTTCGACCCGGCGCAGATACTTTCGGGCATCGCCGAGATTCTCCGCCAGCTTGAAGCGGGCGAGTCGGCCGCGTGTTCTGTTTACCCGGCGGTTACGCGGGAAGGCAACCGGCGGGCGATGGAGCTTCTGGATGAGGTCTTTGTCGCGGACCCGGCCGTCTGGCGGGCGCTGGGCAAGATACCCGACAGCGGCTTGGAGCTTCGCGACGAGTATGCGAGGTTTGATGCGGCGAGGCAGCTCGATCTTCCGGAGTCCGAGAGCTATGAGTTGCCCGGCTGCCGCTGCGGCGATGTTATATGCGGCCGTTGCCGGCCGCGGGACTGTGGGCTGTTCGGCACGCAATGCACGCCTCGCGAGCCGGTCGGACCGTGCATGGTATCCTCGGAAGGCGCCTGCGCGGCGGCATACAAGTACGAGGCGCCGGCCGCGGCTACGGAACGATGATGCGCGGCGGTTACATAGAGCTAGCCCACGGCGGCGGCGGTCAACTGACCTCGGAGTTGCTGGATGAGGTCATACTGCCGGCTGTCGGCGGGCAGCAGCCGGATAAGCTGACGGATGCGGCCGTATTTGAGACGGCCGGGAAAGCCGCTTTTACAACCGATACGTTTGTTATCCGCCCGCTTGAGTTTCCCGGCGGGGACATCGGCAAGCTGGCAGTCTGCGGCACGGTGAACGACCTGGCGGTCTGTGGTGCGACGCCGCGGTATTTGAGCTTGGCCCTGGTGCTGCGGGAGGGGCTTGAGATAGACCTTCTGCGGAGGGTGCTGGCCTCGGCGGCCGCCGAAGCGAGAGACGCCGGCGTGACTATTGTTACCGGCGACACCAAGGTGGTCGAGCGAGACGCCTGTGACGGGATGATTATCAACACTGCCGGGATAGGCGAGATCCTGCCGGGCGCTCGGCTGGGATTCGAGCGGATCCGCGCCGGCGACAGGGTGTTGCTTTCCGGGCCGCCGGGCGAGCATGCGATTGCCGTGATGAGCCGGCGGGAGCGGCTGAGCTTTTCGTCGGAGGTCGTCAGTGACTGTTGCTCGATACACCGGCCGGCGCTGGAGCTTGTGGAGCGGCTGGGTGAGCGGGTGCGGTTCATGCGCGACCCGACGCGCGGCGGGCTGGCCGCGACGCTGACCGAGATAGCCGAGGCGACCGGACGGGACGTGGAGATTGACGAATCCGCGATTCCGGTCAACCGGGCGGCCGAAGCCGCCGCGGAAATGCTCGGACTGGATTTGCTCTCGGCCGCCAACGAGGGCAAGCTGGTGGCCGTGGTGGCCGAGGATGCCGCGGAGCAGGCCCGCGAGATGCTCGCCGGGCACGAAATATCCGCCCGCGCGGCGGTTATCGGCACCGTCGGAGCCGCCGGCGGACTGGTGGAGATGATTACACGCGTCGGCGGGCGGCGTGTGATTCAGAAGCCGTATGGAGAGCAACTGCCGAGAATCTGCTGAGGATGCGGCAGGAAGCTGGCGGTTCTTTGCCGATGGCGCGACCGACGCCGGCGCAGACAACAAAAAAGTGCCACACATGGACGCGGAGCTTAAAAGAAGGGCAGTAGAGCCGACTTGCTCGCTGGCCCATTACCTGTGACTATGTGTCGCATCAGGCCACGCGCCGCTGGGAAAGTAACTTTCACTTAGGAGCCGGATATGGCGAAACGCATTTTGATAGTGGATGATGACCCGGACATCCGGGAGGCCACGCAGATTATACTCCGCGGCGCCGGTTATGAGGTCGAGACCGCCGGAAGCGCCGCCGAGGGCATGGAGAAGCTGCGCCGGAACAAGGCGGATTTGATTCTGCTGGATGTGATGATGGAGACCGAGACCGAGGGCTTCCACATGGCCTACAACGTGCGGGAAGACCCGGAACTTAAGGACATCCCCATCATCATCCTGACCTGCATCGAGGAAAAGACAGGAGAGGTGCTGGAGCCGGACAAGGCCGGCGACTACCTGCCGGTCCAAGCGTTCCTTCGCAAGCCGCTGGACGGCGAGACGCTCAAGGCGAAGGTCGCCGAGATTCTGGAATAAGTCGTATCGGTCCAAGCCGTGATAGAAAGGACGTGCAGATGCTGCCACAGATCCTGCCCAAGGACAAACTGGCCGACTTCGCCCGATTCCTGATGGGCGAGTATCGGCTGGCGGCGCCGGTGGCCAAAGGTCACCAGTTCGCCTTCGAGTTTATCGAGACGCCCGAGGATGTCGGGCGAATAAGGATGGATTACGACATCACCATCCTGCCGCCGAAGAAGTTCCTTCACCCGATGTACGAGGAGCTTCTTCGCTTCGGCGGGCGCGACCCGGCCACCGGGGAGGCGCCGATACAGGCCGAGCCGACCGTGATTCTCGGCGCCCATCCCTACGACCTGCACGCCATAGCCACCACCGACGCGGCCATGCGCGCCGAGCCGGCGGACCCCTATTACGCCACCAAGCGAGACGCCACGCTGCTTATCGGCATTAACATCCGCGGCTATGTCAACGACGAGCAGTTCATGGCCGACATGCGCACCACCGAGCCGCCCGAAGGCGGCTGGGATCTGTTCATGACTGACCTCGGAGACAGGTACTACGTCGAGGTAGGCAGCGACGCCGGCTCCAAGCTGCACCAGGCCGCGGGCATGTTCACCCAGGCCGCCGGCGACGACCACAAGGCCAAACAGGCCTTCGACAACGAAAAGGCCTCCAACCTGCCCAAGCGACTGCCTTACGACACGCGCTACCTGCCGGAACTGATGTCCGAGAGCTACGATTCGCTGCTGTGGGACGCCGTCGCCCGGCGATGCTTCAGTTGCGGAACGTGCACCAACGTCTGCCCGACGTGCTACTGCTTCGACGTTCAGGACAAGCTGAATCTGGACGCCGCCAGCGGCGTGCGCCGCAGGCAGTGGGACTCCTGCCAGCTTCACACGTTCGCCGAGGTCGCCGGCGGGGAGAACTTCCGCGAGCATCGCTCCAGCCGGCTGAGGCACAGGATGTTCCGTAAGGGCAAGTTCATATACGAGCAGACCGGCAAGCCCGGCTGTGTCGGATGCGGGCGATGCAGCGTGCACTGCGTGGCCGATATATCGATCCTGGAGGCATACCAACAGATAGCCGACGAGGCGGCGGTTTCGGCGATGGAAATCGCGGCCGCCCGGGAGGAGTCACAATGAGTCAGGCAACGCAACAGCCGGCGGAAGCGGTTTCGCCTTACCTTCCGAGGGCGGCGAAGATCGTCGAGGCAAAGGATTTCACCGAGCAGGAGAAGTATTTCCGCTTCGAGTTCGAGGATGGGCAGGGCATCGAGTATCTGCCCGGACAGTTCATGGAGGTCAGCGTATTCGGCATCGGCGAGGCGCCGATTTCGATATGCTCTTCCGGCGGTAAGCGCGACGACCTGGAGATGTGCATCCGCTCGGCGGGCGACGTGACCAACGCGCTGCACGAGCTTAACGTCGGCGACACCGTGGGGCTGCGCGGACCTATGGGCAACGGGCTGGACATGGACGCCATGGAAGGCATGGACCTGCTGTTCGTCGCCGGCGGACTGGGCCTGGCTCCGTGCAGGAGCTTCATCCTCACGGCGCTGGAGAACCGCGAGAAGTTCGGCCGGGTGACCATACTCTACGGATCCCGCACGCCGAAGGACCTGCTCTACGCATACGATCTGGATGCCTGGCGGGACAGGGACGACTGCGAGTTCCTGGTTACCGTGGACCGAGGCGACGATGACTGGACCGGCAACACCGGCGTCATAACCACGCTTTTCAGGAAGATAGACCGCCCGGACGCGGCCAACACGGCCGCGTTCATCATCGGTCCGCCTGTTATGTTCAAGTTCACCGTCCTGGAGGCCCTGGCGATGGGCCTTCGCAAGAACAACATCTACTGCTCGCTGGAGCGGCGGATGAAGTGCGGTCTGGGCAAGTGCGGACACTGTCAGATACGCAACGTGTACGTCTGCCAGGACGGGCCAATATTCAGCTACGCCGAGGTGATGCGCCTTCGGGAGGGCATCTAGGGGCGCCGCTTGGATTTGCTTTGGAACAGAAGCGCGGCCGTTGCGGCCGCGAGGAGTGACAGCCGATGGCAGAGAGCAAACCGACTATATCGTTTCACGATTTCACCAGTTGCGAGGGCTGCCAGCTACAGGTTCTCAACTGCGAGGACGAGCTGCTGGACATCCTCGGCGCGGTGGACATCGTCGAGTTCCGCGAGGCGATCGACGACAAGGCGGACAGCTACGACGTGGCCTTTATCGAGGGCGCCTTCACTCGCGAATCCGACCGCAAGCGTCTGGAGACCATACGCTCCAAGGCCGGAATCGTGGTCGCTCTCGGCGCGTGCGCCTGCACGGGCGGGCTGAACGTGCTCAAGAACTTCCGCGGCCTCGAAAAGTCGATGAAGACCGTATATGGCGACAGCGCCGACTGGTACGAGACTTCCCAGGCGCTTCCGGTTGAGGCGGCGATCAAGGTGGACTACAAGGTCCACGGCTGCCCGATTCCGCGGCAGGAGTTCCTGGAGGTCGTAACCAGCTTGCTCGCCGGTCGCACGCCGCGGATACCGGACCACCCGGTCTGCGTGGAGTGCAAGCTCCGCGAGAACGAGTGCCTGTACCACAAGAGCCAGTATTGCATGGGTCCGCTGGCCCGCGCCGGCTGCGACGCCTGGTGCCCCAGCTACGGCGGGCGGTGCTACGCCTGCCGCGGGCTGATAAGCGACCCGAACAACCAGGCCGCCTTCGACGTGCTCGAGGAGTTCGGCCTGACGATAGACGACGTGCTGACCGAGTTCCGACTGTTCAACGGCGTCTACGACGTTTCGCAGCCGCCCACAGAGGCGCGAGTGGAGAAGCAGTAGCTCCGACTACGGGAGATAATCGATGGCGAAGTCACTGGATATCAATGTTCATCACCTCACCCGCGTGGAAGGACACGGCAACATCGTCGTGCGGGCCTCCGATGGGAAGGTCGAGAAGTGCGTTCTGGAGATCGTCGAGACCCCGCGGGTCTTCGAGAGCATGATCGAGGGCCTGCGCTGGCGGGACACGTCGCTGCTGACCTGCCGGATATGCGGCATCTGCTCGGTCGCTCATACGACGGCGAGCATTCTGGCCACCGACGAGGCCTTCGGCCTGGAGCTTTCGCCGGAGTCGCTGACGCTGCGCAAGCTGCTGATGTACGCCGAGGTGCTCCAGAGCCACGTGCTGCACGTGTATTTCCTGGCCGCGCCGGACGCCTTCGGCGCACCGAGCGTGATCCCGCTGGCGTCGTCGCACCCGGAGGTGGTCAAGCGGGCGCTGAAGCTCAAGAAGCTCGCCAACTACACCTGCGCGGTACTCTGCGGCCGGCACGTGCACCCGATCTCGCTGGTCCCTGGCGGGTTCACCTATGTCCCGCCAAAGAAGGGCCTTGTGGAACTGAAGCAGTTGTACGCCGACGCCCGCGCCGACATCGAGGCCACGGTCGAGACCATCTCCGGCGTGCTGGATAAGTTCCCGTCGTTCGAGCGAGAGCGCGAGGACATCTCCCTGGTCCGCGACGATGAGTATGCCATCTACAACGGTGAGCTGAAAAGCTCGAAGGCCGGACAGATAGACCACCGCGACTACCTGGAGTTTATCAAGGAAAAGTGCGTCGAGCACTCCACCAGCAAGCACGTTTACAACGTGGAGGAGTCGTTCGCGGTCGGGGCGCTTTCGCGGTTCAACAACAACAGCGCCCAGCTCAACGAGTTCGGCGTCGCCGCGGCCAAGGCGCTGGGGCTGGAGGCGCCTTGCCACAACCCGTACCTGAACAACGTCGCGCAGGTGGTTGAGGCCGCCCACGCGTACCAGGAGGCGGTCAACTGCCTGGATGAGCTTATCGCTGCCGACCTGACCGAGGAAAAGCTCGCGCCGAACGTGGTGCCAAAGGCCGGGCGGGGTGTCGGCGCCACCGAGGCGCCGCGCGGGCTGCTGATACACGACTACACCTACGACGAAAACGGCGTCTGCACAGAGGCCAACTGCATCATCCCCACCGGCATGAACCTCGGAAACATCGACCGGGACATGCAGAAATACGTCCCGGAGGTCATCGAGGACCGCTCGCAGGACCAGATCGAGCACGACCTGGAGATGCTCGTACGGGCTTACGACCCGTGTATCTCCTGCTCGGTCCACCTGCTGAAGGTCGATTGGGTGTAAGAATCGCGAGTGTCGAGTCTCGAGTTTTGCGCGGCGGTCGATATCCGGCCGCCGCGTTTTTGCAGGCAGGCGACCCGTCGGTGTGGCGGACGGTTGCCCCCGGCGGTAAGATGGCGGAGATAGCCGCGTCGGCTCAACTCGATTTCTTCGACGACCGCTTCTTCTTGGATTTCTTCTTCGACTTCTTCTTCGACTTTTTTGACTTCTTTGAGGACTTCTTAGCGGCCGGCTCGGAGGCCTTATCGTCGCCGGCCTGTTGCCCCTGGCTCTGCTGGCGCTTCAAATCGTCGAGCTTATCCACGTCCATCGCGTTGCGGCACTTGGGGAAACCCGAGCACGCCAGGAACTCACCGCGCTTGCCGGTGCGGATGACCATGGGCTTGCCACACTTGGGGCAGTTGACGCCGGCTTCTTTGGGCTTGGGCTTCGGCGGCGGCTCGACACGGACGCCCTCGGGAAGCTTCGAGGTATTCTTGCACTCCGGATACCGCGAGCAGCCCAGGAACGACCGCCGCCCCTTGAACTTCACCTCCATCGGCGCGCCGCATTCGTCGCAGGTCTGCTTTATTTCCTCCGGCTTGACGGTCTTGACCGGCCGGCCGTCCTCGGTCGCCGGCATGGTGCCCTTGCATTCGGGGTAGTCGCCGCATCCCAGGAAAGGCCCGTACCGGCTCCGCCGGAGCACCATAGGGCTTTTGCCGCAGTCGGGGCAGGGCACATCCACGTCCTTGCGCTCGATCTTCCGGCCCTTGTCATCGATCGGGTGGGTGGTCTTGCATTCGGGGTAGCCGGTACAGGCGAGATACTTGCCGTTCTTGCTGAAACGATACACCATCGGTTTGCCGCAGTTCTCGCAGGTGTATTCGCTCGGCTCCTGCTCGGCCTTGGCGTGGACCATGTTCTCGGTGGCGGATTCGAGGTTCTTGCTGAACGGCTCGTAGAACTCCCGCAGCACGGCCACCCAGTCCAGCTCGGCCTCCTCAACGCGGTCCAGCTCATCCTCCATGTGCGCGGTGAAGCGAACGTCGAATATCTTCGGAAAGTGCTTGATAAGCTTGTCTGTAACGACCGTTCCAAGGTCGGTCGGCCGGAAGCTGCGACCCTCCCTGCGGACGTAGTCGCGGTCCTCGATGGTCTGGATAATCTGGGCGTATGTGCTGGGCCGGCCTATACCCTCGGCCTCCAGGGCCTTCACCAGCGACGCCTCGGTATATCGCGGCGGCGGCTGGGTAAAGTGCTGGCTCGGCTCGATGGCCGCCGGCGCCACCCCAGCGCCTTCGGTAAGCTCCGGCAGAATCTGCTCGCCGCTTTTGGGCATGCCGGCAACCTTCATGTACCCGTCGAACGCCAGGCGGCGGCCCATCGCCTTGAACACCGCCTCGCCCTCGCGCGGCCCGCGGGCGCGGGCGACAATCTCGGCCTCGGTGACCTTCCACACCGCCGGGGCCATCTGGCAGGCGACGAAGCGGTTCCATATAAGCTCGTAGAGCCGGTACTGGTCGCGGTCCAGCCCGTCGCGGAGCTGTTGCGGCGTGCGGCGGACGTCGGTGGGGCGGATGGCCTCGTGCGCCTGCTGTGCGCGGGCGGCGGAGCTGAAACGGTTTGGCTTGTCGGGAACGTACGCATCGCCGAACTGCTCGGAGATGTACGACCTGGCCGCGGAGACCGCCTCGTCAGCGAGGTTGGTGCTGTCGGTCCGCATGTAGGTTATCAGACCGACGCTGCCTTCGCCGGCGACCTCGACGCCCTCATAGAGCTGCTGGGCTATTCGCATGGTGCGTGAAGCCGCGAAACGCATCCGAACCGACGCCGTCTGCTGCATCGACGCGGTGGTAAACGGCGCCGGCGCGCGGCTGCGGCTGTCCCGCTGCTTGACGTTCCGGATGGTGTATTCCGGGGCGTCCTCTCCGACGCGCCCGTGGACGGTAACAAGCCGGTTGGCAGGCGGCTTGGCGTTCTCGTCCTCGGTCTGGTCGATCTTCTCGACCGCCATGCCCAGCGACTCGGCCACCGCCAGCGCATCGTCGCGGTCTCCGGCCTTGAACCGCTCGCCTTCCAGGCGGATAAGCTCGGCCTCGAATGCGCACCTGTCGGCCAGAAACTCCTGCCGCTCCGCCTGGGTCGGCCCCTTGCCGTCCTCGTCGCGCCGCGCGAGCAGCTCTCGCCACGCCCGGCCCAGCTCGCCGGCCTCTGCCGGCCGGGGCGTGAACACCGACGTTATCCGCCAGTATTCCTCCGGCTGGAAGGCCTCTATCTCCCGCTCCCGCTCGACTATCAGCCGGACCGCCACCGACTGCACCCGCCCGGCCGAAAGCCCCGGCGCCACCTTCCGCCAGAGAAGCGGCGAGATCATGTAACCCACTATCCGGTCGAGGATGCGCCTGGCCTGCTGGGCGTTGACCTTGTTCATGTCAACGTCGGATGGATGCTCGAACGCCTTGCGTATGGCGTCGGCGGTAATCTGGTTGAAAATGACCCGCCTGGCCCGGTCGTCCTCAAGCCCCAGCGCTTCTTTCAGATGCCAGGCGATCGCCTCGCCCTCGCGGTCCAGGTCTGTCGCCAGATACACGGCCGGCGCCTTGGCGGCGGTCTTGCGAAGCTCTGTGAGGACCTTCTTTCGGCCGTGCAGCGGTTCGTAGGTGGGGCGGAAGTCGTGCTCGACATCCACGCCCATGTCCTTCTTGGGCAGGTCGCGGACGTGACCCATCGAGGCCTTCACCAGGTAGTCGTCGCCCAGGTAGCGGTTGATGGTCCTGGCCTTTGCCGGGGACTCCACCACCACCAGCGACCGGCCGTTCGTCGGCCCGGACGTACCTCGCCCGGCGCCGGAACGCTTCCGGGAGGCCTTCTTCTTTTTGGCTTGCGACTTCGCCATGCGGCTCCTCCGCCCTACACCGCGGCAGGCAAAAGGCGGCACATCTTTCGGCCGCGGGTCGGGCTTGTCAAGACCCGACCTACTATTCGACGACCCCCTGAGTCAAGTTTAGACCTTCCGCTGATATCTTCTCCGGGCCAAGTCGGGTCTTCCGCCCCCGTCCGCTACGGCCTTGCGGCCATTACCCCTGTCGTACCCCGCGGTGGGACTTATCCCGCCTGATCTAAGGTGATTCCTCCCCGTCTCGGTTTGCGCCGTCCTGGTCCTCCAGCAGCTCCAGAACGCGTCGCGAGACGACCGCCCGGCGGATATGCACCAGGTCGTCCAGCCCCTGGCCCGGCTCGCCCCGCATCCTCTCATGCAGAACGAACGGACCCTGTCGCCCGCCGCCGGGCATCAGTATCCACAGCGGCCGGCCCTTCACCGCACCGGTCAGTGTCGAGCCGTCGGCAAGCCGGAACCGCCACATGAGCCGCCGCGTAGGGTACATCCTACCGGTATAGACGCGCTCGGGGACCCCCATGTCCTTCCATCGCCACTCAAGCTCCATATCCTCTCTGACGACCTCCGCGCTTACACTCAGAATCGCCGCCAGCGGCACCCGCCGCCACCGCTCGGTCCGTGCGTCGAAGACCTCCCAGGGCTGTTCGCGGGTGGTATAGAGCCAGCCGGCCAGGATGCGCCCGTCGGTAAGCTGCACGGCCCCCGGCACGGCGTCTTCCCTGGCAGGCCCGGTCCCGGCGCCGAAGGGCCTGGCGCCTCTGGTGATCCCCTTGTCGGTGTCGTCGGCCGGCTCTGCCTGCCGGAGCCAGTAGTCCAGGTTTGTCGCCGGCGGCGTGTCGTCGGTCTCTGTCGTCTCAGCGGCGGCGGGTGGTTCGGCGGCCAGCGGGCAAAGCCAGGCCAGCAAAAGCCCCGCTATCACCGGCAAAACTGTCCTGGCTGTCCTGTGCATCTGGCTCTCCCTGCCGGTCCTGCTGTGATGGCTCAAACGCGGAAGCTCGCGTCCACTGATCCCTCACGCCCATTCATGGACACGCCGTTCCGCGAACAGCCCTTGAGATCAGTGTCTCGGTGTTCGGCCGGGAAGCTCACCGGTCTGTCGCCGCGCGGATGTTTGCCATCGCGAACCGAACGCCTTAGGGTTACATTATGTTCCGGCGAGTCCACGTAATGCAACTGCCGGGCGGTCTGCCATGAAACGAGTATGTGTCATTGATGTCGCGGGTCTGAGCTTGCGTTCGCTGTCGGCCTCCGGCGATGGGTGGCTAAGCTCTCTGACGTTCGGGCCTAAGCCGCTGCGGACGGTCTTTCCATCCGTGCCGCCGACGGTCCAGGCGAGCATGACCACAGGCGTCGGTCCCGGCGTACACGGCATAATCGGCGGCGGCCTGTTCCGTCGCCAGAGCAGGCGGCTGGGGCTGGATGATCGCTCAAACACGCTGCTGAACAAGAAACGCTTCTGGCACAGCCGGCACCTGCCGGCACGTCCGACGGTGGCGATGCTGTTCTGTTACCATCCTCTTGCCGGCGGGGCGGACGTGGTGGTCGGAGTCAGCAGTTACGGCGCCTCCTGCGGGCATGTCGTATCACAGCCGGTCAGCGTCGGCCGGTCGCTCAGCGAAAAGCTGGGTCGCGCCGAGGCCCGCGGTATTCGAGGCCCGGCGGCCGACTGGCGCGCAGGCGAGTGGATTGCCTCGGCCGCGTGTGAGTTGCTGAGGGACCGGAAGCCGGACTTGATGTGGGTTCACCTGCCCGGCGCGCAGTTCGAGATGATCCGCCACGGGCCGGACTCGTCGCGGGCGGCCGAGGCGGTCGCCGGTGTGCTCGGCCTTTCGGGGCGCATAGCCGAGTGTGTCGGCGAGCTTGGCGGAGAGACCGTCGTGGTGGGGGGCGGAGGGTACCTGGCCGTCTCCAATGTGGGTCGGCCGAACGAGCGGCTGCGACGCGCCGGGCTGCTGGAGTTCGTCGATACGCCCGACGGGCTGGTGCCGGACCTGGACCGCTCGAGGGCGATAGCGATGGTGGACCACCAGGTCGCCCACCTGTTCTGCGAAGATGAATCGGTTGCGGCTGACGCCGCCGAGGCGGTCGCCGAAGACCCGGCCGTCGAGTCGGTCCGCCCGCGTGATGAGCTGTTCGAGCCGGGGCTGGGACACGACCGCGCCGGCGAGCGCATCGCCGTGGCCCGGCCTGACGCTTGGCTGGCGTATCCGTGGTGGGACGCCGAAGACCGACCACCTCGAGAAGCCGCACGCCCCGACTTCGCGGGGCGATGCGGATACGACCCGTGTGAACTGTTCCCCGGCCGCTCGCCGGGCGACATCGACCCGGACCCCTCGCGAGTCCGGGCCTGCCGCGGGCGGGACGATATCGAAGCGGCCGACGACTGCGTGATAGCGGCCACCGGCGATGTCCCGCTGCGGGGCGAACGGCCCGGCGTTACCGAGGTTGCCGCGGCGCTTAAGCGGGTGATGTTCGAGTAGCAGGGTGTGCCTGCCGGCCCGCTACGCCGAGAGTGTCGCCGGCGTGTCCAAATCGTATAATGGAAGCCATGTGGAGCCGGACAAGCATATTGGCTGTTCTGGCGGCTTGTGTGTCGGCGGGTTTGTCCGCGGACGAGCCGGAGACCCGTCCCTCGGAGGTGAATCCCTACATCGCGGTCCTGGATTTCGCCGGCGGCGAGCGGGGCGAACGGCTGGCCGACAGCTTGCGCCTGCGGCTGCGCCGCCACGACGAGTTCACCGTCATCGACCGGCTGACCACCCAGCGAATGTCCGTCCCCACCGGCGCCGATGCCGACCGTGACGAGGTGCTCCGGCTGATGCTGCGACGTCTGGGTGTGAACGTTGTCTTCTACGGCACGGTCCGGCCGCGAGGCGACGGGCTTGTGGTGCAGGCCAGGCGAATTGACCTGCGGAGCGGGGAGCCGCTGGATTTCGACCGGGCCTACGTTGACGAAACCGAACGCGCCCGGGCCGTCATCGTCCGCAATATCGTGGAGGATTTTACCGGTCGGCCTGAATGGATCCCGCCGCAATATGGCGATGAGCCGGAGCCGGAAGACTACGGCGATCCGATCAACGTCAACGGCGATTTCGAGAGCGGCACCGCCGGCTGGGAGCGGCCGGACAACGTCGGCACCTTCATCGAGCAATGCCCCGACAGGCAGAGCCGGATACTCCGCATCCGCACGGACCTTCAGCGCGGGCCTTGGCTGAGATACCGCCGGGCGCTTCGCATGGGCCGGGCCGACCCCGACGACCCGCCCTCTATCGGCCGCGACAGAAGCTACGCATCGGTCGCCGGGCTGGAGGGCGTGCACTTCCGCAGCGACTTTCTCGAGGCGACGCCGGGCCAAAGATACTGGATAGTCGCCGACCACAAAGGCCCCGGCGGGGCGAAGGTGTTCGTCAAGGGCTTCCGCCGGCTCGCCGACGCCATCGACGGGCTGCCGGAAAGCTCGCTGGCCGAGCTTGATCTGACGCCGAGGCAGTTCGCCGAACTGCCCGAAAAGCGCCGTGAAAAGATCATCGCCGCCGACGCCGAGGCCAACCCGATGCGCTACCTGGTGGAGTGCTACCGGACGTATCTGAACTGCGGCGCCTCGGACGGTGAGTGGAAGCGCTTCGCCAAGCCCTTCCCGCCGCGGGGCGGGCTGCCGGCCGACGTCGAGTACCTCCAGATACAGATATACAGCTACTGGCCGCCGGGCGAGTATCTCTGGGACAACGTCCACCTCTACGCCGATCCGCGCCAGGAAGAGCCGCTTCCCGAAGAGCCGGTCCGCACACCGGGCGTGCGCCGGTTGCCGCCGGAAAGCGACGACCGGCAGCCGGCCGAGTAAACACGGCGGAGCCATTTGCGGTGTTGCGGTGAAGTGGCATGGGCATCATACCCATGTCGCCCCTTCCGCCGGTTTATCCGGCTTCACGGGCTGGTAGCCCGTGCCACAGCGAGCACTGGAGATGCCACTGTGGACAAGAGTCGGCGCGGCGCTTAAGATGGTTTCGTCGCCTTTGCCCAAAGACGCGGAAGGAGCAGCATCGCTACATGTGGACCAAGCCATACGGAAGCACAGGTAAGGATATTTCGGTTGTCGGTTTCGGCGGGATGCGGTTCGACAACCCCGAGGATATAGACGCCAACGCCGAGGTCGTGCTGCACGCCTACAAGCGCGGAATCAACTACTTCGACACCGCCCCCGGCTACTGCAAGGACAAGAGCGAGGACATCGTCGGGGCGGCCGTGGCCCACATGACCCCGGGCACGTTCTATCTGTCCAGCAAGTCGATGGCCTCGGACGCCGCCGGGTTCCGCAAGGACCTGGAGAAGTCGCTGAAGCGGCTGGGCGTCGAGAAGCTGCACTTCCACCACATCTGGTGTCTGGTGACGCTTGACCAGTGGAAGAAGCGCCAGGACGGCGGGGCGGTCGCGGAGGCGCTGAAGGCAAAGGAGGAGGGGCTGGTGGAGCACGTGGTGGTCTCCAGCCACCTGATCGGCGACGAGCTGAAGGTTGTCCTGGATGAAGGACCTTTCGAGGGCGTAACGCTGGGCTACTGCGCCATCAACTTCCCGTTCCGTGAGGTGGCGGTACAGGCCGCGGCCGAGAAGAACATGGGCGTGGTGACGATGAACCCCCTCGGCGGGGGGATGATCCCGCAGAACGCCGAGCGTTTCGACTTCCTCCGGGAACCGGAAGACCCCTCGGTGGTAAGCGCGGCGATACGCTTCAACGTCTCGCACCCCGATATCACCTGCGCGCTGGTCGGCTGCACCACCACCGAGCACGTGGATGAGGCGGTCGAGGCCGTCGAGGACTTCCAGCCGTACCCCCAGGAGCACGTAGAGCGGATACGCGAAAAACTACTCGGCAGCTTCGAAGGGCTTTGCACCGGCTGCGGGTACTGCCTGCCGTGCCCGCTGGGCGTTGAGATACCCAAGATGATGGATGCCTACAACATGCGCATCCTCCAGGGCCGGGAGGAAAGGCACATCACCGACCGGCTGAAGTATCACTGGGCGCTGTCGCCCGAGGATGCCCTGGCATGCTCATTGTGCGGGGCCTGCGAGAAAAAGTGCACCCAGCACATTCCCATCCGCGAACGGCTCAAGGAGATCGCCGCAATCGCCGGCGGCGACCTGGAAAAGCAGCAGGAAGAAAAGAAGGAAAAATCCTAGTCGGCGGCCGGTAGCCGGCAGCCAGTAACCGAGGGTGTCCGATCATTCGAGAGCATGTTGCAGTTGCTGGGAAATCAACACACATGCGTCAGAAACAGGCCCGATGGGCCGAAAGGAAACAGGCGAAGGCCTAAGCCGCCGGAAGTCTGGCATACCATGTCGCCTGGGTTGCTGTGGGTGTTGGCAAGTACCAGAATTTTCGGACATCCCCGTAAATCCTAAGCACGAAACTTGAAACAAAGGCGCATGTTGCCAGCGACTCGTGACTGACGCCCGTTAGCTCCTGGCTCGTGCCTCAAAGTTTGCGTTTGACGATAGTCCTGTATTGTTCCAGAATGTAGCATCAGCCGACAGGAGGGTCTGTCATGGCCGAACGTCTTTTCACGACGTACCAAATCGCGGAATTGCTTCAGACAACGCCCGGGACAGTCGTTGAATGGATGGATAAGGGCTGGCTGCCCTTCAAACGCCTGTCCGACGGGCCGGTCCGCATCGCCGAGCGGCAGCTCATCGAATTCCTCAAGAATCAGGGTATCGATCTGGCGCAGATAATGGCCAAGGTCGCCACAGGCAACGGCGATGAGCCAGAAGGCGAATACCAGCCCGAACAGCCGGACGCCGGACACCGGCAGGACAGACGGCCAACCGCGCTGCCGGTCAACGACACCGACGGGCAAGACCAGCAAATCGGCGAAAACCAATCGCCCGCCGATCACCCGCTTGAGGCGGAGGAGCCGTATATGGACGGTCCCGAGGCCGAGACCGAGTCAGTGGAAACACCGGTCGAACCGGAAACGGCAGAGGAGCCGGCGGCTGAAGCGGCTGCTGAAGCCCCTGCCGAGCAGGAGCCGTCCGAGCAACTAGCCGCCGAGTCCGAGGCACCCGCGGCATGGGGCACCGAAGCCGAAGAGAATCAGGATGATGAAGTATCGGAGATGCCGGCTCCGCCGGAGTCGCCCGAACAACCGTCGGAACAGGAGGCCTCGGAACAGCCGAAGGAGCCGGAAGAGCCGCCGGCCCCGGAGGAGGCCGAGCCACCCGTCCGGCAGCCGGCTCTGCCGGATGCCCCGGATGCGCTGGTCGAGGTCATGTTGCGCGATGCTCTGGCAAACGGCGCTGAGTACGTGCACCTGGACCCGTCGGGAGAGGGTTACGCGGTCCTGATGAGGTCCGCCCGCGGTCTTGTTGAGCGGGACAGGTACCGTCCGCGGCTGGCCGGTAAGGGGGGGATCGATGTGGTAGAACACATAAAGGCGCTTGCCGGTGTGCCGGCCGGCGGAGGCCGTCCGCTGCTTGGCAGCTTCGCCAGGACCGTGGAAGGTCGCGACGTCGAGGTTCGGCTGTCAACCTGTCCGACGCTTCGCGGCGAAAAGTTGCTGCTGCAGGTATCGCCGTCGGCGCCGCCCGTCGGCCTTTCGGATCTGGGATTTGACGCCCAGCAGCTTGCCCGCGTGCGAGCAGTTCTGGATGCACCTGGCGGTCTGGTGTTGGTAACAGCGCCGCCTCGCAGCGGCAGGCGGACCACGCTGCGAGCACTGGCGGGGGAGGGGGTGCGGCTGAACCGCAGCGTCATCGCCGTTGAGAAACCGCCGGCGACGCCGCTTGAGGGCGTCTTGCAGGTGCCGACGGCCTCCGGCGGCACGCCCTTTGGCGAGGCGGCCCGAGCCGCGGCCGGGATGGACTGCGACACCCTGTTGATCGAAGATCTTACCGAACCTCCGGTCGCCTCGGCCGCCTTGGCTGCCGCGGAGGACGGGGCGACCGTCCTGGCCGGCATGCGTGCGACGGACGCGGCGGCCGCCATTGTTGAGCTTGTCGCCATGGGCGTCGGCGAGTGGTTGGCGGCGCGCCTGTTACGGTGCGTCATTACCCAGCGGGCGGTACGCACGATATGTCCGGAGTGCCGGCGAGAGATTACCTTGGGTGACGACCAGCTTGCCGCTATCGGCCTGGGGGAGCGGGAGGACTTTGGTGCATACACGCCCGTCGGCTGTGATGTGTGTGACGGCTCCGGCTACGCCGGGCGGACGGCGGTGTTCGCAATTCGAGACCAGACCCAGGCAATGCGGCTTGGCCTGAGGTCCAGGGCGGACGCCGAATCGATCCGACGCTTACTGGGCAAGCCCGAAAGAGAATTGCTCGGGCAAGCCGCCGTCGAAAAACTCCGTGCCGGTGTCACTTCGCCGCAGGAAGTTGCCGACGCCCTGCGGATGTAACGACACAGCACGATAGCAGGGATTCAGGGAATGAACAGATTGCGGATTGCGAATTTCGGATTGCGGATTGTTCCCTTGACTCCACGGAAGAAAGAATTGCCTGCCCAGTATTTATCAAAGGGCTGATTGGTGTGCTGCGTTTAGGACATTCGGATTTCGTATTTCGTGCTTCGTATTTCGAGTTTTCCACCCGCCGGCTTCCCGAACCGGTAACCGGCCACCGGAAACCATCCCCTGTATCTCGCGCATCTCTGCGAATAACGCTGCGTCCCTGCTATTTCCCAAGGTAATCGTCGATGTTCCGCGCCGCTTCCTTGCCGTCGCCCATCGCAAGGATGACGGTCGCTCCGCCGCGGACGATGTCCCCGCCGGCGAAGACGCCGGGCATCGAGGTCATGTGGTTGTCGTCGGTGACGATGTTGCCCCAGCGGCCAAGCTCCATCTCCGGCACTGTGGCGGTCAGCAGGGGGTTTGCCTGGGTGCCGACGGCGAGTATCGCAAGCTGGCAGGGCAGCTCGAACTCGCTCCCGGCTACCGGCTGGGGGCGGCGTCGGCCGGAATCGTCCGGCTCGCCAAGTTTCATCCGCTGCAGCCGCACCGCGCGGACCCAGCCGTCGGCGTCGCCCAGAAACTCCAGCGGGGAAACCAGGAACATGAACTCGATGCCTTCCTCCTCGGCATGCTTGATCTCCTCGGCGCGTGCGGGCATTTCCTCGCGTCCGCGACGGTAGGCGATTACCGCTCGCCGTGAGCCGAGCCGTTTCGATGTCCGCACGGCGTCCATGGCGGTGTTTCCGCCGCCGAAGACCACGCTTGTAGCGCCGCGGGCGACAGGCGTGCCGCCGGGACGATCTTCGTAGGCGCGCATCAGGTTCACGCGGGTCAGGTATTCGTTCGCCGAATAAACGCCCTTGAGGTTCTCTCCGGGCAGGTTCAGGAACATCGGCAGCCCGGCGCCGTTGGCGATGAAGCACGCGTCGAATTGCTCCATCACCTGGCTTATGGTGATGGTCTTGCCGACGATGACGTTGCACTGAATCTTCACGCCCAGCGAGCGGAGGTTCTCCAACTCACGGTCCACGATACGCTTGGGCAGCCGGAACTCCGGTAT
Source organism: Phycisphaerae bacterium (assembly GCA_003551645.1). GTDB lineage: Bacteria > Planctomycetota > Phycisphaerae > SM23-33 > SM23-33 > PUND01. The sequence continues at coordinate 3,253 of PUND01000114.1, read as the reverse complement.
GCCGTAACGCAGCACGCCGCCCGGCGCGTGCAGCGCCTCGAAGACGGTGACATCGTGACCCAGCCGGGCAAGCTCTCCCGCGGCGGTCAGGCCGCCGGGACCGGAGCCGATGACGGCGACGCTGCGGCCGGTCTCCTCGGCGGGCGCCTCGTCCGGGTCGAGGTGTTCGTCGGCCCAGTCGGCCACGAACCGCTCAATCCAGCCGATAGCCACCGGCTCGCCCTTGTTGCCGCGAATGCAGACGCCCTCGCACTGCTCCTCCTGGGGGCAGACCCGTCCGGTGGTGGCCGGCAGGGCGTTGTCGGCGCGGAGTATCTCCGCGGCGGTGGCGAAGTCGCCTTCGGCGACCGCCTCCAGCATTTCCGGTATGCGCACCGCCACCGGGCAGCCGGCGACGCACGGACGGTTCCTGCACTGGATGCAGCGCTTGGCCTCCTGAATGGCCGCCCATTCGGGCAGGCCCAGGTTGACCTCACTAAAATTCGCGGCCCGCTCCTGCGGGTCCTGCTCGGGCATCTCAACCCGGTCGATGGCCATTCGGTCTTTGGGCGAAAGCTTCTCGGTCATTTGCCTTTCTCTTTGTCGCGTAGCTGCTCGTCCAGCCGGCAGTATTCTTCCTGGTAGGTCCGCTGGCGTGTGGAAAGCTCACTGAAGTCCACCTGGTGGGCGTTGAACTCAGGCCCGTCAACACATGCGAATTTCACCTCGTCGCCGACGCTCACGCGGCAGCCGCCGCACATGCCGGTCCCGTCAACCATGATCGGGTTCAAGCTTACGATTGTCTTGAGTGAGTGCGGGCGGGTCATGTCGGCTACAGCGGCCATCATCGGCACAGGCCCGACGGCGTACACCGCGTCCGGTCGGGTGGTCTGGTCGGAAAGCAGCTTCTCAAGCTCGGCGGTCACGAAGCCCCTGGCGCCGGCCGAGCCGTCCTCGGTGGTCAGTAGCAGCTCGTCGCTGATGGCGGCCAGCTCGTCGCGCATAATCAGGTGTTTTTCCGTCCTGCCGCCGATAATGGTAACTACGTGGTTGCCCGCCTCGGCCAGCGCCTCGGCCAGGGGGTAAAGCACCGCGGTCCCAACGCCGCCGCCGATGCAGACCACCTTGCCCCAGTTGCGGATTTCCGTGGGCTTTCCGAGCGGGCCTGCCACGTCGAGTATGCCGCCGCCGACGGGCGTTTCGGCTATCAGTCGAGTCGTGTGCCCGACCGCCTGGACGACGAGCGTTATGGTGCCCTGCTCACGTTCGGCGTGGGCGATGGTAAGGGGTATCCGCTCGGCGCCTTCCTCGGGGCGGACGATTACAAACTGTCCCGGCTCGCGTGCCGCCGCCACCAGCGGGGCTTCGACCACCAGCCGATGGACATCCGGGGCCAGCTCCTCGTTTTGCAGAACCTTAAACATGTTTCTCCTGTTGGGCTGTCCGCGATGCTCTTGGAGGCAGGGCCGGCATCCTGACTCGTGCCGGGTGTTTGGCCCTGGCTTGCGCTGATGGGCCAAAAGCCGGTGCCGACTCAGGCGGACAGCTAATGTTGGTGTTCGCCGGCGTGGCCGACAAGAGCCACTCATATTACCATGCTAGCCGGCTCGAATCACGCATCGTAATGGGCATTTGCCACCAGAGCAAAACGCCGCCGTTCCGCGCCGGCTTTCCGCCGGCCGCCGGTCCTGCTCCGCGGAGTGCACTGCTGGGGCGGCCGGGGAGCTTAGCATAGCGGCGGGCGAAGCGGGGTCAGCAATCGAAATTCCCAAACACTAATACCCTTCGGGGTGTTTGCTGTGCCAGTTCCAGGCGTGGTCGGCCATGGTTCGCAGGTCGGGGAAGCTCGGCCGCCAGCCAAGCTCGTCGCGGGCCTTTTCACAGGATGCAACCAGCCGCGGCGGGTCGCCGGGACGGCGCTCGGCGATATCGGCGGGGATTTCCGCCCCTGTCACCTCCCGGCAGGTCTGGAGTACCTGCTTTACCGAAAAGCCCTCGCCGCTTCCGAGGTTGTAGGCCTTTGCGCGGCCGGGTTCGATTGCCTCGGCGGCCAGCAGGTGGGCGTCCGCGAGGTCGCAGACGTGTATAAAATCGCGGATGCAGGTCCCGTCGGGCGTGTCGTAGTCGTCGCCGAGGATGCTGAATTGCTCGCGCTTGCCCAGCGCCACCTGCAGCAGAAGCGGTATCAGGTGCGTCTCGGGGCGGTGGTCCTCGCCGATATCCCCGGCGGGGTCGGCCCCGGCGACGTTGAAGTACCGCAGCGACACGAAGCCCATGTCGAACGCGGCCGCGTAGCTTTGCAGCATGTATTCCACGCACAGCTTGCTGGCGCCGTAGGGGTTGATTGGCGCCAGCCGGTCGGTCTCGCGGATGGGTATGCTCTCCGGCTCGCCATAGACCGCGGCCGTCGAGGAGAAGACCAGCTTACCAACGCCGGCTTCGCGCATCGCATCCAGCAGCGTCAGACCGGCGACGGTGTTGTTGTGGAAGTACTTGTCGGGCCGGCGGCACGACTCGCCCGCCTCGGCGAAAGCGGCCAGGTGGATCACCAGGTCGATTTCGTTGTCCGCAAGGGCCGCGGTCATGGCTTCGGCGTCGGTGACGTCGGCTTCTATAAGCTCCGCATCGCCCACGGCCGCGCGATGGCCCTTGACGAGATTGTCGTAGCCGACGGGCCTGTGCCCGGCTCCCTGCAAGGCCCGCAGTATGTGAGCGCCGATGTAGCCGGCCGCGCCTGTAACCAGTACGTTCATCGCATCTCCCTTCGCGGCGGGATTATAGAGACCCCGAAACAGCGTTGCAATCGACGCCCGGCGCGGTTAGAATAAACACTCCCACCAGGTAATACAGGTGGAGGAAGCATCATGATCAAGGCGACGGGTTCGGCCGGACTCGCGGTTTTGCTGGTGCTGGCCGCGACGGGGCTTGGCGACGAGCAGGAGCCGACGCGCGAGCGCGGCGTTTTGCCGCTGGGGCGCGAGACAACCTTCATAACCGAACCGCTCAATGAAGACGGCACGCCGAACTACGTCGCCTGGCTTAACGAAAAGCACAGCGAGGGCATCACGCCGGAAAACAACGCGGCCGTGCCGCTGGTCCGGGTGTTCGGGCCGGAGTTCTTTGCGGACGAGGTCAGAGACGAGGTGCTGAAGGGGCTGGGCATCGACGAGATGCCCGACGACGCAGGATTGTTCCGTTCGGCGTCTGATTACCTCGGCGAGTCGTTTTCCAGGGACGATTACGATGAGGTTTTGACCGGTCCCTGGAGCCGGAG
>PUND01000079.1 GCA_003551645.1 Phycisphaerae bacterium | reverse complement strand
GGAGAAGCTCCCCTATGCCTCAGAAAATCCACCCTTGGAACACGAAAAACCGTCCGACGGTCGGACGGATCAGTTGCTTAGCCGAACTGGGCTCGCGCCCAATTCAGGCTGAACCAGTACATCACCACGTTATTGGCGGGCCTTGGCTGGCGCTGAGCAGGTAGTGAGTAGGGTCGGCAACTTGTTGCCGACGTGATTGTTGCGGTGACGCACGACGCGGATGGCCCGGCCGAGGCACGTGTCGGGAGATACGCAGCGTAGCCGGGCGCGAGGCACGGGGGGCCGATACTCGGATGGCCGGGGGTGTTTGTAATTGGAGGATTCGTGCTTCGGGCTTGTTTGGTTTTCCGCGCTGTGTGTTTCGGGTTTGGCATTTCAGCAGGTGGCCGCTATTGCTCCGCGGCCAGGCCGCGGCGGGCCAGCAGCGAACCCTCCGCACGGTACAGCGCGATTCTGGCGTTGATATATTTTGTCAGCGCCTCGACCTCGGCGACGCGGCTCTGCAGCAGGTCCCGCTGCGCGGAGGCCACCAGCAGGGCCGTGGACTGTCCGACGCGGAACTTGGCCGCCTCCACGCGAGCCGTCTCTTCCTGGGCTTTGCGAGTGGCCTCGGTGGCGTCCACCTGCTGCCTGGCGCGGCTGACCTCGATCAGAGCCAGCTCCACATCCTGGCGGATGAGGTCGCGCAGGTTTTCCAGCGACCTTTGCCGCTGGGTTACGGTCAGCGTGGCCCGGTCGTGCCGCGCTCGCCGGGCGCGGTTGTGCGGGGCGTGTTGAAACGATATCCCCGCGAAGACGTCGTATCCGTCGTCGGCGATGTCGCCCACGGATCGGCCGAACGATTCGGCGTAGCCGGTCCGGCCCATGCTGATGAACAGATCCATCCGCGGCAGCAGCCCGTCGCGCGTCTTGACGACCTCAAGCTCGCCCTTCTGAATCAACAGTTCCGCCTCCCGAAGCTCCGGGCGCATCTTCAGCGCCACCTCCACGTGGTCTGGCAGGTCCTCCAGCGGCATCGGCGGCACGGTGGGCTCGGTCTCGGGGATGACCTTCCGCCGCGGCGACGGCATCGCCTGAGGATACACCAGCCGAAGCAGCCGGACCCGCAGCTCCGAGATGCGGCTGCGGGCGTTGATGAGGGCTTCCCGCCGTAGTGCGACCTCGGCCTCGGCGGCGGCAATCTCCGTCTCGGCTATCTGTCCGACGCGTATCCTGCGGCGCGTGTCCTCCAACTGCCGCTCGGCCAGCCGCAGCGACTCGGCCACTATCTCCTCCCGCCGAACAGCCAGCACCAGTTGCCAGTAGGTGGTCTCGACCTCCGCGACCAGCCCCTCGGCGAAGCCGCGGAACTCGTACGCCGACAGGGCCTGGTCCACTCTGGCCTGGCGGACATTGGCGAGGTTCGCCGCCACGTCGCCGCCGGCCAGCAGCGCCTGGGTTACGGTAAGCCCGACGCGCGTGGCGTGCCGCTGATCTATACCGGTGCCGCGTGTCTTGTCGGTGGAGGCCTCAACATCGAGGGCGGTCCCCGTCGGCAGCTCACGCGAAAGGCCGATCTCGGCCCCGGCGCGTGTGCGCCTGGTTCCGGCGCCGGTGAGCGGTTCGGTTCTTTCCCGGCCGGCATGGACGTCGGCGAACAGAACCGGGTCGAAGGCGGCGAGTTCCTGTTCGATGAACGTGCGGCGTATCTCCGGGGCCATACGTTCGACCTGCAGCTCCCGGTTGTTCTCCAGCGCCGTAAGAACCGCCTGCTCGACGGTGAGCCGGAGCGGTTCATCCGGGTCGATATCGGGCGGGTCTTCGGATTTATCCGCCGGGTCCGTCTCGTCGTCATCCAGCGGCGGGCGGAGTTGCGGCGGAGCCGGCGACGGCCGCCAGTCGTCCTGGTAAAGTCCGCAGCCCGAAATCATCAGCGAAGCAACGACAAGCATCACCCGCGGGGCCACTCGCGCATCAATCGGTCTCACAGAGCGTTCTCCCTGTTTTCGGCGACTTCGGCGGTTTCCGGGGCCGCGTGCCGCAGCTTCCGCTCGAACAGCGAGTACACCACCGGCACGACCACCAGCGTAATCAGCGTGGAGCTGATCAGTCCGCCGATGACCGCCCTTGCCATGGGCGCCTGGGCCTTTCCGCCCTCGCCAAGCCCCAGGGCCAGCGGCGTCAGGCCGAACACGGTGGTAAGCGCCGTCATCAGGATCGGCCGGAGCCGCCGCCTGCCCGCCTCTTCAATCGCCTGCCTCATCGGCATGCCGTCCCGCCTGCGGAGCAGGTTGGTGTAGTCCACCAGCAGGATGGCGTTGTTGACGACGATGCCGCCGAGCATGATGCCGCCTATGTACGACTGCATGTTGAGCGTGGTGCCGGTCAGGAACAGCATAAGCACCACCCCGATAAACGCCAGCGGCACCGAGAACATCACCACGAACGGGTCGCGCAAGCTCTCGTACAGACACGCCATGACGATATAGACCAGCACCAGCGCCAGGACCAGCCCGAGCAGCAGTTCGCGGAAGGTCTCCTGCTGCTCCTCGTAATCGCCGCCGTACCCCACACTGAAGCCGCGGGGCGTTGGAACGTCGCGGAGTTCCCCGCGGATGTCCGCCAGGACCGAGCCGAGGTCCCTTCCGGTGATGTTTGCCCGCACGGACGTTATGCGCTCCTGGTCGAGGCGTTCTATCTGTGTGGGGCCTTCACGGGGGGCGACATCCACCAGGTTGCGCAGGACGACCTGTTCGCCGTTGGCGTTGGTTACGGTAAGGTCCAGCAGTTCCCGCAGCGCCATCCGCTCGGCTTCCCTGACCTGCACGCGGATGGGGAATTCGTCGCCGCCCTGGCGGAAGTTGCCCGCGCGGGTTCCCGACAGGACGGTCTGGAGCATCTCCGCCACATCCTGCACCGACACGTTCATGGCTTCGGCCTTGTCGCGGTCCACCCGCACGATCCGCTCCGGCGAGCCGGCGTCGCGCGAGACCTGGGCGTCGGTGACACCGGCCGTTCCCTCGACGATAGCGCGTATCCGCTCGGCGAGCATGTCGGCCGTTTCCAGGTCGTATCCGCGGATCTGCACCTCAACCCGCTCGGTTCCGCCCATCGTCCGCCTGAGGAAGAACAGTCCCTGGCCGGCTCTGGTGCGGATGGTGGCCCCGGGTATGTGGTTGAGGCGGTCTCGCAGGGCGTCGGCTATCTCTTCGCTGGACCGCGTCCGCTGATTCTGGGGTTTCAGCGATATGCGCATGCTTCCGGCGTGGGAACTCGCCACGCGGCGCATGCCGCCGCCGACCATCGCGACGGCGCTTTCGAGATCGTCGCCTATCTCGTCGTTGACTATGGCCTCTATCTGCTGCATGGTCCTGTCGAGCACGTCGATCCGCGTGCCGACCTCCATCTCCACATCCATGCGGACCTCGCCCTCGTCGGCCTGGGGCATAAGCTCGGTCCCGACCAGCGGCACCATGGCGATGCTCCCGCCAAGTATCACCACCGCGGTGAGCACCACCAGCAGCCGGTGGTCCAGGGCGAAGTGCAGCACCGACCTGTAGTTGTTTTCCAGCCGGTCAAAAGCCGCCTCGCTGGCTCGAAACAGCTTGTGAATGAGGCCCCGGCCAGTCCATGTTGACGAATCGACCGGCTTGAGGTACTTGGAACTCAGCATCGGTATCAGTGTCATCGCCACGCCCAGCGAGCACAGCAGAGCGAAGCTGACCACGAAGGCCAGTTGCTTGAACATCTCCCCGGCCATGCCGCGCATGAACACCAGCGGAACGAAGATCGCCAGGGTGGTCATGGTGCTGGCGATTATGGCGCCGGTGACTTCCTCGGCGCCGCCGATGGCGGCCGGCTTCGGCTCCAGACCCTGGTCGCGCAGGCGGGTGATGTTCTCCAGCACCACGATGGCGTTGTCCACCAGCATGCCGACGCCAAGGGCAAGCCCGCCGAGTGTCATCAGATTGAGCGTGAAGCCGCCGAAGTAAATCAGGGCGAACGTCGCGATTATCGAGACCGGGATGGCCGCGGCGATGATGCTCGTGCTGCGGAAGTTTCGCAGGAACACCAGCAGCACCAGCACCGCGAACAGTCCGCCGTACATGGCCGCCGAACCCACGTTGCTGATGG
>PUND01000005.1 GCA_003551645.1 Phycisphaerae bacterium | reverse complement strand
TGCTGGATGTCCCGGTGGTGACGATGTGGGCGAGCTTCTGGCTGGCCCCCAGCAGCGTGACGGTGGTGCCGATGGACGAGCGTGAGCAGGGCATCGCCACGCCTCGATGTCTCTGCATGGGCGATACCAGCCACCTGCACGTCGCGGGCCTGAGCACCCAGCCGGCGATGATGCGGGCCGATTGGGACTGACTCCCCCGGAAGACCCGGATATCCCATCAGGGATGATCCATCACAAGTGGGGTATACCATGGTCGCGGCGTCCCCTGTTCTCAGCTTTCCGCGCTCAACACGCTCTTCACCCTCCCTGGCCGGGCCACCAGTCACCACGACAGGGCCTTCCGCCTGGTGTCCGGTGATGTGATGCCAGTGAACCGGCGCCCAAGGGCCGGGAACAACTCGCCAGGCGCTTGGCCGACGCGCCGGCCAGGGGCGTTATGCCTTGCTGGGCCTTCCGAGCATCAACCCTTGCCCGGCAAGTGGGATCAGAACTCGACCCACGCCGCCTCGCGGTGGAGCAGTCGCCGGCCGGTGCGGCCGTCGCAGGCGGATGTGTCGAACGGGAACCTGCCCAAGCTGAACACGTGCAGCCCGCAGGCGCGCACGTCGGAGCAGTCGGTGAGGCGCATCGCGCACGGATGCCGCCGCCGCAGGCCCATCACGCGATAGCAGAATAGATTGCCGAAAAGCACATCGCCGCAGCGGTCCATCACGACGGCCGTGGCCGACTCCGAACCGAGGTTCTCCTCCGTCTGCAGTGCGTAAAACCGCCAGCCGGATGCATCCCGCAGAACGACCTCGACATCGCGGTGGTGCTCGACGGACATAAGATATACACGCCCAGGCCCGTCGCCGGTGATGTACAGCCCGCACGGCGCGTGGTAGTTGGCCGACCAGATATTCCGGAACGTTCCGCCCCCGGTGATCCTCAGCGAGACGCCGGCGTCCAGCCCCTTGCGACGGCAGCGGCCGCGGACCCAGTCGAAGAAGGCGTCGTCCATGCCCGAACCGTCCCCGCTTTGCCAGAGGACGGCCGTCGCGCCGGGGTTCAGCCCAGGGTTTGTGCCCAGGCCGGTAACGAGGTTCCTGCCGCCTGGGGGCGTCGCCAGCATGGCTCGCGGCAACTCGGCGTCGCCGAAGCCGGCCTCGCCGTCGGAAAGCACTATCTGCGTCGTCGCGGGGTGCAGGCCGATAAGCGCCGTGTCCGGACCGGGGCTTAGCGAATCGGTTATGCGATACCTGCCCTGGGGAAAGTAAACGGCCCGGTGACGAATCGCCTCCCGGATGGCGGCGGTGTCGTCGGCTTCACCGTCGCCGGCGGCGCCGAAGTCCCGGACATTTGCCCATGTATCCATCGGCGGCAGTGGGGGCATGTCCGGTTGTGTGTCGGAAATAGTGTTCCCACAGGCCGCCGCGGGTTCATCAGTTGCGTGGTGCTCAAAGACAGTGTCAACGCACTCGCGGGGGTGTTCGGAAAGCCCCGCCGTCACGTGCAGACCGGCCGAGAAACGGCTGACCGTGTATGCGTCGGCATCACCGCCAAGAGACTCCCGGCCGCGGATGTCCGCGAATGTCGGCGTGCGGAGGCAGACCACGTTCTCGGCGTTGGCCTGGCAGGCCGGATCGTCGGATGAGTCCATCTCCACGCCGGCGGCCGAGAGCCGCTCAAACAGACAATTTCTGATATAAAGCTTCTCGACGGCCTGGTGGGGGACCAACACGCCGCGAGGCGCATCGCGGAAGATGGTCCGCACGGCCGTCAGCCCCGCCTCGTGAGTCTCGATACAGCTTTGACGCTGGCCTTCGAACGCGCAGTCGCTGACGAGCAACTGCCAGCCGGCGGATGTCCGGCCGGTGGTCAGCCCGTGCTCGCCGCCGAAGAACCGACAGTTATGTATCTCGTTGCCCGCCTGTGCGATGCCCACCGTCGCGTCGGACAGATGGAAATCTGCGTTCTCTATCGAGCAGTGCTGGGCGAAGTTGCCGCGGATTCCGACGGCCGAGCGATTACCGCGCTCGATGCGAACGTTCACGTTGCTCAGCCCGGAGAAGAAAGTGGCGTTATTGGCGTCCGGCGGCGGCTCACCGACCGCGGGGCGCGGCCCGCAGAAATGCAGCATGGGTCGAACCTGGCCGTCTGTGAAGCCGGGTGTGCTTGGGCCGAGTACAAGGGTCGGACGTTTCCGTCCAAAACCGATTACCCTCACGCCCCACCACACGCGCAGTGTGCTTGCCAGCCGATAGGTCCCCTCCGGCAGCAGCACGATGCCGCAGGGCAACTCCTGGCGGCGAACCGCTCGCCGAGCGGCGTCGCCGGACATCGCCGGCTGAAGGGCGTCGATGGCCGACTGGATCGCCGGGGCATCGTCGGCCTTTCCGTCACCTACCGCGCCGAAGCGCCGGCGGCTGACAATAACGGCCGCCGGGTCGTCCGGCGGCTGCGGATATAACGATGCGCCAGGTTCCGGGCGGACAAACATGGTTTCGTTCATTGCTTCCTCGCTTTGGCTCGGTTTCCGGGGCCGGTATCGTCGCGAGCATGATGTGACAATGCAAGTTGGCCGGAAGGGCGGGCCACCTGTCCGCAGTCATGGACGGCGGCGAAGGTCAAAAATTAGCTCCGCGCTTACGGGAAAGAGGATGTGCGGGTCGTGGCAGGGGGGCCAGCGGCCTGGGTGCTGGCCTGCAAATGTCCTCCGAAAGAACCGTCGGACGGGGCCGCGACGGTGCTCAGTGCGCCCGCTCCAGTATCTCCAGAGCCGGCAGGACCTCATACCACCTTCCGTGGCCGTGGCCGCCGAAATCACCGGCCATGTCGTAAACTTCCTCGCTTTCGGTCCAACTGACGCTGCCGTCGCCCCTGACGATGTTCCAGCCGTGACCGAATTCCGAGTGTGCGAAGTATTGCCGCCTGTTGCCCAGGTAGTCCATGCCGAGAATCATCTCCGCCCAGACCCGGTCGGCGATCGGCGCCTTCGGCGGGGCGCCGTCCTGGGTATACGGGGGTTCCTTGTCCGGGTTTGGGTCGTATATGTACGAGGAGAATACCTGGACTTCCTTGGTATCTTTGGTCTGCCAGTATTCCTGATAGGGTTCGTAATCGAAGGTGTACGGCTCGTACTGCTGGGCCGGGCAGAACATGAAGCGTGGCGCCTGGATGTAATTGTCGTGGAACAGCAGCCCGAAGTTGACCGGGTGGCGGATCGGGTCGGATCCCCACCGGCTGTTGTAGAATATTTTCTGTTCGGCGTGCAGCGAGGACAGGATGTTATCGGGGTTGCGCGGCCCATAGCCGTGCAGCGGCATGTGGTCGTCGAAGTCGGAGGCGTAGAGGAACACCGTCTGGCCGAGGACTCGCAGGTTGGTCTTGCAGATGGCGCGTCGGGCCAACGCCCTCGCATGGCCGAGGGCCGGCAGCAGAATGCTCATCAGCAGGGCGATGATGGCAATCACGACCAGGAGTTCGATAAGTGTGAATGCTTTTCGGCGCATGGCTGATTTGCTCCCTGTGGTTCGTCGTCCCATCCTGAAGGCCGGGAATCTGACGCGCGTATCCTTATCTCCGGTACAGTTTAGCGGCCTGGCTGCCGGACATCAAGGCAATTTTGCCACCCATCAATGGGTCCGGTTCTGTTTGGACTGGTTCCGAGTCGGGACGGGATTCGCGGCCGGGTTCAGTCCCGCACGCCGAGGTCTTCGAGCAGTTCGCGGACGATCCGCTCCAGTTGCTCGTATGAGAAGTTTTCCCGCCCGACGCGGAAGTTGTGTTCGGTGGCCTCAGTGCGGCGTTTGGCGTCGGTCAGAAGCTCCACCACCTCCGAAGCCGCGGCGTCCAGCCGCTCTTGGGACACTCGGACCAGCCCTCGATCGTCCCGCCCGGTGAGTTCGTCGCCCAGCGTGACCACGTCGAAGCCCACCGGCTTGAGGTCGCTGACATAAACGGGATATTCGAATATCACCACCGGCAGTTTCGCGAAGACCGCCTCGATGAACTGGTTGCCCCAGCCCTCCCAGATACTCGGATACGTCACGAAGTCCGCGTGAACGTAGCTGTCCCATAGCGAGTATGTCTTTGCCCCGTCCTCGGCCCGGCCGCGGTTGTGGCCCACGCGGTCGCCGATGAAGCGAAGGTCCACTCCCCGCTCGGCGGCGCGGGCCTTTAGATTTTCGACGTAGCTGCCGGTAATGCCGAACTGCTCGATGTACCCGGCGCAGAGCAGCACAATCCGATTGTCCGGCCCGAAACGGCGCCCGTCGTAGAGCGGCCGGTCGCGGAGCCGCTGGATATGCTCCGGCCGCTGGACGAATCCGACTACGTCGATTGCCAGCTCGATGGCCTTGCGGTCCAGGACGCGAGTGGCCTGGAGGAAGACAATATCATCGGGGCCTATGCCGAAGGCCTCGCGGAAATCGGCGTTGTATTCATCGGGCACCCACGGCTGTTGGCCGAAGTCCCATACGTTGGGGACCACGCGGGCCTCGATACCCTTGCGCTCCGCCAGTGCCGCCCGGGCCAGCCGGTTGATGACAACGTGCCGGACGTTGGGATACGGCGGCGGGGCGAACTGCTCAAAGATGTCCAGAACCGTCTGGCAGGTGGCGTTGGTTTCGCCGCTTTCCTCGAAATAGAAGTCGTGCGAATGGACTATCGTCGGCAGGCCGGTCTCGCGGATGACGTTGGCCAACGCCGGCACGGTCGGTACGTTGTAGCCGATCGACAGCAGGTTGTTCGGCACGAGCACATCGACCGACTCTTTATCGATGAACTCCATCAGCTTCCGGCGGATTACCCGCTCCTGGCTGTCGATATCGGCGGCGAGCTGTTGCTCGCTGTCGTAGTCCTTCAGGGCGACGGTGCCGTTTTCGAGGATCTTCCGGATCGCCGGATGGAAAAGGGACAGCTCAGGTATGGTGTGGATTCCAGGCACATCGTCGTTGCCGGCGCAGTAAAGGACACCATGGCCCATCCGCTCACAGACCGCCCGCCACTTGTCCACCTCCAGCGATACGCCGTCGGTCTTGCCCAGCTTGTTCTGAACGAAAGCGATCCTTGCCATCAGCCGTCACCTTCCAGGCCGGCGGCCGGGAATATCTCCAGCGGCGCCGGCAGCTTGTGGAATTCCGACTCGACCCGGCCGTTCTCGGTGATCTTTATCAGCGCCAGCGACGCGATACATACGGTCGCATGCCAGACGCCCTTCTTCAGGCAGACCGGCCGGTCTAGCAGGAAGACTTCCTGTACCTCCGGCGTGTCGGGCCGGGCGACTATAAGACACGCTAGCCCTTCCAGCGGCTCGAAGGACTCCATGGTGTTGGGGTGTCGTGCAAGCTCCTCCACGGCCGTGCGGGACTCGCGGTTGACGGCAATCTGCCAGCCGCCGTCGGGGTCGGGGTCGCCGCAGACGACCTGGAACCGCTCGCCGGCCGGGTCGTGGGCGATGACCCATCCATACGGCTCGAAAGCTTCGGGTGTTATGGGCTTTATCGACATTGCCTTATGAACTCCGTTGCCCGCGGGCCTGCGACGGGGGCGATTCTATCTCCGCATGGGCTGTCTTCAAGCGAATTGAAGCCGCCCTGGAGGCCGTTGCGATTCCGGACCGGCCGTTACGCCTGGATATCCCGAATCCGTCGGCAGGCGTCGATGATGTTCCTCAGCGCTTCGGGCGTGACGGTCTGTCGGCCGTCGGACCAGGCGCGCTGCGGCTCGGTGTGGACCTCCAGCATAAGCCCGTCGGCGCCGGCGGCGACGGCGGCCTTGCTCATCGGCTCGACCAGATCGGCCCGTCCGGTCCCGTGGCTGGGGTCGGCGAGCACCGGCAGGCAGGCCTCGGACCTGGCCGCCGGTATGGCGCTTAGGTCCAGCGTGTTACGCGTGTAGTTCTCGAACGTGCGGATTCCCCGTTCGCAGAGGATCACTCCGTGGTTGCCGTTGCGGAAGATGTAGTCGGCCGCCGCGAGCCACTCCTCCAGAGTCGCCGAATCGCCGCGTTTGAGCAGCACCGGTTTGCTCGTGTTGCCCAGCTCATTGAGAAGCGTGTAGTTGCGCATATTGCGCATGCCGACCTGGTACACGTCCGCGTGTTCGCCGACGATCTGGATATCGGCCGCGTCCATGATCTCGGTCACTATCGGCATGCCGGTTTCGTCGCGGACCTTTGAGAGTATCCTCAGCCCCTCCTCGCGCAGTCCCTGGAACGACCACGGCGAGGTGCGCGGCTTGTACGCGCCGCCGCGGAAAACCTGTGCGCCGGCCTTGCGGATCGCCTCGGCGATACGGAGTGTGGTGTCCTCGTCCTCGACCGAGCATGGCCCGGCCATGAACACCAGCTCCTTGCCCACACTGACGTCGCCGACCTGGATGGTCACGGTCTCGGGATGGACGTTACGACTGACGTACTTATAGGGCCGGAGGATGGGCATGGCCTGCTCGACGCCTGCCAGGGCCGCTATGGAATCGAAGTCCACCTGGCGCTCGTCGCCGACCAGACCGATGATGGTCCGCTCGGTTCCTTTGCTGACGTGCGCCTCCATGCCGCAGTCCCTGATGCGGTCGATGACCGCTTGTACCTGCTGGTCACTTGCGCCCGATTTCATCACCACAACCATGTTGCTGTCTCCCGCTGCTGACTTCCTTCGGCACACCGAGCGTCCGCTCGCCGGAGGCCGTTCATGTTATACCGCATAGCACCGCACACCGGAACATGCAACGGTCCGCCGGACGAGCTTACGGCTTCGCCATTCAACTCAGCGCAGCGGCGCAATGAGGCATGGAACCCGGCGGCATTAGTTTCCATCCTCTGCATTCTCGGCGTCTCAGTGGCCAGCTTCTTGCTTGCCGGACCGTTTGTCGCGTATGATGACTACTTGCCGTGCTAGGCGGGGCGCTAGCGGTGCCCTGACTCCCTTCGGGGATGACCCGCAAACCGCTACAGCGGGGCTGAATGCTTCGTCGAGGGTGCCCGGCGGCAGGACAACCCGTATCGCAGACGGCGTTGATGGCTGGGTCCTCTGCAACGTTGGGCCGTGAACCTGGTCAGGTCCGGAAGGAAGCAGCCATAAGCGTGTCCCGGCGTGTGCCGGAGGGCTACCTGGCCGGAGCCGTCCTGTGATACAGGCCCTGGTGCCGGAGCTCGACGCGAAGCGCACGGCTTTTTTATGCGCCCAGACGGCAAATCCGAAACAAATCCGAAAAACGAAGCACGAAATCCGAAACAAATCCGAAGCACGAAACTCGAAACAACGACGCGCCAGGACACCGGGCCCTGCCTTTTCTTAACCCCCATCCCGCGCATCCCCTGCATCCCTGCTTTCTCTCAGGCACAGCGGCACAGGTGCCCGCTACGGCAAATCCGAAACACGAAACTCGAAATCCGAAACACACCCGAAGAACGAAGCTCGAAACCCGCAACCTCGGCCAGTCGGGGCACCGGCCGCTGTTTTTTCTCAACCCCCATCCCGTGCATCCTGTGCATCCCTGCTATTGTTAGCGTCCCACCCACCGGGACGGAATTGCGGATTGATTCACCGACGGGCTTGATGTTCAATGACGAAGCGTCGAACCCGCCGGTTTAGAGACAGGAGCACCGATGGCTGGTTATCTCGTACTTGCCCGCAAATACCGCAGCACCGGCTTCGAGGAGGTAGTCGGCCAGGAGCCGATCGCCCGCACGCTGGTCAACGCCGTCAAGACCGGACGCGTGGCCCACGCCTACCTCTTCACCGGTACGCGCGGCGTCGGCAAGACCACGATGGCGCGGATACTCGCCAAGGCGCTGAACTGCCTGTCCGCCGATGAACCAACGCCCAAGCCCTGCAACGAATGCGAGGTATGTAAGGCGATCGGTCGGGGCGACGATGTGGATGTGGTGGAGATCGACGGCGCGAGCAACCGCGGGATAGACCAGATACGCGAGCTTAGGGCCAACGCAGTGTACCGCCCGGCCCGGTCGCGGTACAAAATCTACTATATCGACGAAGTCCACATGCTCACCATGGAGGCCTTCAACGCCCTTCTGAAGACGCTGGAGGAGCCGCCCGAGCATGTGAAGTTCATCTTCGCAACGACCGACCCGGACCGCGTGCCGGCGACAATCCTGTCGCGTTGTCAGCGGTTCGACTTCCGCGATATCCCGACGTCGCTCATACGCGATCACCTGAAATCGATCTGCGAGGCCGAATCGGTGGAGATCGCCGACGATGCGCTGTTTCGCGTGGCCCGGGCGGCATCCGGTTCGATGCGCGACGGGCTGAGCTTGCTGGATCAGTTGCTCTCGGCGGCCGAAGGCCCGGTCAGCGACGCCGAAGTGGTCTCGCTTCTGGGAACGCCCCCGGATGAGCGGATGCTCAAGCTGGTCGGGGCGATTGCCTCGGGTCAGACCGCCGCGGCGCTTACGGAGCTGGACGGCATACTTGCCGACGGTGTGACGCTGGAGTCGTCGGCGACGGCTCTGTGCGACTGCTTCCGGAACATGATGCTCTCGGCCACCTGCGGCGCCGACAGCGAGCTTATCGAGCTTCCCGACGCCCTGCGCGATGAGCTTGCCTCGCTGGCCGAGCGATATACCGTTCCGGCCCTGGTGCAGGCGGTGGGGGTGACGCAGTCCGTTTCGCGCCGGCTGCGCGGCTCGAGCGTGGCCAGGGCGCTGGTGGAGGCGGCAGTGGTGCGGCTGGCTGAGACGGAGAAGTTTGTCGATGCCGACAGTCTCGTCCGGCGTCTGGAAGAGCTTTCCGGTTCGTCGGCTTCGGCGGGTTCCGCCGAAAAAAAAAAGCCCGCACCCTCGCGGCCGATAGGCCGCCGCTGAGACAACACTCCACCCCGGCTCTGACATCGGCCGAGCAACCGAAGCTTCGCTGGGACCGGCAGTGGCTGTCGGACAACTGGGCGGTTGTGCTCGAACGGCTGACCGAGATGGGACAGACGCGGCTCGCCGGCGCCCTTCGGCGGGCGAAGGTAGTCAACGTCAACGGCGACTCGATCACGCTGGGCTTCGATGAATCGGACGACCCGCACCGCGTGCAGTGCTCGGGCGCGCTGGCCGGTAGAATAGATTCGGTGTTCAGTGAGCTTACCGGCCGGACCGTCCGCTGCCGGTATGTCTCCACCGGTTCAGCCGGCGAGTCGGCCCCGGCCGCCGGGCGGCAGATCAGCACCGAGGACAAAAAACAGATAAACGGCGACCCGGACGTGCGGAAGGTGCTGGAGGCGTTCGGAGGCGACCTGATCGACATGCGAATTGAAGAGCCGACTCCGGCGCCGGCCGAGACCGATGAGCCGGAAGAGGAATAGCGAGTGGACAGCCGGCCGCCCCGGCCGGGTTGCTATCGGCGGCCGTGGCACAGGTTGGTTTGCGTAAACGTATAGGAGCCAAAATGTTCGGCGACATAGGACGATTGATGAAGATGGCCGGCGAGATGAAGACCAAGCTGCCGGAGATGCGGCAGAAGCTCGCCGAAAGCGAATACACCGCCGGCGCCGGCGGCGGGGCGGTCAGCGCCACCGTTAACGGCAAGATGCAGCTTACCGACCTGCGCATCGAGGCGGAGCTGCTGGCCGACGAGAACGTGGATGCCGAGATGCTTGCGGAACTTGTAATGGCCGCCGTTTCGGCCGCGCAGCAACAGGCCGCCGACGCCGCTGCCGAGGCGATGCAGGAGCTTACCGGCGGCATGGAACTGCCCGGCGGACTGGACGGGCTTATGCAGTAGCTGGTAGTCGGTGGTCAGTGGCCTGGACACGGGCTTCAGTAAACGAGGTAGTTTATCGGGATCTCCGACGATCCAGATCGGCCTAGAAGCCGCCCTCTATCGCTGTGCACTCGATCGCTTGACTTGCCGACTGGCCGCGGGGAACATGAAGGTTTCGATTTTTTGGCTTACAGGTGACAGATGCTGGAAAAGGTCCAGGCGGACAGGAAAAACAAGCTCCAGAAGGTCCGTGAGCTGGGCGTGGACCCGTACGGGTCGCGCTACGACACGGCCGAGCCGATCGCCGACGTCCTCGGCCGTTTCGACGACGACGGTGAGGGCCAGTCGGCCGACGTGGCCGGGCGGCTGACGCTCATCCGCGATATGGGCAAGCTCATCTTCGCCCATATCCGCGACCAGGGCGGGCAGATGCAGATTTGCCTGCGCAAGAACGCACTCGACGAGCGGTCGTGGCAACTGGCCAAGCTGCTGGACCTGGGCGACCTGGTGGCGGCGGCCGGGCCGCTGCAGCGGACGCGGACCGGTGAGATTACCGTCTTCGCCGAGCGGCTGACGCTGCTGTGCAAGTCGCTGACACCGCCGCCGGAGAAGTTTCACGGTCTTCAGGATGTCGAGGCACGCTACCGCCGGCGGTACCTGGACCTAATGACCAACCCCGAATCGCGGGAGGTCTTCGACCGGCGGACCGAGATTATCGACCACATCCGAGGCAAGCTCCGCGGCCGGGGCTTCGTCGAGGTCGAGACGCCCATGATGCAGCCCATCTACGGCGGCGCGGCGGCCAGGCCATTCGTGACGCACCACAACACGCTAGACGCCGACCTGTACCTGCGCATCAGCCCGGAACTGTACCTGAAGCGCCTGCTGGTCGGCGGCATGGAAAAGGTCTTTGAGATAAACCGTAACTTCCGCAACGAGGGGCTTTCGACGCAGCACAACCCCGAGTTTACCATGCTGGAACTGTACCAGGCGTACGCGGACTACGAGGTGATGATGGAGATCACCGAGGAGCTTATCTCCTCTGCCGCCGCCCATATCGCCGCACCTGGCTTGGTACGCAGAATACAAAGCTGGTATGATCACGGTTGTGAGCCTGGTGCGATTCTTATGTGGCCTGGCGGACAAGCTGGTTTTGATGCAGACCACAAAGCGTACAAGGTGATCAAGTCCGGTCGAACCGTGCTGCCCTTCGGCGACGAGCAGGTGGACTTCTCCGCCCCGTTCGCCCGTGCGACCTACGACGAGCTGCTCCGCGAGCATGCGGGGGTCTCGATGTTCGACGGCGACGCCGCCCGCGAAAAGGCCCGCGAACTGGGCATCGACGAGTCGAACAAGGACGACGCCGTGGTCGTAAATGATGTATTCGAGGCGACCGTCGAAGACAAGCTCATCCAGCCGACGTTCGTGCTGGACTACCCCGCGGACCTGTGCCCGCTGACGCGTCGCGGCGACGATGAGCGGATCGCCCTGCGGTTCGAGCTTTACATGGCGGGCATGGAGATAGCCAACGCCTACACCGAGCTTAACGACCCGGCGGTCCAGGAAGCCAACCTCCGCCGCCAGCTCCGCGGCGAGGCCGACGGCGAGACGATGCGGGTTATGGACGAGGACTTCCTCAATGCCCTGTTGCACGGCATGCCGCCGGCGGGCGGTTTGGGAATCGGCATCGATAGGGTTATCATGCTGCTTACGAACAGTAAGAGCATTCGGGACGTGATCCTTTTCCCGCTGCTGCGGCCGGAGTCACAATAGCGCCCGGTCGGGGCGGCCGGGACCGAGACGACCTGCTGGTGGGTACGAATGTATAAGCTTTTTCTCTGCCTCCGATATCTCCGTAGCAAGGTGCTGGCGTACTTCGCGGTGCTCAGCGTCGCGGTGTGCGTGTTCATGCTCCTGCTGGTGGTCAGTGTGATGAACGGCTTTCTGGAGCAGATAGAGCGCGCCGCCAAGGGTCTGCACGGCGATGTCGTGATAGAGTCGGCCACGCTGTCGGGGCTGGGGATGTACGATGAGCTTTCGGCCGAGCTGAAGGAGATCCCGGAAGTCGAGGCCGCCACCCCGTTCATACTCACCTTCGGGATAATCAGGATTCCCGGAACCGACTATCGCCAGACGGTCCAGGTGGCCGGCGTTCGCCTGGCTGAGCGGGCGGTTGTAAGTGACTTCGAAGAGGGTCTGTTCGTTCAGCAGGGGGTGGAGGAGCCGACCTGGGATCCGTCCGTGGAGAAGGTCCTGGCCCGTCTGAACAAGGAAAGCGACAGGACGCAGGCGATTATCGACGGCCTGGCGGGCGGCGGCGGGATGCCGGAGTCGCCAGAGGATGCCGACATGGTCCGCCGGCTTCGGTCGGCGCTGGGCTTCCAGGCCGACGCGGCCTTCAAGCTGGAGCGGGCACTGGAATACAGCGAGGAGCTGCGCCGGATCGAGCAACAGCTTGAGCAGGCGTCGTCGGACTCGACCGACCCGGAGATTGTCGAGCTTGCCGAGCGTCGCGACGAACTGCTTCAGCGCAGCATCCACCCGCCGAAGTACCGCATGATCCTCGGACTCGGCATACCCGGGCTGAGCTTCCGCATGCCCGACGGTCGCACTGTGCGTATGGTCTCGCCCGGCCACGAGGTCGAGCTGGTGCTTGCCCCGCTGGGCCGGCGTATGGCGATGGCCGACATAGCGCCCAACCGAGCGATGTTCACCGTTATCGACGACGTCACCACCGACGTCTGGTCCGTGGACAAGAATATCGTTTACGCGCCGTTCGAGACGCTGCAGGAGCTGAACAACATGTCCGCGGAGTATTCCGCCGACGACCCGACAGAGGTGGCCGTGCCGTCGCGGTGCTCGGCGATACACGTAAAGGTTGCTCCCGGCCTGACCGACGAGCGGGAGCTGCGCGGCATCCGTGACAAGGTCCGGGGAGTCGTTGCGGACTTCGAGCATCGCAATCCAGGTGCGACCGGCCCCGGCGTATCGGTTCAGACATGGAGGGAGAGGCAGCGGGACGTTATAGCTCCCATCGAAAAGCAGCGCACGCTCACGGTGATAATGTTCACCATCATGTCCAGCGCGATGGTGTTCCTGATACTGGTGATTTTCTATTCCATCGTGGTGCAGAAGACCCGCGAGATAGGACTGCTCAAGGCGCTGGGGGCCTCGCACGGCGGTGTCGCGGGTATCTTCCTGGGTTACGGCGCGGCCGTCGGCGTTGTCGGCTCGATAATCGGCACCATCGGCGGATATTACTTCGTCAAACATATCAACCCCATCCAGGACTGGGTGGACGATGCGTTCGGCTTCCGCGTCTGGGAGCGGGACGTCTTCATGTTCGAGCGGATTCCCAACCAGGTGGACTGGCAGGCGGCGGGGATTATCGTCGCAGGCGCAATCGTGGCGGGGCTGCTGGGAGCCATAATCCCGGCCATTCGTGCGGCGAAGATGCAGCCGGTGGAGGCCCTGCGGTATGAGTGAGCTTGCGGTAAACGCGACCGACCTGCACAAGACCTACAGCATGGGCAAGGTTCCGCTGCACGTACTGCGCGGGGTGAGCTTCTCGGTCAAGAAGGGCGAGTTCGTCTGCATCGTCGGGGCCTCCGGCAGCGGCAAGAGCACGCTGCTGCACCTCGTCGGACTGGTTGACAAGGCCGACAAAGGCCGGATCTTTCTGGACGGCACGGATATCGGCAAGCTGCCGAATCGTCGGCGGAACCGGATGCGCTGCGGCGAGGTCGGCTTCGTGTTCCAGTTCTACCACCTTCTGCCCGAGCTGACCGTCATGGAGAACACGCTGCTGCCTTCGATGGTGGACTCTTCGGCCGTAGGATGGGTGGGTCGCCGGCGGCACCGCCGCACACAGGCGGCGAAGCTGCTTGAGCGGCTGGGCCTCGGCGAACGGCTCAAACACAGACCGAAGGAGCTTTCCGGCGGGGAGAGACAGCGGGTGGCGATAGCCAGGGCGATGATCAACTCTCCGGGGCTGCTGCTCGCCGACGAGCCGACCGGCAACCTCGACAGCAAGACCGGCGGGCGGATACTTGATCTGCTCAGGCGCTTCAACCAGGAGACCGGCCAGACAATCGTCATGGTCACGCACGACTCCGCCCTGGCCTCTCAGGCCGACCGCGTCCTGCACCTGCTGGACGGGCGACTCAACGGCTGACACGCCGCATCAGATGAATCACCAAGCTCGCTGAATCCACCAGGGCCGCAAATGCTTTATTGCAGCTTCCCCTGCCTGAGCTTAGCAGGTCGGTTAAGCCCCGTGTTTGAGCACGGGATACGTGCCCTCTGCCCCGCCTGGCGGCGGCGGCTTAGGCAAGCTGGCCGCTTTTGTGGGCTTCGTGGACTTCGTTATCATCGTTACTGGCGCCGCTGACCGCCCTTGACGTCACCGGCGCCGCGGCCTACCTTTTCCAGGCCACTAACGAAAGAGGTTGCTCCAGATGGCGGAGATGACACTGGGCGAGTTGGCGGATACCGTCGGCGGACGGCTGGAAGGCGACGCCTCCCGGAAGGTCCGGGGAATGGCGTCGCTGGAGTTGGCCGGCGGCGATGAGGCCGCCTTCCTGGCCAACGCCAGGTATCGCAGGCACATGGCCGAGACGGGCGCCGCGGCGGTCATCGTGCCGACCGACTATGACGGGCCTGTGGCCGAATCGGCGGCACTTATTCGCTGCGACGACCCGTACTTCGCGTTCCGCGAGGCGATGGTCGCGCTGCATGGGTTCGCCGGGCCGGACTTTGCCGGCGTGGACCCGCGCGCGGATGTGGACCCGTCGGCCGAGCTTGCCGAGGATGTGGCGGTCGGGGCGTTCGTAAGCATCCGCGCCGGCTGCCGGATAGGGGCCGGCACGGTCGTCTATCCGGGCGCCTATATCGGGGCCAACTGCCGCATCGGCGCCGGCTGCACCATCGGCCCGAATGCGGCGCTGTATCCGGGCACGATCGTCGGCGACAGGGTCGCCATAGGTGCCTCCAGCAGCATCGGTCAGGACGGCTTCGGCTATGCCACGCACCAGGGCCGACACGAGAAGATTCCCCAGGCCGGCTGGGTCGAGATAGGCGACGATGTGGAGATGGGCGCCTGCTGCGCGATAGAGCGCGGCACACTCGGGCCGACCCGCATAGGCGCCGGGACAAAGATGGCCGACCTGGTGGCCATCGGGCACGCGGCGCAACTTGGCGAACACTGCCTGCTGGTCTCCCAGGCGGGGCTGGCCGGCTCGGTCGTTACCGGCAAGTACTGCGTATTCGCCGGGCAATCGGGTGTGGCCAACCATATTCGTCTGGGCGACGGCGTGCGACTGGCCGCCCAGAGCGGAATCTCCCGCGACATCGACAGCGGGCAGGACCTCGCCGGCTCGCCCGCGATGCCGCTGGCCCAGGCCCGCAGGGCGCTGAAGACGCTGCCCCAACTGCCGGAGATGCGCAAGCTGCTGCTGTCGCTTCAACAGGAAGTGGACGAGCTTAAACGCCGGCTCGCCTCGAGCGACCGGAGCGACCCGGAGGGCGAGTGATGCCGCGGGAGCTTCCGCCGGTGGGGCTGATTGCAGGTTCAGGGCGGCCGCCGTTTCTGGTCGCCCAGGGCGTTCGCAAGGCGAATCGGCGGCTCATCGTGGCGGCCATGCGGGGGCTTGCCTCGCCGCGGCTGGCCGACCTCGCCGACGATTTCTATTGGGCGGGCGTCGTCCGTCCCGGTCGCTGGCTGAGGATATTCCGCCGCCACGGCGTCCGCGAGGCGGTGATGATAGGCGCCGTCAAAAAGAGGGAAATCTATTCCCCCCTGCGCATCCTGCGGTATATTCCGGACCTCAGGGCGTTTCGCCTGTGGTACGGAAAGGTCCGCAAGGACCGGCGGGACAACGCGATCCTGCTGGCTATCGCTGACGAAATGAGGAACGAGGGCATAGAGCTGGTCTCCTGCGTGAAGTACTGCAAGGAACATCTTGCCGACGAGGGTCTGATGACACGAACGCCACCTCCCGGAGGTGTGTGGGAGGATGTGGAGTTCGGCTGGCGGATTGCTCGCGGAAGCGCGGACCTGGACATCGGCCAGACAATCGCCATCAAGGACCGCGATATCATCGCTGTGGAGGCGATGGAGGGTACCGACGCGATGATACGCCGTGCCGGGCGGCTGTGCCGCGTGGGCGGATGGACCATGGTGAAGGTCGCTCGCGGCAAGCAGGATATGCGATTCGACGTGCCCACGATAGGCCCGGGCACACTGCGGAATCTCAAGGACGCCAAGTGCATCTGTCTGGTCGTTGAGGCGGGCAGGACATTCATAGTGGACAAGCCCGCCACCGTCGCGCTTGCGGACAAGCTGGGTATCGCACTGGTGGGCAAACGCAGCGAAGCCCCCCCCCCGGTCGCGGACAACGGCGGCGAATGAGCCGGCGGCCGCTGGTCAGTTGCCCGGACGGACGCTCTGGCTGTGCTGGTGGAGCATTGCGGCCAGGACGATATGCCTGAGCCGCTCCAAGCTCAGCGAATCGAGGAACTCGTCTGTGAAGTCCAGGTCGAATTCACAGTGCAGCCGTTGCAGGTGCCGGGTGAGTTCTTCCCGGCCCATCTCGGCAAGCTCCCGAGTCAGTTTTTCATGGTGTCGTGTGTGCATATGGCCCTCCGACCGCGACGACTACAACCCCGCCACCATCAACTATCGGCAGCAGGCAGGTCCGGCTTCACTGACACCGCGGCCGGGATTCGATTATATTACAATGCCAGAAAACCCCGTCCCTGGCAAGCGGATTGAATCGGGGATGGGTTGTGAGGAAGGTGTGGATAACTCGGCGCCTGGCCGATTAAGGCGTGTTGGTGGAATGTCTTTTGTAAAGCGGCCTGTTGGGCGCGTGTGTGAATAGGGCACCGCGACTTGTGGCGGTCGAGGCCGTCGGAAGGGCTATATATGCCACCCCGGCTCAGTGACTTTGACTATCCGCTGGACGACCGGCTCATCGCTCAGGAGCCGGTCGAGCCGCGCGATGCATCCCGGCTGATGGTGTTGTGCCGCCAGAGCGGGCGCGTGGAGCACCGCTGTTTCCGCGAGCTTGCGGGGCTGCTCTCGGCCGGCGATGTGATGGTCTTCAACGACACGCGCGTCATACCCGCCAAATTCACCTGCCGACGGGCCAGCGGAGGGCGTATCGATGGCCTTTTCCTGCGCGAGCTTACGCCCGGCCGCTGGGAGGTGATGCTCCGCGGGGCCGGCAGGTGCCCAGAGGGCGAAGTGCTGTCGATCGTCGGCGATGAGCAGTCCGAGCTGCGGCTCGGCGAAAGTCGAGGGCGGGGGCGCAGGATGGTTGAGCTTGATCCGCCGCAGCCGGCCGTCGAGATCCTCGAACGCGTCGGACAGACGCCCTTGCCGCACTATATCCGACGGCCCGGCCCGCTGGAGGACTCCGAAGACCGCCAACGCTACCAGACCGTGTACGCCGACCGGCCCGGTGCGGTGGCCGCGCCGACCGCCGGGCTGCACTTCACCGAGCGGGTGCTGAAGGATCTTGCCGAAGCGGGCGTGGAGTCCGAGACGGTGACGCTGCACGTGGGGCTGGGCACGTTCGAGCCGGTCAGGGAACAGGATGTAACCGCCCACCAAATGCATGCGGAGTGGTACGAGCTGTCGGAATCGGCGGCCGAGAAGCTTTCGGCCGCGAAGGAGGCGGGCGGGCGCATCGTCGCGGTCGGGACCACGTCCGTCCGCGTGCTGGAGACGGTTGCGCGACAAGCCGGCCGCCTGGCGCCCGCGGAGGGCTGGACCGACCTGTTCCTCTACCCGCCGGCGGACTTCCACGCCGTGGATGCGATGGTTACCAACTTCCATCTGCCCCGGAGCACGCTGCTGATGCTGGTGGCAGCGTTCTGCTCGCCCGGCCGAACAGACGGGACGCAGGCGATCCTGAACGCCTACGCCGAGGCCCGCGGACGGGAATACCGCTTCTACTCATACGGCGACGCGATGCTGATCGTCTGAATGTGGCATGGGCTTATCGACCATGTGCATGTGTCAGTGGGGCGGGCCGGCGGTGTGGTTGCTTTCCACGGGCAGGATGCCCGTGCCACTTCAACGGGTGCGGTGGGCTGCGCCGTCCTGAGCGCAAAGAAGGTCGGTGCAACCACGTCGTCAGCTCGCGCACACGATCAAACGACAGCACAACCCTTCATCCTCGCTGGTGTGCGTGTGCCCCATGTCGGGCATTGACCATCTCGCGGATGGTTCCCGCGAAGTCGTCGGCGGTCAGTTGAACCTGCTGTAGTTGCCAGTCCCTTGGCCCGTGGGGAATGAACCTGTCCGGTACGCCCGCCAGACGGACGTTGGAGGTACCCAGTTGCTTCCCGGCCGCCATCTCCAGCACGGCCGAGCCGAAACCGCCGGCGACGGCGTGGTCCTCCGCAATCAGCACCGGGGAGCCGGAGCCGATAAGACGCCCCAGCAGCGTTTCGTCGAGCGGCTTGGCGAAGCGGGCTGAGACGACGCCCACCTCAAGCCGGTCCTCCCGGCCGAGTATCTCCGCCGCCTCCAGCGCGATCGGCACCGTCGCTCCGTAGCCCACGATCGTCGCGTCGCCGCCTTCGCGGACGATGCGCGCCTTGCCCGGTTCAAACGGCGGGCAGCTATCACCCATCGCCGGGGGGACGGCGTCTTTGGGATATCGGATGGCCGAAGGCCCACCCAGAGAAAGCGCCAGTGTCATTGCCGCATCCAGTTCGTCGCCATCGGCCGGCGCCATCAGCACCATGCCCGGAATCGGCCTCAGGAACGCGATGTCCATAAGCCCGTGGTGGACGGCGCCGTCGCTGCCGACCATTCCCGCGCGGTCCATGCAGAAGACCACCGGAAGCCGCTGCAGCGCCACGTCGTGAAACGCCTGGTCGAATGCCCGCTGCATGAACGTCGAGTAAACCGCCACCACCGGCCGAAGCCCGCCCTTTGCCATTCCCGCCGCGGCCGTAACCGCGTGCGACTCGTTTATGCCCACGTCGAAAGTCTGGTCGGGGAACTCCTCGCGGAAGTCCGCCAGTCCCGTGCCGTCCGGCATCGCGGCGGTTATCGCCACTACGCGCTCGTCGTCGCGGGCGGCGGATTTCAGCGACTCGGCGAACGCCTGTGTCCAGGTGACGGCCTTTTTCGGCGCGAATACGGCCTGGCCGTTCTCCACCCGATACGCGGACGGGCTGTGGAACCGGCAGGGGTCCTCGACGGCGTATTCGCAGCCGCGGCCTTTCTGTGTGTGCACGTGCAGCAGCACCGGCTCGTCCATGGAGGCCAGACGCGGAAGCAGGCGTATAAGCCCCCGTACGTCATGGCCGTCAACAGGCCCGAAGTAGCTGAACCCCAGTGCCTCGAAGACCTGCGAGCCGTGGACGGTCGCCCGCAGCCCCGCGTGCAGGTGCCGCAGCGCCTCGCCGATATCGTGTCCCAGCGGCAGGTGGTGGAGCAACTGCTCGGTGCGGTGCTTGAAATCGCTGTAGGCGTGGCTGAGCCGGAGCGTGTCCAGCATGCCCGCCATGGCGCCGTGCGAGCGGTCGATGGCCATCGCATTGTCGTTGAGTATCACCAGAAACTGCCGCTTCAGCAGGGCGGCGTTGTTCAGCCCCTCCAGGGACAGCCCGTTGGCGATGCTGGCGTCTCCGACGACGGCGACAACGCTGGTGTCGCGTCCGGCGGTCTGGTCGGCGGCGGCCAGGCCCGCCGCGGTGGATATCGCGGTCCCGGCGTGTCCGGTGGCGAAAAGGTCGTACTGGCTCTCCTCGGGGTCGGGAAAGCCGCTGAGCCCGCCGGCCTGCCGCAGCGTCTCGAACCGCTCGCCGCGTCCGGTAAGAATCTTGTGCGGGTAGCACTGATGCCCGACGTCCCAGAGCAGCCGGTCGCGTGTGAAATCAAACACATAGTGCAGCGCGACGGTAAGCTCCGCTATGCCCAGATTGCTGGCCAGGTGTCCGCCCCGACGCGATACCACATCCACCACCCGGGCGCGGATCTCGTCGGACAGCCGCTGAAGCTGCGACTCCCTAAGGCCTTTGAGGTCTTCGGGGCTTGTGACTGTTTCCAGAAGTTTCTGTTCGCTCATCTGGTTCTCTCAGTGGGTTCGCTCGGCGAGCAGTTCGGCCAGCTTGCGCAGCGGCCCGGCGCCGTCACCGATCGGGCGAAGCGCAACAACTGCCTGTCGGGTCAGCTCCGTGCACCTGCGCCGCGACTGCTCGATACCGGTTTCGGCTATCAGCGTGCGTTTGCCTCCTGCGGAGTCCTTTCCGGTGGACTTGCCCAGTTGCTCGGGCGTGCCGACGACGTCCAGTAAATCATCGGTAAGCTGAAATGCCAGTCCCAGATTCTCGGCATAGCGTGTCAGGGCGTCGAGGGTCGAGTCGTCGGCGCCGGCGCAGATGGCGCCCATGCGGACCGCCGCGCGAATCAGCGCGGCCGTCTTGCGCATGTGGATAAAGTTAAGCCCTTCAATGTCTTCAGGAACTGTGCACAGGCCCATATCCGCGACCTGTCCGGCGATCATGCCGGCCGCTCCGGCCCCTCGGGCAAGCTCGGCGATAAGCGGCCCGCCGGGCGGCTCCCGCAATGTCGCCGGCAGGGCGAAGGCCCTTGTAAGCAGGGCGTCCCCGACGAGTATGGCCATCGCCTCGCCGAAGCGGATGTGGGCGGTGGCTCGGCCGCGACGAAGCTCGTCGTCGTCCATCGCCGGGAGGTCGTCGTGGACCAAGCTGTAGGTGTGGACCAGCTCCACCGCGGCCGCGCAGCGCCGGGGTGGCTCTGCTCGCGGGTCCCCGCCGACGGCTGCGCAGCTCATAAGCACCAGCACCGGGCGGAGGCGCTTGCCGCCGCCGTGGACGCAGTAGCGCATCGCCTCGGCAAGCTCAGCCGGTGCGTCCGGCTCCACGAGCCATTGCTTCAGGTCCCGCTCGATACCGTCAAGATACGGCTCAATAAGGTCCGCAAGCGTGTTTGTGGATTGCTCTCGGGTCATATCATTGGGCACGCCGCGAAGGCGACGCGAAACAAAGTATTATATCAGTTTCCCGCGTTGTGCAACGCGCTAAAGCCGACCGTGTCGCGAAGAACCGGTCGGGTTTTTCGGTTGTTTGCGGTCAGGGGCTTCGCCAAAGCGGATTTTACTCGGCAGCGGCCGCGGGATTGGTAGAATGCCGCCTCGACAAGACCTCCGGATACAGATGAGGACCAACATGACCGAAATACACCCCACAGCGATAGTGGCCGAGAATGCCGAGGTCGCCGATGATGTGCGTATCGGCCCGTACTGCGTTATCGAGGGCGATACCGTCATCGGCGAAGGCACTGTGCTGCGGGAGCACGTGGTCATCCGCCGATACACGCAACTGGGCCGGAACAACACTGTCGGCGCCCACGCGGTGCTCGGCGGCGAGCCGCAGGACCTGAAGTTCACCCCCGATACCGTCAGCCACCTGCGGATAGGCGACGGCAACGTTTTTCGGGAGAACGTCACCATATCGCGCGCCACGACGCCGGGCGGGGCGACCGTCGTCGGCGACGGCACGTACTGGATGGCCAATTCGCACGCCGGCCACGACGCACGCATAGGAGACGCGTGTATCCTTGCTAACGGCGTCAACATCGCCGGACACGCCAATATAGGCGACAGGGCGATACTGTCGGGCAACGTGCTCGTTCACCAGTTCTGCCGGGTCGGCGAGCTGGTTATGGCCCAGGGCCGGTCCGCAACGGGTTGCCATGTCCCTCCCTTCACGATCCTTGTGGGCGCGAGCGGCGTGGCCGGACTGAATGCGGTCGGCCTGCGCCGCGCCGGGGATATCTCCGACGAGGACCGCCGCCAGATAAAGGAGGCCTTCCGCATCACCTACCGCAGCGGGCTGACACCGTCAAAGGCGGTGGAGAAGATGGACGCCTGCACCGATTTCGGCAGGTGGGCGGGTATGTTTCGTGAGTTCATCCGCGAGGTTGTGGAGGCCAAGCCGCCTCATAAGAGGCCGCTTGCCAAGTTGCGGTCCGGCAGTGAACAGGACTGACAAGCCGGTGGCGTAAGCGTCAGAACGCAACGTGGAAGTCGTGATATCTCCCTGTCGGTTCGGCTGTCTGCTCCTGCCGCTTGTGTATGTGGCTGTCCATGCGTGCCGACAGGTCATCAAGGAACCGGTCAATCTGGTCCTTGTCGCCCTCGACGACTACCTCAACCCTTCCGTCGGGCAGGTTGCGAACAACGCCGGCCACTTCGTAGGGCTGCGCGGTCCGCACGGCCGTGAAGCGGAAGCCCACTCCCTGCACGTTGCCGGAAAAATACACTATTCGCTGTTGTTGAGACATCCTCGTCAATGACTCCGATTGTCGGGGGCGTCTGGAGCGGTTGTGTTCAAATGGCTCGCGGGGTATTGTACGCCGCGCCCGCAGGAAGGGCCAAATCGGACATGACGGTTCGCAAGGCGATAATCCCGACGGCCGGCAGAGGCATACGACTCCGGCCCTGGACCTTCGGCTGCCCGAAGGCCATGCTTCCGCTGGTGGATGCTCGCGGGCGCATACGCCCGGTGTTGCACTGGATACTCGCCGAGGCGGCCGCCGCGGGCATATCCGAGGCGGCGCTAATTGTCTCGCCTCAGCAGTGCGAGGTGTTCGAGCGATACCTGCCCGCCGTCAGAAACGCCGGCGCCAACGGACTGCCCGAACGGGTCGAGATTATAATCCAGCCCGCTCCGGCCGGTTTCGGCGATGCGGTCCTTCGAGGGCGAAGCTGGGCGGCGGGCGAATCGGCCGTGGCGGTTATGCTCGGCGACCACGTTTACACGCACGGCTCGAGCGGTTCGTGCCTTGGACAACTGCTGAAAGGTCACGACCCGGCCGCGTCGGCCGCCACCGTCGGCATGCAGGTGGTGGGCGCCGAGGAGCTTTTGCGGGTGGGTGTCGCCCGCGGCGAGCCGATACCCGGAGCCGATGAAAGGGTTTACCTCTGCAAGGAGCTGGTGGAAAAGCCCTCCTTACAGCTCGCCGGCGAGCGTCTTGTAACGCCGGGGCTGCCGGAGGGAAAGTATCTCGGCCACGCCGGTTTGTACGTGTTTTCTCCGGAGATATTCGACGTTCTTTCGTCGCTTGCCTCGGCCGGAACCGGCGGCGAGCTTGAGATGACCGACGCTCAGGCGGAATTACTGCGGCGGCATCCGCGGGGCTGCCGGCTGGTGCTTCTGGACGGCTCGGCACACGACACCGGCACGCCGGCCGGCTATGCCGATACCTTCGCGGCGTTTGCGGCGGGCAATCGGCGTTGAATCGCGTCTCGGATATTGCCGACAGAGCGGACGTGGCGTATCCTGTTGGCCTGCCGAGCGGGAGTGTTCAATGAAAGTGTGGCTGAACGGACAACTGGTGGACGCCGAAGAGGCGAAGGTCAGCGTCTTTGATCACGGCGTTCTGTACGGCGACGGTGTGTTCGAGGGTGTGCGAATCTACGGCGGGCGTATCTTCCAGGCCAAGGCGCATGTGGACCGGCTGTTCGCCTCGGCCGCTCGCATCCGGCTGGAGATTCCGTACACCAAACAACAGATAATCGAGGCGATGGAGGCCGCCTGCGAGGCCAACGACGTCACCGACGGTTACATACGGCCGGTGGTCACTCGCGGTACCGGCACGCTGGGGTTGGATCCCTTCAAGTGCAAGGAGCCGGTGGTGTTCGTCATCGCCGACGACATCACGCTCTACCCGCGCGAGATGTACGAGAACGGGCTGGCGGTCATTATCGCCAGGACCATCCGTACACCCGCCCGCGCGGCCGACCCGGCCGTCAAGAGCTTGAACTACCTCAATAACATCTACGGCAAGATAGAGGCCATCGACGCCGGTGTCATGGAGGCCATCATGCTCAACGAGCGCGGCGAGGTGGCCGAGGCGACCGGAGATAACATCTTCATCGTCGAGGACGGCAATGTCATAACGCCGCCGGCTGAGGCGGGGATACTGCTGGGCATCACCCGCGCGGTCGTCAAACGCCTATGCGAGAAAAACGGCGTCGAATTCATCGAGCGCAGCTTCATGCCAAAGGAGCTGTACGATGCGGAGGAGTGCTTTTTGACCGGAACGGCCGCGGAGGTGATACCGGTTACCAGGGTGGACGAGACGACGATTGGAGACGGCACTCCCGGGCCGGTTACCCGGAAGCTGCTTGGTGCGTTTCACGAGTTCATCCGTTCCGGCGAGGAGCTTTAGAATCGCGAATCGCCCCTCGGTGCTGATCGAGACGCTGAGCTTGCCGAATGGTGAGCTGCTGATTGAAGCGATGAGATGTCGACCGCGTATCGCGAATCGCCGGCCCGGCCGGCGAAGCCCGCTTTCCGACGGACTTCAAGGGACCCACCGGTGACTGTTTTCACGGCAGTGGTCATGGGGCAGATGATCCGAATCGGCCTGCTGGTGCTGGTGTTGTCGCTGGCGGGGCTGCTGGCGGCCGGTCCGTGGCTCCTGAGCCGTATCTTCCGCTTTGCGGGGGCGTATCCGCCTTCTTACCGCCGCCGCCTGTTCGCGTGTTTGTCGGCGGCGCCCGCCTTTGCCGCGGCGCTGGTGCTGTCGCTTGGCGTTCACAAGCTGCTCGGCGTGCGGGTGGGCGAGGTCGCCGCGCCGGGTGTGATTATCTGGCTGCTTTCGCTTGCCGCGGCGGTGGCGCCGGCGCGGTGGCTGATGGTCCGCGAGCTGGAGGCGCCGTCGTTGCGGCCGATGCTGTGGGGGCCTGTTGCGGTGTCTCTGCTGGCGCTGGCCGGGGGGTTCGTGTCGCTGGGGAGGGTCGATTATCTTCTGAGACAGCGGGCGGATACCGAGGTCGCATTGCGCGAGCTGGCGGCTTCGCTGGAATCCCACCGGGCGGAACAAGGCGGCTATCCTACTCGGCTGAGTGAGCTGGAGAACCCGCCGCGCGGCTCGTTGCATTATGTGCCGCTGCCTGCCGGAGCGGACGAGGACCTCATCTGGGCGTGGCGGGTGGTTGATGTGCCGCCGGTGACGGCCGTGGCGGTGCTGACCAGCTCCGGTGATGTGCGCTGGGTCAGGCAGAAAGAGCTTTCCCTCGCACTGGAAAGGTCGATTCGTTTCTCGGCGGAGGATTGCCTGACATGTCCGGGGCCGGAAAAGCCGCCCCGGCCCGATGAGCCGGAGACCGCCCCCGCGCCCCGCCCGGCGGCGTCGCGGCCGTAAGCCAAGGTCGTCGCGCCCGGCGGCCCGGGACGCAGGAAAACAAGCGGGGCCGGCGCCTGATGACGCCGACCCCGAGATTGCCCGGAGCTGTTGGTCAGTTAACGGCGGCGCTTGACCAGAGCCAACGCGCCGACGCCCAGCAGGCCCATCGTAGCCGGCTCGGGTATCGAGATCGTGTCAACCACGATCTGATCCACGATGACGTCCGGCGGGGCTGTAATCTGGATCATCTCCCAGTCCGGGTTCGGCTCAAGGAGCAGATCGTGATACTGGTATCCGCCGTCCGGTTGCGTCCAGGGCTGTACGGGTGAGGAGTACTCCAACTCCCAGGTTACCCGCTCGCCGGTCGCCCCGTCCTCGCCGGAGACGTCCACTATCGACGGAGGGATATCGGCTAACCCCTCCCAGTTGATCTGTACCCGTACCCACTTTTTCGACAGGTCGTCCACGAAGTTCGGGATATCCAGGTCGATAAGCACATTACCGTCGTCGCTCTCGCCGAAATGCAGAACCGGCTCGCTCTCGTGTAATGGATACACGCCCTCGACCCACTCAAACTCCGTGAGCGTCAGACCGAGGTCCCCGTCCTCCCAGTGGGCAAGGGCGCTGTGGGGTTCGCCTCGCCAGTCCGGCGGATTCAGGTCATGTGCCATCGCGGGCACGGCCAGGGCTGCCGCCAGGGACAGCAGCACAAATGTGATTCTGTTGTACGGCATGACAGTGTCTCCTTTCCCCCCCCCCCGAGCGTCCTAGTGTCAAACGTGGCCCACTCTCGCCCAGTGCGAGCCGGGTCAGCTCAGGGCTATTCAGGCGGGCACAGCCAAGACGGATAATCGCTCCGGGCAACCCGCAAGGCGGCGGCCTGCCCAATGTCCTGAACACATAGATTTTACCCCACTAAGGCAAGAATATCAATCGAGTTTATGTAGTATATTTGAATGACAGCGATAAGGTGTTGTCATATAATAGATAAAGAAAACACGATTCACGGCGGAATTCCCAAAATCAACGGCTGTGCTACCACTTTCTGGTTTCCGTGCGGCCGGGGTCATCAGCCCCTTGCCGTTGTCTCCTGCGATGCGCCACGGGCATCGTGCCAGTGGCCGGGCCGCCGGGCCTGCCCGCACATCCGCAAAAAGCACACATCCATGTGTTACCGCACTTGCTACGCCGGTGGCCGGGGCGTAAGTTAGGCGTTCCGGAAGATGCTGGATAAGTTTGACGGCGGAGGAGCAGGCGATGGACGAGCAACAGGCCCGCGAGATTATCGAGACACTGGCAGGCGAAGCCCGTAAGGCGGCGGCGACGCTGGCGACCGCAAGGGGCGAGCAGCGCGACGCGGCCTTGAACGCATGCGCCGCGGCGATACGCAACGCCCGCGACACGCTCCAGCAGGAGAACGAAAAGGACATCGCCCGCAGTGAGGAGTTCGCACTCACCGAGGCGATGGTGGACCGGCTCCGGCTGACGGACGAGCGTATCGAGAAGATGGCCGCGGCCCTGGAAAGCATTGCCGCACAGGTCGATCCGGTGGGCAGGACCATCGCCGCCTACAACAGGCCCAACGGGCTGCGCATCGAGAAGCGCCGCGTTCCGCTGGGCGTGGTGGGGGTGATATACGAATCGCGCCCCAACGTTACCGCCGACGCCGCCGGGCTTTGCCTCAAGAGCGGGAACGCCTGCATGCTCCGCGGCGGAAAGGAGGCGATGCACTCGAACCTCGCGATCGCCGCGGCCTTGCGGCAGGGGCTGTCCGCCGCGGATCTGCCGGTCGAGGCGGTAACCGTAATCGACAGCCCAGACCGCGCGCTTGTGCCGGCGATGGCCCAGGCGGAGGGGCTTGTCGACCTGATTATTCCCCGCGGCGGCGGGGGTCTTATCCGCGCGGTCGCCAGGGCCGCCACTATACCGGTCATCAAGCACTACGCCGGAAACTGCCACGTGTACATACATGCCGGCGCGGACCCGGCAATGGCCGAGAGCATTGCGCTCAACGCCAAGTGCCAGCGGCCGGGCGTCTGCAATGCCGCCGAAACGCTGCTGGTGGACGCCGCGGTCGCGGAGAGCTTCCTGCCGCGGGTCGCCGCGAAGCTGATCGAAGCCGGCGTCGAGCTGCGATGCGACTCGGCCTCAAGGGACATACTCTCGGCCGCCGGTCTCGAAGACATGGCCGGGGCGACCGAAGACGACTTCCGAACCGAGTTCCTGTCGTTGACTCTGGCAGTGGCGGTGGTGGACGACCTGTCCGCCGCAGTCCGTCACATCAACACCTACGGAAGCACACACACCGACGCCATCGTGACCGAGTCGGTCTCCGCGGCCGACAGATTCGTCGCCGGGGTCGATTCCTCCAGCGTCATGGTCAACGCCTCCACGCGCTTCTCCGACGGCGGCGAGTACGGGCTGGGCGCCGAGGTCGGCATC
This sequence comes from Phycisphaerae bacterium, assembly GCA_003551645.1. GTDB lineage: Bacteria > Planctomycetota > Phycisphaerae > SM23-33 > SM23-33 > PUND01. The sequence continues at coordinate 23,195 of PUND01000005.1, read as the reverse complement.
AGCACCGACAAGCTCCATGCCCGGGGGCCGATGGGCGCCGAAGATCTGACAACCTACAAGTGGATAGTCACCGGCCAGGGGCACATCCGTACCTGATTGCTACCTCCGGTGCGCTGAATTCGCCTCGTGCAGCCGTTCGGCGATCCAGATCGACTCGTCCAGCAGCCGGCTTATCTGCTCCGGGCTGAGCACCTGTGACTCCCGATACACCAGCACTTGCGGGCCGTTGGCCTCGATGGTCAGATCCCTGTTCTCGGCAAGGTGTTCTCGCAACTCGCCTACGAACAGCGATCGGGCACGCGGCGGGTCCAGCGCTTTGAGCGTGTTCTTGTCTTCAAAATCGTCCTGCGGTTTTTCATCCCGCCGACCGTCCAGGAATCGCTTGGCCCGGCTATCGGGCGTGAGCATCAGTGGCGGCAGGTCCATGTCCTCGCGGGTAAGCAGAATGGCCGTCTCTTTCGAATCCACTACGGAGTCCGGTTTGTCGGCGTGAAGCTCCCCCGGGGGTAGTTGTTCCGGGCGGTCTTCCATGTTGGCGCGGGTATTCATGCGCCGGTGCACGTCGAACAGTTCCGCATTAAATTCGCCGAGCCGGCCGACACAGCGATGGTGCAGTTCCTTTCGAGTAGCGGAGGCCGGGCTGAGAAGACTGAACGAGCAAAGGTCCCAACGCCGCTCATCCTCGTGACCATCACCGACAATCGGCGGCTGAAGCATACTGAACGAGTGGCGAGGCCATGACGATTCGCGCTTGCCGTTTTCGTCAACAACCGGGCTGAGACCAAGGTCCTCAACGAGCGTGTGGACGGCCATCTTGCGCTTGGCATAGCTCATGCGGCCGATGAGCCAAAACAGTACGGCCGCCGCTATTAGAACCCCCAGCAATGCGGCCATTGTCAGCAGCAACAGGGACGTATCAATGTCCCGTCCGTTTTGTTCGGCAGCTATGGAAAACATTGCCCTACTTAAGGCCACGCAAATAAGCACCCCGTCAATATTAAGCTAGCAACTCAGAGCAGGCGGGGCAAGGGGAGTCGCGCTTCGCTCAGCCTGTCCAGCGCATGGGGACAGGCTGACATGGCCGTCCGGTCTCAAAGGGGTATTGCCTCCCTGTCAACGTGCTCCCGGAATCGCTCCCGGATCGCGTCTTCGTCGATTACATCCGCCTTCACGCCCAGCAGTTCGCGGAGGTCCATAATCAGACCGCCATGGTCCAGCAGCGACCTGCCCGGCTCAAAGCGCACAATCAGGTCCAGGTCCGAGCTTCCTGTCGCATCACCGCGCGCAACGGAACCGAATATCCGAACGTCGCCGGCGCCGTAGCGTCTTGCGATGTCCAGGATCTCGTCGCGCCTGATGCGTATATCCTCTCGCGTCAGCATATCGATATTCTACGGCTACGGCTCGCCGCTGAGAAGCCCGCATCCGGGTGTCCCAACAGGCAATAGCCGGTGCGTCTCGGTCGCGGGCCTCGGGCGGTTCTGAGCAGGTAAGGCCGGCGTCGGTTCGTCGCTTGTCGGCGGCTCAGTCGGTTTTTGGTCGTTTTGCCAGGTCGTCGCGGTAGAGCTTCATGAGGTGGTCGGTCAGTTTCGGCGCCAGCGCGGGCGACAGCGCCGGAAACTTGCCCCCGGCGAGAAGACCAGCTCCGGCTTGCGCCTTCCGGCGACGGCCTGCATGTCCGGGCGGCTGCTGAAGGGAATTGGCTCAACCTGTCGTGGCCTGAACAGGTTCCACGCATTTCATGGCGTCCGGGCGTGGCCGAGGGGACTTTCGCGGGCTTGACCACGGTTGCACGGTATGTAAAGTAGTGCCCCGCGAGAAAACCGAACCGGAATTCCTTGGGAGAGACTTATGAATCTCGTTACCGGAGCAACCGGGCTGCTTGGCAGCCATATCGTGGAAAAGCTCGTCCAGGCCGGCGAGCCGGTCCGGGCGCTGGTGCGGCCGAGCAGCGACACGAGCTTCCTGGAGTCCCAGGGCGTGGAGCTTGCCGTCGGAGATGTTACCGAGCCGGATACCCTCCCCGCGGCGCTTGAAGGCGTGCGGACGGTGTACCACGCGGCCGCGAAGGTCGGCGACTGGGGGCCTTGGCACGAATTCCAGGCCATCAGCATCGACGGTACCGCCAACATGCTCTCGGCGGCCACCAGGGCCGAGGTGGGGCGTTTCCTGCACATCAGCAGCATCTCCTCCTACGGCCATCCCAACGGCGAGGGCATGGTCCTGGACGAGACGGCGCCGCTGGGCGTGGACCTGCACAAGTGGAGCTACTACAGCCACGCCAAGGTCGCCGCGGAGAAGCTGGCCCTGGAGACCCACGAGCGTGGCGACCTGCCGGTAACGATAGTCAAGCCGAGCTGGCTCTACGGCGAGCGCGACCGCGCATCAATGCCCCGGCTGATTCGAGCCATCCGCAAGGGCAAGGCCAAGATTATCGGCGACGGCGAAAACCGCATGAACCTCACCTACGCCGGCAACGAGGCCGAGGGCTGCATACTGGCCGCGACCAACGAGAACGCCGTCGGCGAGGCCTACAATCTCTCCGACGACGGGGTCATCACCCAGAGGCAGTACCAGAACAAGATAGCCGAATGCCTGGGCGCCGATCCGGTCACCAAGACCGTACCGTACAAGGTCGCGTACAATGCGGCCTTCGTGATGGAGCTGTTCGGGCACATGTTCCGCAAGAAGACCCCGCCTCTGGTGACACGTTACTCGGTCTGGCTGATGGGCCGTCAGTGCTACTTCTCCTGCGAGAAGGCCCGCAGGGAGCTTGGCTGGCAGCCGACTGTCGGCTACGACGAGGGCATCGAGAAGACCGTCAAATGGTGCCTGGATCACGGACTGGGCGCCGAATAACGGCCGAGTTCGGGTGCATAGCCAGCCGTTGAGCGGCCCGCAAGGTCCGGCACCGCCGGCTACAGGGCAAGGCCCCGGTTATTTGTCCGAAAGGGCCGTCTCGACGTGTTCAACCAGCGTGTGGATGTCCAGGGGCTTGTTCAGGCATGCCCTTGCGCCGTAGTCGATCACTTTTTGCTCGCCGTCAGAGGACGGATACGCCGTCATCGCGATGACCTCGGCGTGTTGCGTGTCCGGGCGGGATTTTATCATCCGGCAGACCTCGTAGCCGTTGATGCCGGGCATGCGCAGGTCCACCAGGACGCAGTCGGGCTTCAACGTCGCCACCATGGTGCCGGCCTGGAAGCCGTCATGGGCTTCGACCACCTCGTACTCCGGATGAGCCGAGCGTATCGCCCGTGCGACGAGCTTTGTGACCTGCGGCTCGTCGTCCACAACCAGCACGCGGACCGGGCCGTCCTGAAGCTGCGGCGGAACGGGCATCCGGTGTTCGCGGAGAAACGCCAGCAGGTCGTCAACATTAACCCGCCGGTGCCCGCCGGGCGTACGATACGCCTTGAGCAGGCCCCGGTCTATCCAGTTGGCGACCGAGCCGGGGTCAACCTGTAAAATCTCGGCAATGGCGAAAGTTGAAAGTGCTTTAGGCATCAGGCATTCCCGTTTTGCCAGGTTACTGCCCCACAAGTATTGTGGACTTTAATATTATCGGACAAATGCAAACGCATGTCACTACCAAAAACCGCCGGAATGGGGGAAATTTCCCGCCAATCGGCGGGAGATTTGACAGCCCGCCGCCGGTGATGAATAATCCTCTGAGTAATCGCCCATTACAGCCAAAGGAGACCCAATGGACGCACCTGTAGCTCTTGTTACCGGCGCGGCCCGTGGTATAGGGGCCGCCATCGCGGCCGAGCTTGCCGCCGGCGGGATGGATGTGGCGGTTCTGGATGTGCTCGAGCCGACGGAGTCGGTCCGGGCGGTCGAGGCCGCCGGAAGGAAGGGCCTCGGCATCGTCGGCGACGTCACCAGAGCCGAAGATCGCGAAAAACTGCTGGAGCGGATTGATAGGACCTTCGGCCGGCTGGATGTGCTGGTAAACAACGCCGGCGTCGCGCCGAAGGTGCGGGCCGATATCCTCGAAGCGACCGAGGAAAGCTACGACCGCGTCATGGGCATCAATCTCAAAGGCCCGTACTTCCTGACCCAGCATGTCGCGAACTGGATGATACGCCGCCGCGAGAGTTGCGACGACTGGATGTGCATCGTCAACATCGGCTCAATGAGTTCCTACACCGCAAGCCCCTCACGCGGCGAATACTGCCTGTCGAAGGCGGGGGTCTCGATGGCGACGCAGCTCTGGGCTACCCGGCTGGCCGATTTCGGCATCGGGGTCTATGAGATTCGCCCTGGAATCATCGCTACCGACATGACCTCCACGGTTAAGGACAAGTACGACAAGCTCATCGCCGAGGGGCTTACGCCCATACGCCGCTGGGGGCAGCCCGCCGACGTCGCCGGCGCGGTGGCCGTCTGCGCAAGAGGCGAGCTTAAGTTCTCCACCGGTGAGATCATCAACGTTGACGGCGGCTTCCACGTGCAGCGGCTTTGAGCCGGCCTATTCGTATCGGCCCTCGCGGAACAGTAAGCACCGGAAGCATCCGTGGCACCCTGCTACAATCACCGCAACATTCGCTCTCGGCGCCGCCGACGGGCCAGACCCCTGATAAATGAACGGACAGGACCATGCGGCAGACGACACTGAAGACAGCCGACCAGCAGATACCCGTAACGTGCGTGAACACGGTTGTACTCGGCGCGGGGGCGGCCGGGATGGCCGCGGCCGTGCAACTGGTGCGAAACTGGAGGGCACTGGGCGTCGAGCTAGCCGCCGAGAAGGTGGTCGTCGTAACCGGCGGGCTGCCCCTGGGGGCCTCGCGGATGAGCGGCTCGGACAAGCAGACCTACTACAAGATGGGCACAAGCCCGCGCGTGGGCGACACCGCCAGGGAATTCGCCGAGACGCTCACCGCCGGCGGCGCCTGCCACGGCGACACCGCCCTTGTCGAGGGCGTCTGCTCGCTGCGGGGGTTCTTCAACCTAGTAGAGCTTGGCGTTCCGTTCCCGCACGGGCCTTACGGCGCGTTCTCCGGGTACAAGACCGACCACGATCCGCTCCAGCGCGGCACATCGGCCGGGCCGAAGACCAGCCGGTTCATGAGCCACCGGCTCCAGGATGAGGCCGAGCGGCTCGGAATACGCATCGTCGATCAACACCCTCTGGCGAAGCTGCTGACCGTCGGTGAAGGTCCTCAGCGGCGCATCATGGCCGCCGCCTGCTTCGATCTGGCCGCGACCGCGGACGACGAGCTGGCCCTGTCGTTGTTCGTCGCCGAAAACTTCATACTTGCCGCCGGCGGGCCGGGTGAGCTGTACGCCACCACCGTCTATCCGCGCGGGCAGTGGGGCATCCACGGCCCGGCTTTCGAGGCCGGGCTGGAGGCCTGCAACCTCACCGAGAGCCAGTACGGCCTCGCGAGCATCAAGCACCGCTGGAACGTATCGGGAACTTACATGCAGGTCGTGCCGCGGATATTCTCCACCGACGCCGACGGCGGCGACCAGCGGGAGTTCCTCACCGAGTACTTCCCCGACACCGCCACCATGGCCACCGACATCTTCCTGAAGGGCTACCAGTGGCCCTTCGACGCCCAGCGGGTTACCGGGTATCAGTCGTCGCTTGTGGACATGGCCGTCCATCAGGAAACGGTCGTGCGAGGCAGGCGGGTGTGGATGGATTTTCTGGAAAACCCTGTCGGCGCCGACGGCTGGGAGCCATTCCGAATCGACCATCTCGGTGCAGAGGCCCGTGAGTATCTCCACCGCGCCGGGGCGCTGCAGGAAACGCCCATCGAGCGGCTGGCGCACATGAACCCGCCTGCGATAGATCTTTACGCCGAAAACGGCATAGACCTGCATGCCGAGCCGCTGGAGATTGCCGTTTGCGCCCAGCACATGAACGGCGGCTTCGCCGTGGACAAGTGGTGGCAGAGCAGCGTCCCGCACACGTTCGTCATCGGAGAGATGGCCGGCACGCACGGCGTCAAGCGGCCGGGCGGCTCGGCCTTGAACGCCGGGCAGGTCGGCGCGATGCGGGCGGCGGAGTATATCGCCGCGGTCTATGGGGCCGACGAACCGCCCATCGACGACCTGGACGGGACAATCGTTCCGGCCGCCGAGCAGATGGTGGAACGGCTGAAGTGGCTTATCGGCGACGGCGAGACCACCTGCGATGAGGCGATGGACGAAATCCGCAAGCGGATGACCCGCTGCGGCGCCCATCTGCGCTCGGCGGCCCCGGCGGCCGAGGCGCTCAAGGCCGCCGCCGAACAGTATCGCAAGCTGCGCGAGGGCGCCTTGAAGGCGTCTTCGCCGGCAGACCTGCCGGCGGTCGTCCGCACCATACAACAGGCGCTGACCCACGCGGCCATGCTGCGGGCTATCTGCGCCATGTTTGACCGCGACGTCGGCAGCAGGGGCAGCCATTGCATACTCGATGCCGACGGCGAGCGGATGCACCCCGGGTTGCTCGACCCGGAGACGGGCGACCCATACAGATTCAAACCGGAAAACGAAAAGCTCAAAGGGCACATCCTGACAGTGGCTTACAACCAGGATGCCGAGCACCTTTTCGACGTCCGCGACGACGCCCCGCGACCCATCCCCGACCGGGACATCGCCTTCGAGCCGGCGTGGGCCGAGTTCCGCGAGGGCGGGATTTACAGGATATAGGCGGCTACTGAGCAGTTCCGGAAACCAGGCAAGTGCATATTCTCAGCGTCGCAGGACTGGCCGTTGGACTGGGGGCCGACGCCATGAGCGTATCGGCCGCCGTCGGCGTGCGCTGGCACGGGCGGAGGCGGACCTTCCGGCTGGCGCTGCACATGGGGCTGTTCCAGTTCTTCATGCCGATACTCGGCTGGCTGGCCGGCAGACGGCTGGCTGGGCCGCTGCAGGCGATCGGGACGTACGTGGCCGCGGCGATGATATTCGCGCTGGGACTGAAGATGCTCATAGAGGCCATCCGCGCGGGACCGGCCCTTGCGGATGAGGCCGAGGAGGCCATCGAGCGTCGCATCACCCACCACCGCCGCGACCCGACCCGCGGCTGTTCGCTGCTGATGCTCGCGTTCGCCACCAGCATAGACGCCCTGGTGGCCGGTTTCTCGCTGGGGCTGCGGGGCGAGCAGATATATACCGCCAGCGTCATCATCGGCGCCGTCGCGGCCGGCATGTCCGTGCTCGGCGTCACCATCGGGAAGCAGGCGGGCAAGGCCTTCGGCCGAGCCGCCGAAATCACCGGTGCACTCATTCTGATGGGCCTGGGAATCGCCTTTCTGTTGATCTAGTTGACTTGCGACAGCCACGAGCCGGACGCCCCGGAATTCGCCGTTTACGACAAACACTGCGTCCTCGGAACCTGGGAGGCCACTGATGGCGGGCATGGGGGCAAGCTCCGGCCGTGCGGGGGAGGTTGCCGTCGGTCCGACATTTCGCGGCCGCTCGAGAAGCGTTCTCGAAAAGTACTTGAACTTCGGACCGGTAGGGACATAATGGAAGTTTCGATGGTTCAAAAGTGAAGAGGGTCTGTGTATGGGACAGGTGCTGGCCGGTTTACTACGCCTTCAATCCGTTGAGACAGAATTAGCCCAGGTCAGACGTCGTCTGGGATCACGCCGGCGAGCGGTCCGGGTGCAGGAAAAGGAAATAGAGCAGCTTCGGGATGTTGAGCAGCAGACGCACGATCTGATAATGCAGAAACGTCGGCAGGCGGATGAGCTGGACCTGGAGCTTAAGAGCCGGGAAGAGGAAGTCTCCCGGCTTCGTGTTTCTCTGAACAATGCCCGGACGAACAAGGAATACGCGGGGGTCCTCACGCGGATCAACACCATCAAGGCGGACAACTCCAAGACCGAAGAGGCGGCTCTGAAGGCGATGCAGGAGGTTGAGTCGCTTAACGAGGAGCTTCAGCAGATCCGCCAGCGGATCGAGAACGAGAACAAACGGCTGGAGGAAATCCGCCAGGCCAGTCAGGCCGAGGTCGATCGCCTCAACGAGATGATCGAGGAACTCAGCGCCAAACGGGCCGAGGCCGCCCAGGCCGTCCCGCCCGATGAACTGGCGAAGTTCGAACGCATCGCCGAAAACTACGACGGCGAGGCGATGGCCCAGATAGAGGTCCACGGAAAGAAGCCCCCGCACACCTATGTCTGCGGGGGTTGTTATATGTCGCTGACGGCCGAGCACGTCAACGCTCTTCAGACCCGCGACGAGATACGCACGTGTGACAACTGCGGGCGGATACTCTACTTGGAGCCGCGGCAGGAAGAAGCTCGAACGGATTGAAAGGCCGCTCCGGAGGACCGGATTGATGGGCGATAAGGGTGATTTGCGGCTTCGGGTGGAGGTGGACGGCGGCTCGCGGGGCAACCCAGGACTCGCCGGCGCGGGCGTTGTTATCCGTGATGCTTCCGACTCCCAGGTGCTGCAGGAGTTCGGTGTGTACCTGGGCAAGGCGACGAACAACGTCGCGGAGTATCGCGGGCTGCTTGCCGGGCTGGAGCGCGCGGCCGAACTAGGCGCAGGTGAAGTGGAAGTCGTCAGCGATTCGGAACTGCTGGTCAGGCAGATGAACGGCGAGTACCGTGTCCGCAACAGCGGGCTGGCGCCGCTTCACGCCCAGGCCCTGCGGCTGGCGGGCCGGTTTGGAAAATGCTCATTTCGACACGTTCGGCGGGAGCATAACGCCGCCGCCGACCGGCTGGCGAACCGCGCGATGAATCTCAAGCGTGACGTTGACGAAGCCACCGAATCATGAGATTCTGTGGAAGCAGACGTGCATTTCATCTCGGAGCGGACAGGACAAATGGCGACCATCCCCACAGACACGATGCACCGGCCTGATTACGACGCCGGCGGGGCGGGGACCGCGGGATACTGGCTGGCCGGGCTTGTGTTCCTGGCCGGGTTGCTGGCCGGCGGATGGCTGATATACCAGGCCGTCGTGATGATGCTCCAGGATGACATGGAACGGCTGGTCGTTCCCGGACGGATTGAGTTTCAGGTGGCCGAGCCGGGAAGATACAGGATATACCACGAATATCGCGGCACAGTTGACGGGCGGACTTACAGAAACGACCGCTCGCCGCCGTCGGGACTGAACACTACCGTCACCGACCCGGACGGCCGGCTTATGGAGCTGCGGTCGCCGGCCGGGGAGATGACATACTCTGTCGGCGACGACCGCGCGGGCGTAAAATTATGGTCGTTTGACGCCGAACGTGTTGGCGTTTATTCGCTCGAGGCGGCGTATGACGACACCGGCCAGGCGCCGATAGTGCTGGCGGTGGGGCGGCATTCCGTCGCGGGCGTCGTGGCGCGGATGTTCGGGGGCTTCGCTGCGGCCGGCGCGGGTCTGCTGGCGGGGGTGGTGTTGCTGGTCGTGACGCTGATCCGTCGCGGCAGGAGCAGGACGCCGCCGAGGCCGGCGGCTGTCGAAGCGCGTGGGCGGGTGTGAACGGTCCTCGGAGGCCCGCACGAAAGGCCGGTTGCGAGGCGTTGTTATTGCGATAAACTCGGCGATCGGGTCGAGCCGGCTTCGGGATATCGGACCGGCTTACGGGCCTGTCTGACGTAAATGCACAGGAGTTATCGTGCCGCAGTTTTCCGAGCAATTTATCCAGCAGGTCGCCCAATCGACCGACATCGTGGACCTGGTCTCGGAGGTCGTCGCGCTGACGAAGCGCGGCAAGGAGTACGTGGGGCTTTGCCCGTTCCACGACGACCACAGCCCGTCGATGTACGTCTCGCCGGCCAAGCAGATTTACAAGTGCTTCGCGTGCGGCGCCGGCGGCGGGGTTTATCAGTTCGTGATGGAGCAGGAGAAGCTGAGCTTCCCGGAGGCGGTTCGGGCACTGGCCGAGCGTGCGAACATTCCGCTGCCGGCTGAGCGGACCTCGGAGCCGCGCGGGCAGTCGAAGAACGACCTCATTCGTGCGTGTACCTTCGCGGCTCGCTTCTACCGTAAGCAACTGTTTTCACCGTCCGGCTCGGATGTCCTGGAATACGCGCGCGGCAGGGGGCTGAGTGATAAGTCCATCGAGCGTTTCGGCCTGGGTTACGCCCCGGAGGCCTGGGATGCGCTGCTCAAGGCCGCGGGCGAGGCCGGCCTCCCGGCGGAGCTTCTGGTTGCCGCGGGGCTTGCGGCGCGACGTGACGACGGCGGGTTCTACGACCGGTTCCGCAACCGCCTGATGTTTCCCATACTGGATTTGCAGGGTCGGGTCATCGCCTTCGGCGGCCGCGCCCTGAGCGACGAGCAGAAGGCCAAGTACCTCAACAGCCCGGAAACCAGCATCTACGACAAATCCTCCCAGCTATACGCGCTGAACTGGGCCAGGCAGGGCATTGTCTCACGCAACCGCGCGGTTGTGGTCGAGGGCTACTTGGACGCCCTGATCCCGCTGCAGGAGGGGCTGGACAACGTGGTGGCGACTCTCGGCACGTCGCTGACCGAACGTCACGTCCGGCTGCTGGCGAGGTTCGCCGGGGAGGCGGTGCTTGTATTCGACGCCGATACCGCGGGCGCCGCGGCCAGCGAACGGGCGCTGGAGTTGTTCCTTGCCCAGAAGCTGGACGTGCGCGTGGCGGCCGTGCCGGCGGGCAAGGACCCTTGCGATTACTGCCTTGCCGAGGGCGGGGAGGCGCTGCTCCGGCTCGCCGATGATGCGCCCGACGCCATCGAGTACGTCTGGCGGCGACGGCGCGAGGCGCTGGTCGGGGCCGACGCGTCGCCGGCGCAGCGACAGCAGGCGATGGAGGACTTTCTCCGCCTCGTGGTTTCGTGTTCGGCCTACGGGGCCATCGACGAGGTTCGCCGCGGGCAGCTCGCCCAGCACATTGCACACCTGCTTAACGTGCCCCTGCGTGATATCCAGCAGCAGATGAGGCGCCTTGGCAGACGGATCCGCCGGCCCCGTCAGGCGGCACAGGCCGAAGTGCAGACAAGCGTCGGCAGGGGCGTCATTGCCGAGCGGCAGGTCCTGGAGGTCCTGCTGAGCCGGCCGGAGCTTTACGACCATGCGGCCGAGCGAATCGGCCCCGAAGATTTCGCCGAGCCGTCCCTGCGCCGTCTGGCGGGGGCGGTCTGGGAACTGGCGGCCAGGGATCGCCTTGCGGTCGAGGAACTGCTCGGGCGGGAAGACCTGGCGGAGCTTGGCTCGCTTGTCGCGGAGCTGGCCTCGGCGGGCGAGAGGCGCGGCAACGATGAACAGACACTTGACGGAGCCGTAGAATACATGTTGGGTCGCCGACACCGTCGCGAGCTGGAGGAGTTGAAGTCTTCCGGGCGGCTGGACGACGAGGCGCTGCGGCGGCTGGGGAACCACCATCGCAGCCCCGACCCCCGCAGGCATCCACGAATAGTCTGACGCTTAGTGGGAGGTGGCGGTCGGCCGGTTCGTATAATGGTTCGACCGGGACATTGACTTCAGCGCCTTTGCGCGCGTAAATTATTACGTTTGGACCCAGTGACGGCTAAGAACCACCGCCGAGGAGCGATAGATGTCCGAAGCGCTTGAACGCAGCGTAAAAACACTGATTGCTCGAGGTAAGGAACGGGGCTACCTCACCTACGAGGAGATGAACGAGGAGCTTCCGGACGAGGCCGTTTCGCCCGAACAGATCGACACTCTGCTGATGACGCTGGACGAGCTTGGCATCGAGCTTATGGACGAAGCCGAGGCCAAGCGCCGCCGCCCGTTCGAAAAGGATCAGGAGCGGCGGGATGGAGCCAAAGGGTCCGGAGACGATTCCGCCGAGCTGGAGGTGGACACCCGCCGCATCGACGATCCGGTGCGTATGTATCTTACCCAGATGGGTGAGATACCGCTGCTGAGGCGCGATCAGGAAATCGCCCTTGCCAAGAAGATCGAGATGACCCGCATGCACTTCCGCCGGCGGGTGCTCGAAAGCGACTACTGCATTCAGCAGGCGGTCGAGATACTTTCGCATGTCTATGCCGGGGACCTGCCGTTCGACAGGACGATGAAGATATCAACCGCCGAGAACCTCTCCAAGGAGACCATCCTGGAGAGGATGCCGACGAACTTCGAGACCATACACCGAATAATCGAGGCCAACCAGGCCGACTGGCAGAAGGTGAAGTCCGCCGGCGAGGAGGAGGCCAGGCCTCTGTTTAAACATCTCTGGCGCCGGCGTCGCCGGGCGGCCAAGCTGGTCGAGGAGCTTTCCCTGCGGACCAGCCGCATACAGCCGCTGATGCGGAAGCTCGAACACATCTCCGCGAAGATGCAGGAGATTCAGCGGGAGATCGCCTCCGCCGACAGGAACGGCACGCCACCCGAGGACGTGGAGGTGATGAAGGAAGAGCTGGACGGTCTTACCGACCTGGTCCTGGAGTCGCCGGAACTGCTGAACAAGCGGGTCAAGGCCATCCAGAAGAGCTTCAACGACTACGAGCAGGCCAAGCGTGAGCTTTCCGCGGGCAACCTGCGGCTGGTGGTCTCCATAGCCAAGAAATACCGCAACCGGGGTTTGAGCTTTCTGGATATCATCCAGGAAGGCAACACCGGGCTGATGCGGGCGGTTGACAAGTACGAATACCGCCGAGGGTATAAGTTCTCCACCTACGCGACGTGGTGGATACGGCAGGCGATTACGCGTGCCATCGCCGATCACGCGCGCACCATCCGCATCCCGGTGCACATGATCGAGACGATGAGCAAGCTGCGGAATATCTCCAAGCGGCTGGTTCAGGAGCAGGGCAGGGAGCCGCGGATCGACGAGATAGCCCGCGAGGGCGGGATGAGCATCGAAGAGGCCCGGCGGGTGCTGAAGATATCCCGCCACCCCATCTCGCTGGACCGCCCGGTCGGTGAGACCGAGGACAGCTACTTCGGCGACTTTATCGAGGATGAGACGGCCGATAACCCCGTCGATACCGCCGGCACGGAGATGCTCAAGGACCGCATCGAGGAGGTCCTCAAGACGCTGACCTACCGCGAGCGCGAGATCATCAAGCTTCGCTATGGTATCGGCGACGGTTACACCTACACGCTCGAGGAGGTCGGGCGGATATTCAAGGTCACCCGCGAGCGCGTCCGCCAGGTCGAGGCCAAGGCCATCCGCAAACTCCAGCACCCCGTCCGCGCCCGCAAGCTTGAGGGCTTCCTGGAGGCCCAGGCCCAGGAAGAACAGGCCTAGCCGACAGCCGGCGGACAGGGGGACACCCTGCGGCCGAGGGGCCGTTGCGGGAAGGGGCCGGAAGTCCTTTCTAAGTCCACGGCCGCGCGGTACGCTTGGCGGCAGACGAAAGGAGCCGTGCCCATGACCATACCCAACGAGCAGCGAGCGGAGTTGCTTCGGCTGGCGCGGGCGGCCGTCGAGGCGGAGGTCAACGGCGAGCCGCTGCCGCAAGCGGAAGCCCCCCAGGGCGTGCTTGCCGAGAAACGCGGCGTGTTCGTGACGCTGACCAACGCCGGGCGGCTTCGCGGCTGTATAGGGACGTTCCACCCCACGGCGTCGCTGGCGGAGATGGTGGTGGAAATGGCCTCCGCGGCCACCAGGGACCCGCGATTCGTAGCCAACCCCATCACCCCGCAGGAGCTTGACCGGCTGACCGTGCAGGTCTCGGTGCTGTCGCCGCTGGAACGGACCGACAAACCTGAACAGCTTGAGGTCGGCAAGGACGGCATCTACGTCATCCGGGGTGCGCGGTCGGGCTGTTTCCTGCCGGAGGTCGCCACGGAGATGGGCTGGTCGGCGGAAGAGTTTCTCAACTATTGCTGCGCCACCAAGGCGGGACTGCCCGCCGACGCCTGGCGACAAGGCGATACCGAGGTCTATCTTTTCACCACCGAGGAGTTCTCCGACAAGGAATTTTCATAGCGGGCTGGCTAAGGCCAGGCATTGCGACACCGTTCTGTCCTGGTGGCCTGCGTGGCCCTGGTGAGCTTCATGATTGCCGCACGCGCCGGCCCAGGACCGCGGGTGCTGTGACTGGCTCCTGACTCCTGACCACACAGGCCGCCGGCTCCGCAATCGGCCGACGTTTATTACCGGCACGCCGCTTTCACGCGCAGCAGGCATGCTTTGCGGTGGCGGCCCCGTTCACTTCTTGCCCTGTCGGCGCTGGTCTTGGAAGAAGTCTGTCAGCAGCCGGCCGCACTGTTCGGCCAGTACGCCGGAGATGACCTCCATCCGGTGGTTGAGGCGGTTGTCGTCACAGATTCGATACAGCGTATCGACTGCGCCGGCTTTGGGGTCGGCCGCCCCATAGACGATGCGGTCCAGCCGGGCCAGCACCGCCGCCCCGGCGCACATGCAGCACGGCTCAAGCGTGACTATCAGCGTGCAGCCGCCGAGCCGCCAGTCGCCGATCACCTCGGCGGCGGCGCGGATTGCGAGTATCTCGGCGTGTGCGGTGGGGTCGGCGTCGATGATGCGCCGGTTGTGTGCCGAGGCGATTATGTCTCCGTCTCGGGCCACGACCGCCCCGACAGGCACATCCCCGGCCTCGGCGGACAGTTGCGCTTGTCCGACGGCTTGGAGCATCATCTTCTCCCATAAGGCGGTATCCGATTCGGTCACGTTGGGTCTCTCCGTGGGCCGCTGTCTCAGCCGGACTCGATTATGAGAAGCACTCTGTCGGCCGTCCGCTCGGGCGGTTCGTCGGCCGGGACGTCCACCCAGTGAACGCTCGGCCATCGCCGATGCCAGGTGCGCTGTTTCTTCGCCAGTTTACGAGTGTTGATTTTGATACGCTCTGTGGCTTCCTCGATTGTCAGCTCGCCGCGCAGATGCGCTATCATCTCGGCGTATCCGACTGCCTGTGCGGCCTGTGGCGCAACCCCTCCCGGCTCATCCAGAAGCGCCCGCACCTCCTCTCGCAGCCCCGCCTCGATCATCCGCTCGGTGCGGCGGTTTATCCTGTGGTGCAGGTCGGCCCTGTCGCGCCGCAGCCCGACGAAGAGGCAGTCGTAGCGGCTGGAGCGATCCCACTGCCGCTGAAGCGTGCTGATGGGCTTTCCGGTAAGCCGGTACACTTCCAGGGCGCGGATGATGCGCTTCCGGTCGTTGGGGTGGATGCGATCGGCGGCCTGGGCGTCAACTCCGGCAAGCTCGGCGTGCAGGGCCGGGGTCCCTTCCGCATCGGCCCGGCCGCGAAGCTCGCGCCGCAGTTCTGCGTCGGCCGACGGGCCTTCGAACAGTCCCTCGGACAGGGCCTTTATGTACAAGCTGGTCCCGCCGACGGCCAGCGGCGGCGCGCCGGCGTTCCGGATTTCGGATATCGCCGCATCGGCGCATTCGACATACCTGGCGGCGGAAAAGTGCTCACTCGGCTCGGCCAGGTCGATGCAGTAGTGCGGTATCTCGCGACGCAGCTCCGGCGGCGGCTTGGCCGTGCCGATATCCATGCGGCGATAGACCTTCATGGAATCGACGCTGACTATCCGTCCGCCGGCTCGCCTTGCGACCTCGCGCCCGACGGCGCCCTTGCCGCATGCGGTCGCACCCAGGATGAACACCAGACGCTCCATGTCGCGATTGTCGGAGGCGTCCGCGCGCCGTGTCAAGCCGGGCGTGTCATTCCGCGCCGGCGGGCTGGGTCTGGGTCTGTTCTTCTTCGTCGGGTCGCTTCAGCCCGCCGAATCCCAGCCGGGCCGCCAGACGGTAAAGGGTGACATACATGGTGGGAACGACAACAAGCGTCAGGACGGTCGCGAAACCCAGTCCGAAGATGACGCTGACCGCCATCGTCCGCCACCAGTCGGCCGACTCGCTGGTCGTGGCGAAATGCAGCTCGTGGAAGTTGAAGTGCCACCCGGTCGCCATCGGCAGAAGTCCGATGATCGTGGTTATGGCCGTCAGCATCACCGGCCGCAGTCGGGTTACTCCGGCCTCGACGGCGGCGGATATTGCGTCATGCCCCCTCAGTTGCAGCTCACGCGTATAGGCCAGAAGTACGATGGCGTTGTTGACCACCACACCCGCCAGAGATATGACTCCGATGCCTGACATCACGATGCTGAAGGGCAGTCGCGTCACCAACAGGCCCGTCAAAACGCCGATCATCGACAGGAAAACAGTGATCATGATCACCAGCGGCACCGACAGCGTGTTGAACTGCGCCACCATCACCAGCACGATCAGCAGCAGGGCTATAACCAGAGCCATGCGTAGAAACTCCACGGCTTCCTCGCGTTCTTCCTGCTCGCCGGCGAATTCGAAGCGATAGCCGCCGGGCATGTCCAGTTGGCCCAGCTCCTGCTCGACGTCGGCCAATACATCCTCGGCCAGCCGGCCTTCGACGTCGGCGGTAAGGGTGATTACACGGTTCTGATCGACGCGGTGTATGGTCCCGAATCCGCCGCGATACTCGAACTCGCCGACCGAGCTTAGCGGCACAGGCCGGCCGAGGTTGTTTGGCACCCGCAGGCGGAGGAGGTCGTCTATTGTGTCGCGCTGATGCTCGGGGAGGCGAACGACGATATCGTGTTCATCCTCCAGCTCGCGGTACGTTCCGACCGCCGAGCCGCGGATCGACATCCGAAGGTATTCTCCTATCAGCCGGGGATTCACGCCCAGCCGCATCGCCCGGTCGCGGTCCACGTTGAACGCCAGTTCCGGGCGGGCCGCCTCATAGTCGCTGCTGAGGTTCACCAGCCCCGGTATGTCGCGGATCAGCCGCTCGGCCTCGACGCTGAGGTCCTCCAGCAGGCGGAAATCCTCTCCTATAATCCGCACTGCTACCGGGTCGCCTGTGGGCGGTCCCATCTGCTGGTCGATGATCCTGACCTCCGCTCCGGCGAAGTCGGTCAGGTCACGGCGAAGCTCGCGGACGATCTCCTCCGACGGACGGGGCCGGTCCTCGTAGTCCAGAAAGACGACCGTGACATTCCCCACGTGCGGCGCCGCGGGGCCGAGGCCCAGCATCGCCTCGAATCCGCCGGTTGTGCCGACGTTGGTGATGTAGTGCTTAAGCTCGTTGCCGTATTGTGGATGGTCGCTGTATTTCTGGACGTGCTGCTCGATGCGCTGGATAAGCTCGTTGGTCTTGTCGATGTGCGTTCCCTGCGGCATCTCGACCTCTATGACGGCCCGCCGCGGGTCTGTGGTGGGGAAGAACTCCACGCCCTCTCCACGCCTGGCGTAAATGATCACCACCGCCGTCAGCAGTATACCCGCAAGCAGCAGCACTGCTACCCGGTGGTTAAGGGCCGTGGTCAGCAGGCGGCGATAGCCGTTGAGTATCCGCGTGTCGCGGTGGGCTTTTTGGGACTTGCTCGCAACCAGGGTGCAGACCACCGGGCTGACCACCAGCGCCACGAACAGCGAGCTGCACAGGACGATGATGACCGTAGCGGGCAGGTACTTCATGAAATCGCCCGCGATGCCCGGCCAGAACAGCAGGGGGAAGAACGCCGAGATCGTGGTGGCTGTGGAGGTTATTATCGGCCAGGCCACCTGGGCGGCGCCGAGGCGGGCGGCCTCGAGTCGGCCGTAGCCGAGCTGCATGTGCCGGTAAATGTTCTCCACGATCACGATCGCGTTGTCCACCAGCATCCCCACCGCCAGCACCAGCGAGAACAGCACGATCATATTCAGCGTGTAGCCAATCGCCTGGATGATGAAGAAACTCATCGCCATCGACAGCGGTATCGCCACCGCCGCCACCAGCGATGTCCTGAAGCCCAGGAACAGCATCAGCACCAGGATTACCAGCACCAGGGCGGCCGCGACGTTGTTCTCCAGGTCCTTGACCATGCGGTCGATGTCTTCGGACGTGTCGCTGGTTACGACGAAGTCCAGCCCCGTCGGCGCGGTCTCGGCCGCGGCGTAAAATATCTCCTTCACATCATCGGCGACCTCGACGATGTTAGCGCCCACCCGCTTGCGGACCGCCAGCGTCACACTCGGCTGGCCGTCAACACGGGCGTAGGTCTCGCGGTCCTTGAAGGTGTCGCGCACCCGCGCGACGTCGTAAAGGTATATGGGCCTGCCTTCGCGGACCGTTATGAGCAGGTTCGAGACCTCCATGGGGTCCACGAACTCGGCGGGGACGCGGACATTGAACCTCATGCCGGGGGTTTCCAGTGCGCCGGCGGAGACGTTGATGTGCTCGGAGGGGATAAGCTCCAGCACCTCCGGGATGGTCAATTGCCACGCGATAAGCGCATCGGCGTCGAACTCGATGCGGATCTCGCGCTCCAGCGTGCCGGTTACATCCACCTCCAGCACGCCGGCGACTCGCTCCATCTCGTCCTGCAGGTCGTCGGCGATCCGCTTCAGACGGTCCACGGATACGTCGCCGGAGATGGTCGCGTAGAGTATGGGTAGTTCCGCGAGGTTGACCTCGGTTATGATCGGCCTGTCGGCGTCCGCCGGCAGTTCGGCCTGGTCCACGTTCTGGCTGACGTACTGAAGCGCATCGTCGATGTCGATGCCTGGCTCGAACTCAACGACCACGGTGGACCTGCCCTCGGCGCTGACCGAGCGTATCTCCTCGACACCACGGATGCCCGTGAGTTCCCCCTCGATCTCCCTTGTCACGGCGGTCTCGATGTCCTCCGGTGAGACCCCTTCATAGGTGGTGGTGACCAGAACGAAGGGCACTGCCACTTCCGGTGCGGCCTCCCGCGGCAGCGTGAGGTAGCTGTACACGCCGACGACGGCTATCAGCACCACCAGCACGGCTACCGTTGTGCGATTTCGGATTGCTAAGTCGCTGAGTATCACGGTGCGGTCCTCGTAGGCGGGGCTATCCGCGGGTCGTCGGACGGGTCCACGCTCGGCCTGGGCGTAAGCAGGGCCTCAAGGTCCGGCGCCGGCTGCTCGTCCAGCACCCGGACGGGCTGACCGTCAGAGACGTACTGTCGCCCCTCGACTATCAGTCGGTCGCCCGGCGAAAGCCCCTCGGCTATCCGGACCCACTGTCGCAAATAGGGGCTTGCCGGCTCCACGCTCCTGCGGCGGGCCTCATCGTCCTCGACCACGTAAACCTCGTATCCGTGCTCGGTCCGCTCCAGTGCCGCAAGAGGGACCATCATCGCATCTTCGATCTCCCGCCGGGTGAAGATCACGCGGACCATCTGGCCGCTGCGGAATTGTCTTTCCGGGTTGTCCACGGTGACTTCCACCCGACTGGTGCGGGTCTGGTCGTCGGCGACCTCGCTGATGTAGGTGATAGGTCCGGTGGTCTGGATGCGGTCGTTGACCATCCTCGCCTCGTCGCCGACCTCAAGGAAATGCACATCGCGCTCCGGCACGGCGACGGCCACCTTGACCTGGCTCATGTCCACCACGCGCCCGACGACAGTGCCCGGCGAGACGTATTCGCCAATTTCAACCATCCTGCGGTCCAGAGCGCCGTCGATTCGCGCCTTGATACTCGTGCGTTCGAGGTTTGTCTGCGCCGACTCAAAGGCCGCCCGGCTGACCTCCATCGACGCCCGGGCCGCCTCGACCTCTCTGGGGGTGGCCGCCCCGCGAGCGACGACTTCCCGCAATCGCTCATACTCTCGCTTGTCGTAAGACGCCTGCGCCTCGGCCCGGTCCACCTCGGCCCGGAGAAGGTCGGTGTTCAGTCGGACGATAATGTCACCCTCCCCGACTCGGGCGCCCTCGCGGACAGGGAGATACTCAACGCGTCCGGCGACCTCGGAAGGGACGTTTGAGATGCGGTACGGCTCCACGTCGCCGGGCGAGGTGAAGGTATCCGGCAGGGAAGGGACGGGTTCGACCTCCATCACCTCAACGTTCACCGGCTGCCGCTCTGCCGGCGGCACGTCGGGTTCGCGAGCAGGCACGGCAAGTGCCACAACGGCCACCACCCCGGCGGCCACCAGGACGATTCCCGCCGATATCAGCTTTCCCTTCCAGCCGCGCCCGCTACGATCCGTTCGCGGGGTCTTGTCTTTTTTTTGTTTTTTCTCGCCCACGTTATTCTGCTCCTTGCTGTGCACTGCCGATAAGGCCGTTCAGTACGGCCCGTTTCACGGAGTCCACGAAATCGCGGTCCAAGTGCGGCTCCGCCCCGATAATCGCCTGCACGGTGATGCCTCTCAGCAATGAAATGATAAGCGCCGCCGCCGCGGATGGGTCAAATTGGCGGTCGAACTCACCGCGCCTTATGCCTTCGGCGAGCACCTGCGAGAGCATCTCACGTCGCTGGCTATACATAGACGACAACCAGTTCGAGGCCTCGCCGGCCCGCTCTTCACGGGCGGCCGTCGCCCAGAACTCCAGCAGCAGCCGACCTATGCGGACATATTCATCCAGTCGCTGATACCAGGCCTCGACCAGTCCGGAAATCTTTTCAAGTGTAGGGGCGCCGGAGTCGGAAATGCGGCTGAAAACCTCCTCATCCGCGGCGAAAACGTCGGCGAAGACCTGCCTGAAGAGGTCCTTCTTGTTGCGGAAGTAATTGTAAATGCTGCCCTTGGAGATGCCGGCCTGCCTGGCGACATCTTCCATGGTGGCCTCGGCATAGCCCTGGGCGTCGAATACAACCGCGCCGGCCGAGATAATCTCTTCCTTTCGCTGCTGGGATTTACCGTTCATTGTCATTCTTGCACATCACATCCTCAGGGCCGGGCCGCGGATTCCGCAACCGGCCGCCCCTCGCCTGCGGGGCAGGGCACTGCAACCCCCGCCGGGCGGATGTCCTGGGACGACACTGCCACCACGCCCGTGCCCGGACAAAACGGCCACCCGGTCGGCCAGCCAGGCACATGGCCATGACTGACCAGTCAGTCAAAACAGTATATGCTCAGCAGCGTCCCGATTCAAGCATATAAGTGTATTTGTATAAACGCCTGCTATGCAAAGCGATATAGCAGGCACAGGAAGTCGTGCCCCTCGTGCGAGTGCTTGCCCATGCTGTAGTATCTGTAGGGTTAACGCCTTATGCGGCCTCGACAGATTGTTGCGATGGTGCACACTGCGTCCCGGTTGGATTTATGCGTCGGTCGCTTGTGGGGCGTGGTCTGATACCGAGTAGAGCAGTGTCGGGTCGGGGTGTCGTGGAGTCACCGACGACGGCCGAGGTGCGGACATCCGGTTAGAACTTCAGCGACTTGAAGATGCTGCTGACCGGTTCGGCGCGGTTGAGGCAGTAGAAGTGCAGTCCCGGCGCGCCGCGGTCGAGCAGGTCCTGGGCCTGGCTGATGGCGTAGTCCGTTCCCCGGGCCGAGGTACCGTCGGTGTCGTCCTTTATCGGTTCGAAAATCTCGTGGATTGTCCGCGGGACCGTGGCGCCGCAGTTGGCCGCGAACTCGACCAGCTTCTCATAGTTCGTAACCGGCAACAGCCCCGGGATGATGCGCATGGAGACACCCGCCTGGCGGACGCGCTGGAGGTATTCCCAGTAGAGCATGTTCTCGAAGAAAAACTGCGTGATGCAGTAATCCGCCCCGGCGTCCTGTTTCATCTTCAGGAAGTGGCTGTCCACATCCAGATTGGGTGCCAGCGGATGGCCTTCGGGAAAGCCGGCAACGCCGATAGAGAAATGATCGTCGTGCTCGCGGCTCATCTCGACCAGTTGGTAGGCGTATCGCGGCTGGTCGGGCAGGAATTTGTATTCCCGCTCGTGCTGCGGCGGATCGCCCCGAAGGGCCATCAGGTTCCGAACGCCGTCATTTTTCATCCGGTCCAGTTCGGAGCGGATGGTGTCCCACGTGTGCTTGATGCAGGTGAAGTGGTGCACCACGGGTATGTCAAACCGTTGTATAAGCTCCTCGACGGTTTGCATGGTGTTCTCGGCCGTCGTCCCGCCGGCGCCGTAGGTGACGCTGAACCAGTCGGCACCGAGGTTGACCAGTTTCTCGGCCGCATCGAACAGCCGGTCCCGGCCCTTGTCGGTTTTGGGCGGGAAAAACTCGAACGACAGCGTCCGCTGCTTAGTGGCGAAAACGTCGGTAATTTTATCCTGTGGCATATAACTCCTCTCGAATCTGCCTGTTTCGATAACGCGACCGGTGCGGCAGCCCTTGTGCCCCGGCTGCCGAGATGGATCGCCTCGCGGCACCGGCCCGGCCACGCTACGGCTGCTCCGGTGCGAGCGACCACAAATTATATGCCCTGTCGGCTACACTTCGCAAGGCGGTTCTTTACCCAGCTCCTTGAGGAGTTGCTCCGCGGCGGCGACCTGCACATCATTGCCTTCAATACCAGCCCACAGTGCGCCCTCCGCCCCGCAGACGCCGCCGGCGGCCAACAGACGAAACCGCGCCCCGGTGAGTAGTTGCAGGGCGTCCGCCTCGGTAAAGGCCAGCCCCGGAAGCGGTAACAGCCCCGGTCCTTCACGTCGGCCCGGTCCGATTTCCGCGGCCAGCATGTCCACATCTTCGCTGATGCGCTTCTCCAGACCGACCGGGACAATGAGCTTTGTTCCTCTGCCGACGACAGCGGCGATTATCGCACCGGCGGTGCCCGCCTGGGGGTGTCCGACCAGAACGGCCGCTCGGCCGCGCGGGTCCAGGGCGTTGGCGCCCTTTAGAATAAGATCGTCCGGGCCAAGCTCGTCGGCGACGTCGAATATCTGCTTGCCCTTGAGCGGTTTACCGTCGCTGATTATGACGTCGCCTTCCAGTTCGCCCTCGGGCAGCTTGCCGCCGGGCGGGCACACCGCACCGCGACGAAAACCTTTCTTCGAGAAACCTTCGGCCTCGCCGAGCGAGGAAAGTACCTCTTCGGCCACGTAGGCGTTCGTGGTTCCGGCGACTATTACCAGCGTCCGGCCGTCAAGTGCGGCGGCCACATCGGGGTGCCCGGCCAGGGCGCGGGCGATGAGCCGCTTACCGGCCGCGGGCGTTATGACAAACTGCTTCATGATCTGTGCTCCTCTATTGAAAGCCGTGCCGGCCGTTATATGAACTCGCTGAACAACTCGCGGTTTGGCCTTGCGATGACGACCTCCGAGACCAGCAGCCCCCGTTCGCGCCCCTCGGCCGCGGCGGCGCGGACGCCGGATTCGCAATCGGCAACCGTCCCGGTCATAAGGCAGTAGCCCTTGCCGCCCAGCGCCATCGCCACATGTATGCGGAATAGCGTCACTCGAGCGGCCTTGGCGGCGGCGTCGGCGGCCGCGACGATGCTGACGCCGCTGAAGGTCTCGACCACGCCGAGGGCCTCGACGCGGTCCTCGTCCAGGACCACCGACTGTCCCAGCGCGGCGAATACAGACGGATGCACATTCGGGATGACCAACTGGTCGATTATCGACTCTCCGGCGTCTTCGACGCCGGCGTTTACGGCGG
>PUND01000105.1 GCA_003551645.1 Phycisphaerae bacterium | reverse complement strand
ATGTGCCATGCCAGCGGCATGTCCTCATCGGCGTGTATGACCAGCGGCCTGACTCCGTTGGAGATTACATGGAGTCTGGGCTGGCTTCCCAGGCGGAAGTGTGCGTTGGCCAGCTCGTGGTCGGGTCTGGCGACTTCCATCCGGTAGTCGGGGAACATCTGACGATAGACCCTGCGTATTCCGTCGACGAACTGCCCGCTTCCGCCTTCGGCTACTGAGAAGATGACGCCGCCCTGATTGACGTATTCCCGGAGCTGTTCTATCTGCTCATCGGTGAACTCCGGAGGTCTTGCTCCGGAAATGTAGAGTATGGGGGCGTCGTGCCAGTCGCTGACCGGCATATCGAAGTTGACGACCTGCCAGTAAACGTCGGTCTCGAAGGTCCTTGTCATCCACTCGCAGAGTCCGGCGAGGTCTCGCGGGCGGTTGTCCCAGTCGCCGTCGAACTGGAGCTTGTTGAACAGTACGGGCCTCTGTCCGCGCGACAGGAACAGCAGGGCATAGGCGGTGGAGACGTTGGAACCCCGGCGACCGCTCCAGGAACCATCGTCTCTTTGCTCCTCAATCAGTAAAGATGCGCCGGCCCTGTACCAGTCAATGCCGCCGAAGTGCTTGATGCCCCCCGCAAGTCCGATCCTCTCGATGCCAAAGAGGTGATAGTAAATGCATCCGCCGTGGCTGGTCCTGAACCCCGAACGCAGGGAGTCCTCAAACCTATCGTTGAGGTACTCTATCGCTTCTGTAACCGCATCCGGTTGCCCGCCTCTGCCGGGCCTGACGAAACGATCGAGGTGGAGGTTGTCCATGACCACGTACAAGCTGGCGATGCCGGCCGACGTCATGGTTTCGCTGGAACTGCCGCTTCTGTAGGCCCAGCCGCCGTCATCGTTCTGATACTCCAGCCAGTGCCTTTCGACGATTCGCCAGTACTCGGCCGGGACCTGTACGTCGCCCATCACACCGGCCCAGACGCCATAGTTACCGTACTGGGTGTTGGAGTTGCAGAAACTGTCCTGCATGCCCTCGCCTCGGGCGATGTAACCGTATCTGCCTTCATCCTGGGAGTTGATCAACTGCTGAGTCTCGTACATGAGCCGCTCTTGGTACAGGTCTCCGGTCACTCGGTTGGCGATCTCCCAGGCGTTGCAGCGCAGCCCGAGCGAGTAGGTCATCTCCGAATGGTTCTCCTCCATCCATTCCAGGGCCTCTTCCATCGGCGGGTACTGCGGGTTCACGCCGCTTTCCAGAAGCGCAAAAGCGATGATGGCTGTGTAGCCGGTCGGGAATGGCCTGTGTGTGCTTATCTCGCCCCAGCTACCGTCGTCTTCCTGCCGGTCCCAGAGCCATTCCCTGGCCCTCTCGATGCTTTCCTGGACCTTATCTGCGCAGAAGTTATCGTAATGTGCCGAGGCATGATCCGTCGTCGCGAACGCCAGAATACTAATGCTCACAACCAGTAACAGTTTCATGGGAACTCCTCGCTGGTGCAAAAAATCGGCTGGGTCCAATGCCCGTGCTTCTTGGCTCCATTCTACACCAAAAAAGACCCGTTTCTATGGCTAAAGTTTGCCCGAATCCGTCTTGTGGGCGTCGGCCGCGGAAGCTATCTGAAAGCATATCCGATGTCGTAGGTGTGCCTTGCGTGTGTGTACACGTTATGCTTTGGTGCATTGTCCAACCGCTCAGTTTGTCCGGGGCTTGTCCGCTCTTGCGGCTAAACCGATCCGCCGGTGGCCCAGAGGGCGGGTCTGTCCAGACCGCCCAGGCGAACCCTCGCCCGTATGGGGTAGGATACGATGTCTATCTCCAGCCCCTGAAGCTGGAGAACCTCGGAGCTTGGGTCGAGCCGTCGGCTCAGGTACCTTCCCCGCCGGCTTCGGCGAGGCATCCGTGGTAGGTCTCCATCGCCGATGGAAACGGCCCGAGCGCCCGTTCGAGTATGCCGAGCGACTTCGCTATGGTAAGGCCGTAGTTGGCCATGGGCACGCCGGCCTTGCGGCAACGGACCATGCGAGACAGCACCTCGCGCCGGTTCCACATGCACGCGCCGCAATGGACCACAAGATCATACTGAGACAGATCTTCCGGGAAGTCGTGTCCCTGGACGACGTCGAAGTGCAGCTCGCCGCCGACATACTGCCTCAGCCAGTGCGGAATCTTCACCCGCCCGATATCATCGCCTATCGGGTGGTGGGTGCACGCCTCGGCGACGAGAACCCGGCCGCCGGGTTTGAGCCGGTCCATGGCCATGACGCCGCGGATGAACTCGTTCAGGTCGCCCTTGGCGCGGGCGTAGAGTACCGAAAAGCCGGTCATCGGCACATCCGGCGGCGTATCGGCCGCGACCTTCAGAAACGCCTGTGAGTCGGTAACGACCAGCGCGGGCGGTCGCTTGAGCCGGTCCAGCGCATCGCGCAGCTCGGTCTCCTTGGCGACCATGCAGTAGGCATTGTGGTCGAGGGCGTCGCGGATGGACTGAACCTGGGGCAGGATAAGCCGGCCTTTGGGGGCTTCGAGGTCTATGGGCACGACCATGACCACAAGCTCGCCCGGCGGGATGAGGTCTCCCAGGATGGCCGGGGCGTTTATGAAGTCCTCCGGCGCCTGGCGGATAAGTGCCTCGCGGAGGTCCAGCACACCATCGCCGCAGGTCGCGGCCGTACGGATGGTGGGGATTTCCCGTTCGGACAGTTGCCGGAACACATCCGCTGGCGGACCGCACAAGTCTGACTTGTTGAACACGACTATGGGGGGAATCTCGCGATGCTCCAGTTCCTCCAGCATCGCCTGCTCGAAGCTTCCCCATCGCCCCTCTGCGGCGACTATAACTCCAACGTCGGTGCGGTCGAACACCTGTCGCGTCCGCTGCATGCGCATCTCGCCGAGGTCGCCCACATCGTCGATGCCCGCGGTGTCTATGAACAGTACCGGCCCGATCGGCAGCAGCTCCATGGGCTTTTCCACCGGGTCGGTGGTCGTGCCGGCCACATCCGAGACGATTGCCACCGACTGCCGCGTCAGGGCGTTCAGCAGCGAACTCTTGCCGACGTTACGCCGCCCGAAGATGCCGATGTGCAGCCGGAAGCCCTTGGGTGTTTTCTGCATTGTTTCGCTCTGTACACTGTCGACCGACCAGCTTGACGCACGGTCGGGCGTCCGGTTAAGCAATCATCTGATCACATCTTCAGACGTAAAGGTCCCTCTCATCGCTTTGGCGGATTCGTCGCAGCCGGTCGATCAACCGGTCCTTCACCTCCCCGTCGGGCAGCTTGGCGAGTTCGGTCTTGATAATCTTCCAGCCGGCGGCGCGGGTCTGCTCTGAGGCGTAGTCGGTCAGGTATTCCTGGAGCGTGGTCAGCGCGTTGGGCGTGCAGAAGTCGCGGATGAACCCGGGTATGGCGAACTCCATAAAATGCTCGCCGGTCCTGCCCAGGCGGTAGCAGGCGGTGCAGAAGCTCGGTACGTATCCGTCTGTGAGCAACTCACGCATGACCTCGTCGAGCGTGCGTGCGTCGCCGAGCGAGAACTGTTCCCGCTGCATGACCTGCGCATCTCCGACGTGTGTGTAGCCGCCGAGATCGATCCTGCTGCCGGCGTCTATCTGCGAGACGCCGAAGCCCATCACCTCTCGCCGCAGTTCGGCCGGCTCACGGGCGGTGAGTATCAACCCTGTATAGGGCACCGACAGCCGCAGGATAGCCACCAGCCGCTTGAAGTCGGCGTCGCTGACCTGCCAGGTGTCGTCAATTACGGTCCCGGCTGCCGGCCTGAGGCGCGGAAAACTTATTGTGTGCGGGCCGACGTCGTAGCGGTCGCGCAGGTGATTGGCGTGGGCGACAAGGCCCAGGGCCTCGAAACGCCAGTCGTACAGCCCGAACAGTGCGCCGATGCCCACATCGTCGCAGCCGGCCTCGAAGGCCCGGCTAAGCCCGTCCAGCCGCCAGAGGTAGTCGCCCTTGCGCGTCCCCCGCGGGTGCATGCGGGCATACGTAGAGTGGTGGTAGGTCTCCTGGAATATCTGGTACGTGCCGATACCGGATTCCTTGACGCGAACGTATCCGGCGTGGTCAAGCGGCGCGGCGTTTATGTTGGCCCGGCGTATCTCGCCCCGCCCGGACCGGACATCGTACACCTGCCGGACGGACCGGGCTATGAAGTCGGCGTCGTAGCCGGGGTGCTCCCCGAAGACCAGTATCAGCCGCTTGTGTCCGACGTCCTCGAGGGCAACCACCTGTTGTTGGATTTCCTCGTCGTTGAGGGTGTGCCGCTCGGCTTCGAGGTTCGACCGACGGAACGCGCAGTATTGGCAGTCGTTGACGCACTCGCTGCCGATATACAGCGGCGCGAAAAGGACGATCCGGTTGCCGTAAACGCTTTCCTTCAGCCGCCGGGCCGCCTGGAATATCTCTTCGATAAGTTCCGGCTCGTCGGCCGCCAGCAGAACCGCCGTCTCCTCGACGGTGAGCGGCTGTTTTTCCATCGCCTTGGCGATAACGTCACGAACGGCCGAGGCGTCCGCCGGCGTTTCCTTCGCCAGCGCTTCGAGCCGGTCGTCGTCGATGAAATCGAGCGCGTCTTCGCTGAGTTTTTCAGAAATCATCGCACACATAAGGCCTCCTTCGGCGGAGGCGGTCAGACCTTCGCGTGTCTGTGGAGATAACTCGGCGAGTCGCCGTGGCCGGTTCCTATCTTGCGGCCTATGGCGGCGATTCTGCCTCGGATGCAGCGGCTGCAATGCTCGGCCGTCTCGGCGATGCACGCCTTGGCCGGGTATATTTCATACATAGGGCGGTATTCGGGCGGCGTCAGGTTCGGCATGACCACGTTCGCCCCGCATTCTAGCGCCATCTCCCGTCCGTCGGCGGTGTTGATTGTCGCAATCGCCGTGGTGGCGGGTATGTTCGACGCTGGCCGGGCTATCCGGGCAAGGGCGATCATCTTGCGGGCCATCAGTTCGGTGTTTGCCGCCTGGTCGTGCGGCGCCGGCGGCTCGGCCGCCAAGGGGGTCGCCTCGTGCGGGATGAACGGACCAAGCCCGATCATGTCCAGCTCCAGCTCCTCGAACATCCGCACATCTCGGGCGAGGTCGTCGTAGGTCTGTCCGGGTATGCCGACCATGACGCCGCTGCCGACCTCGTAGCCCAGCCGGCGCAGCTCCCGCAGCACCGCCAGCCGGTCGGCAAGCCCGCGGTCCTCTCCGGCGTGCAGGCGGGCGTAAAGCTCCTCATTCGAGGTCTCGAAACGCAGCAGATAGCGGTCGGCGCCGGCGCTGCGCCACAGCGACAACTCCTCCGCAGGTCGCTCGCCCAAGCTGAGCGTCACCGCAAGGCCCTGTTGGTCCTTGATGCTTCGGACCAGTTCAGCGACCCACTGTCCGGTAAGCCGCGGATCCTCGCCCGCCTGGAGCACAACCGTGCCGTAGCCCAGCCGTCGCGCCTCGCGGGCACAGTCGAGCACCTCGTCGCGGCTCATGCGATAGCGCTTCAGGTCGGTCCGCCGTGCGCTTATGCCGCAGTAAGCGCAGCGGCGAACGCAGTGGTTGGAGATTTCCACCAGCCCGCGCAGGTGGACCTCATCACCCACGTGCCGTCGGCGCAGTTCGTTGGCCTGTCGCCAAAGCCGCTCCAGCCGGCGGGGGTCGGTTTCCGTGAACCGGGATTTAATCTCATCATGCGTCATCGGCGGTGGCGGCCGACTGCTGGTTGTCGCCCCCGTCGGCCTGTTCGGAGGCATCGCGCAGCGTGACGGTGAATGTGGAGCCGACGTCCGGCTCGCTTTGGACGCCGATGTCCCCGCCGTACATCGAGACCAGCTTGCGGACTATCGAAAGCCCCAGCCCGCTGCCCAGTATGCCGCGGGTCTTCTCGTTCTTGATACGGGTGAACTCCCGGAACAGCCGGTCCTGATCCTCCGGCGACATGCCTATGCCGGTGTCGGCGACGCTGATGGTGACGGTGTCGCCGTCCCGGGAGATGGTCACGTCCACGCGCCCGTCCTGCCGGTTATACTTGACGGCGTTGGAGATGAGATTGTTCAGCACAATCTCCACCTCTCCGCGGTCGCATTTCAGCGGCGCAGGGCCGTCGGCATGCAGCTCGATGGTGAGGTTCTTCTCCTCGTCGCCGGCCCGGGCGGTCTCGACGGCCTCGCGGGCGATCTCGACCACATCCTGCTCGGCGATATCGCGCTGCTTTTGTCCGGACTCGATCCGCGTCAGGTCCAGCAGATCCAGGATGAGCTTCCTCATGCCTTCCAGCCGGGTCAGAGACCTGTCGAGCATATGGTTGTAGGACTCCGGGTCGTCGCCGGCGGAGCCGTCGCGGATGATACGCAGATACCCCTCGACCGCCGACAGCGGCGACTTAAGCTCATGTGCCAGCACCGAGATGAACTGGAAGCGGACCTGGCGTTTCTCCTCGGCCAGCCGGCGCGCCTGGCGCTGGATCAACAGGTGCTTGGCGGCCTTTCGGACCACGCCGCGAAGCTCGTCGGGCGTGAACGGCTTGGCGAGGAAGTCGTACGCCCCGCGCTTGGTGGCGGTGATGGCCGTATCCAGCGAGGCATACGCGGTTATCATCACCGTGAGCATCCGCCCCTCGTCTTCGGGCAGTCTGCTCAGCACGTCCAGGCCGCTTATGCCCGGCAGCTTGTGGTCCAGCAGAAGGATATCGGGCGGGTTCTCGGCGATCGCCTCCAGCGCCTGCTCGCCGGTCTCGGCCTGGGCGACCTCGAAGCGGAAATCGCCCTCAACGTCGGGCAGGCGCACGGTGAAGTCCCGCAGCGCCCGCTGCACGCCAAGTCGCATGCCCGCCTCGTCGTCAACAACCATTACGCCAAGCGTATCCATGTTCATCACTCCCCGATCAGCCGGTGTATCTCCAACAGTCAGTGCCCGAAACGCACCGGCCCGGTCTCAAAAGCGTCCGCCTTCACCCGGCGGCGTTCCTCGTCGTTGCGGGCGTTCATTCGGACCGCTTTAGCAGATCGTCCACTTTCTCCGCCAACGCGGTCGGGTCGAAGGGCTTCTCCAGCACCTCAACCACCGGCAGCCAGGTCTCGTCCGGCTCGAACTTGAAAGGCACGCCGGTGGCCTCATGCACTCCTGTCAGCAGCAGAATCGGCAGCTCCGGATGCTTCTGGTTCAGTTCGCGGGCAAGTTCGAAACCGGCGGTCTGGGTCTCCATCATCACATCCAGCACCACGGCGTCGGGCACCGATTCTTCGATCCGCCGCCTCGCCTCGGCCGCGCTGTAGGCGACAGCCACCTCGTGGCCGCGGCTTTTCAGAACCGTCGAGTTAATCGCAATCAAGTCAACGTCGTCGTCAATCAGAAGAACGTTCGCCATGTCGGGGTCCCTTTCGGTCTGTTATGCCGGACAGCGGATTTAACCACAAAGATCACGAAGCCCACAATACTCACTCAGACAATAGCTGACCGGTTTGTTCACCGGGATGCCGCTTGTCCATGAATGAGCCGAGCCAGGGCCTGCATCCACACAAAAGCGCTGATAGCTTCGGACGGCAAACCTCTTTAGTGCTTTAAGGCGTCGGCCTTTGTGATTCTATGGCAATTCTGCTCGTGTAATGGCGCCGTCCTACTCCTGCCCGCTGTGTCGCGGCACGGTCACGGTGATGGTGGCTCCGGTGGGGCCGGCGTCGGGGTCAGTGTTGGATTCCACACTGATATCACCGTGGTGCATCTTCACCACGCCGTAGGTCACCGCCAGTCCCAGCCCGGTGCCCTTGCCCATCTGCTTGGTGGTAAAGAACGGGTCGAATATCTTCCTGAGATTGTCTTCTGGGATTCCCGTGCCTGTGTCGCTGACGACGAGCCAAATGTTATCCTCATCGCCGGCGGTGCGGACGGTGAGCTTGCCCGTCTGGCCCATGGCGTCACCGGCGTTGGCCATCAGGTTGGTAAGCACCTGCACCATCTGGTCCTTGTCCAGTTCAGCCCATGGGTCGTCCAGGTCGTGCTCGACCACAAGCTCTATGTCGTCGGGCAGCGTGACCGCCTTCGTCGCCGCTTCGACCAGTTCACGGGCGTCGGTCATCTCCAGCACGACCTTGTTCTGCCGCGCGAAGTGCAACAGCCCGGAGACGATCCTTTTGCAGCGGTCGGCCTGGTCGGTAATCATCGTCAGGTCGTCCTTAAGATTCGGATCGCCCTGGTGCTCGTCCAGCAGCAGGTGGGCGTACATCAGCACCACGCCCAGCGGGTTGTTGACCTCGTGGGCGATGCCGGCGGCGAGCTGGCCCATGCTGGCGAGCTTTTCCGACTGCATCAATGCCTCCTGCGTCTCGGCCAACTCGTCAACCGCCCGACGGAGCTGGTCGATGGTGTGGGGCAGGCACATCTCGGACTCGGCCAGGCCCTTGAAGATGGCCACCGCGTGCTCGCGGCAGGTGTCGTATCCGCACGCTCCGCAGTTTAGCTCATCCTCCGGGTCGTGCTTGCCCATCCGCGCCATTATCTGGCGGATCTCTTCCTCGAACGGCACGGCCAGCCGCTGGTCCTGCGGCGCGTAGGCCCTGGCGAGGTCCACCTCTTCGAGTTTGGAAAGCAGTCGGGCGTTGTCGTCGTCGTGCCGGTCGGCGATTCGGCTGCGGACGTACCGGCTGACGCGGCTTCGCCGGCTGAAAAGCGGCGCGCCGGTGGTCATCCCTGCGCCCATGATGCAGCCGTTGCAGCAGAGCACCTCCAACAGCCGGGCGTCCAGGTCTCCGCTGCCGAACTCCCGTATCGCCTGGACGAAGTTGGTCCGCCCGTCGGTGGCGACCACCCGGCCGTCCATGAGGTCTTCGGTGATGTCGGCCGCCTGGAGCAGGCCCCGGCTGATGGCGAACAATGCGCCCGGTCCGGCGTGCGGCGGGTCGAAGTCGCCGCCTTCGTTGTCGTCGAGTCGGACGTTCGCCTCATCAAGCATCTGCCGCAGCTCAATGAACGTAACCGCAGCGTCTATTTCGTCGGGGACGTTCTCGCCGACGGCCTCGCCCTTCTTGGCGATGCACGGGCCGACGAACACCACCTTCAGGTCCTGTCCGTGCATGTGCCTAAGCGCCCTTGCGGTCGCGACCATGGGCGAGACTATAGGCGCCAGACGGTCCACAAGCTCCGGGTGGTAGCGCTCCACGTAAGCCACCACGGCCGGGCAACTGGTGGCGATGTAGCGGGCGTCTGTGTCTTCATTCAGGAGCTTGCGGTATGCGCGGGCCACCAGGTCGGCCCCGAAGCCCACTTCGCAGACATAGTCGAAGCCCAGGGACCGCACGGCACCGACCAGGCCGCTCCAGTCACAGTCGGAGAACTCCGCCGGGAAGCTCGGCGCCAGGCAGGCGGCGGTCTTTTCGGGCGCATCCAGGAGTGTGCGCACAACGCCTGTGGTATTGAGAACTTCCTTGGCCCGCTGAGAGCAGACGCGAACGCAGTTGCCGCAGCCGATGCATCGCTCCGGCAGGACCTGCGCCTGGCCTTCGGAGATGCGGATGGCCTTGGCCGGGCACTCGCGCACGCAGGTGTAGCACACGCGACAGTGCTCGCTGATGGTTCGCACCAGGTTGACCGCCTCATCGTGAATCATATCGCCCTCTCGCTAGCCCGAGGCGGGCCGCGTTCAGCGGGGGGTCGTCCCGGGCGACGTACCTCCGCCGGAGCACTATTGCTCCAGCAGGCGGCGGACCTCGTTGCACAACCGTTCGGGATGAACGGGCTTGTCCAGTATGAGGTCGGCCTTGATCCAGCTCTGTGCCTGCGGCGATGCGGACTTGAACGACAGCCCCGTCGCGCTGTGCACGGCCGTGAGGAGGATGATCGGAGCATCGGGGTGCAGTCGCCTGATATCGTGGCACAGCTTAATGCCGGAATCCGGGTGCTCCATCATCACGTCCACCACCGCCAGGTCGGGACGGACCGACAGCAGCAGCTCCTCGGCTTCTGCGGCGCTTTCGGCCCTGGCCACTTCGTGGCCGGCGCCTTCAAGAATCAAGGCGACCTGGTCCAGCACGTCCGGGTCGTCATCGACGATCAGAACTTTCTTGGTTGCGGTTACCGACATTGTTGCCTGCTCCTCGACCGCCGCTTCCCGACGGCTTCTGCTAGGTCATCACCTCGCGCTTGCCATAGTGAGTGTGAAGCAACTCATGACTCTTGTGTCCAAGCGGTTCGCCCAAAAACTCCTCATAGAGCCGCTTGACGGACGTGTTGGAGTGGCTGGTCCTTATCGGCTCCGAGCGATCAATTTTGTAAAGCGCCTTCATGCGTGCGCGAATGGCCGACAGGTCGGCCCCCAGCGGCTGCCCGCCGCCGGCTATGCAGCCGCCGGGACAGGTCATCACCTCGATGAAGTGCAGGTCGTCGCGTCCGCCGCGGACCTCGTCCAAGATGGCCCGGGCGTTGCCCAGCCCGCTGACCACCGCGGCGCCGACTTCCAGGTCGCCGATGCGGGCCTTCAACGATTTCACGCCCTTAAGCCCTCGCAGGGGGCGAATCTGCGGCTCGTCCATCTCCTTGCCGGTCAGCAGGAAGTGCGCCGTCCGGACCGCCGCCTCCATGACGCCGCCGGAGGCGCCGAATATCTTGCCTGCCGTCGAACGCTCACCGAAGGGATTGTCGGCCTGCTCCGGCTCCAGCGACGGCAGCATCACGCCGTACATGCGCAGCAGCCGGCCAAGCTCACGAGTCGTCAGCACGTAATCCACGTCGGGGATGTATTCGCGTCCCATCTCCGGCCGCTGGCACTCGAACTTCTTGGCCGTGCAGGGCATGATCGAGACGCTGACGATCTTTCGTTTGTCTATGCCCTCGCGCTCGGCGAAGAAGCTCTTTATGATCGCGCCCATCATCTGCTGCGGGCTTTTGCACGTGCTCAGGTTCTCCATGAAGTCGGGGTAGAACTGCTCGACGAACTTTATCCAGCCGGGCGAACAGCTCGTCAGCATAGGCAGACGCCCGCCCGTCGCGACGCGATGCGCAAGCTCGCTGGCCTCCTCCATGATGGTCAAATCGGCTGTGAACGACGTGTCAAAGACCCTGTCAAAACCGAGGCGGCGCAGGGCCGCTACCATCTGACCGTCAACGTCCTTGCCGGTTCGCGCGCCGAACTCCTCGGCCAGAGTTACCGACACGGCCGGAGCGTGCTGAACTACCACGAACGTCTCCGGGTCCGCCAGCGCCGCGGCGACCTCGTCCAGATAGCTGTGCTCGCTAAGCGCGCCCGTCGGGCAGACGATTATGCACTGCCCGCAGTTGATGCAGCTGGAAACGTTCAGCCCCTCGTCGAATGCCGGGGCTACGGTCGCCTTGCTGCCCCGGCCGACAAAGTCGATGGCCGAAACGCCCTGGATCTCCTCGCAGGTTCGGACGCACTTGCCGCAGAGTATGCATTTCGACGGATCGCGGATTATCGACGGGCCGGATACGTCCATAGGCGTCGAGGGCGCCGGTTCGCCCGCGGCGCGGCGGCGGACGCCGAGACCCTCGGCGAGCTGCTGCAGGTCGCACTTGCCGCTGCGAGAGCAGTACAGGCAGTCGTCGGGATGGCTGCTAAGCAGCAATTCCACGATCATCCGACGAGCCCCCAGCACCTTCGGAGAGTGCGTGCTCAGCACCATTCCATCGGCGACCGGGTGGGAGCAGGCGGTAATCAGCCGTGCGGTATCCTCCTGCTCGACCACGCACATCCGGCAGGCGCCGGTGGGCGGCAGCTCCTCCATATGGCACAAGGTCGGAACGTGAATGCCGTGGCGATTAAGGGCCGACAGGATCGTCTCGCCCTCGTTCGCCTCGATTGTCCGGTTATCAACTTTCAGAGTAATCATCGGTTCACCTGTCTGGTCCTAACGGTCCCGTGGCTGAGTGAATTCAAGATCGCACCTGAGGCATCGCTTGGCCTCGCAAACCGCCTCGTTCTCCCCGATGGACAGCTCCACTTCCTCGAAGCAGCTTTTTCGTTTCCGAGGGTCCAGAAGCGGCGGGCGGACCCGTCCCATGCCGTCGCTCGGCTCTTCGGCGTCGATCGGGGGCACATAGGCCGCGGGCAACTCGACTCGCGGCAGTGTCTTCAGTAGCTTGCCGCGAACGTAGCGGTCGATCATGGTGGCCGCCTTCTTGCCCGCCGCGATCGCCTGGATGACCATGCCCGGACCGTCAACCACGTCCCCGCCGGCGAATACTCCCGGAAGGTCGGTCGCCAGGGTCTCCGGGTCCGCCTGCAGCGTGCCCCAGCGGGTCACGGACAGCCCGGTCAGGGCGTCGGTCTCCGGCTGCTCGCTGATCGCGACGATAAGCGTATCCAGCGGAGCTTCAAAGTCCGATCCCTCTATGGGCACGGGCCTGCGCCGGCCGCTGGAATCCGGCTCGCCCAGCTCGTTGCGGACGAACCGCACCGCGGCCAGTCGGCCGTCCTCGGTCCGGACCGCGACCGGCGCCACAAGCGTCTCTATGCTGATGCCCTCTTCAACGGCCGCCTCTATCTCCTCGGCATAGGCGGGCATCTCGTTTCTGGTGCGGCGGTAGAAGACGGTTACGCTCTCGACGTCGTCCTGTCGAATCGCTACGCGGGCGGCGTCCACGGCGGAGTTGCCGCCGCCGATTATGCCGACCCGGCCCCGGGCCAGTGTCCGGCCGTGGAGGTTGTGCTCCCTGAGGAACTCGATGCCGGGGACGACACCCTCGGCGTCGTCGCCGTCCAGGCCCAGTCGTCGGCTCTGGTGCGCTCCGATAGCCACATACACCGCCTGATGGCCGTCCTTAAGCAGGTCGTCTATGGTGAAGTCCCGACCCAGCTCGACGCCGCAGCGAAGCTCGATATTGTCGTTCAGCAGCAGTTCTATCTCTTCCTGGAGCCGTTGCCTCGGCAGCCGATACTCCGGTATCGCCACATCCAGCATGCCGCCGGGGCGGCTTTCCCGCTCCAGCAGCGTAACGCGGTGTCCCTGAAGCGAAAGCTGGTGGGCGGCGGTCAGGCCGGCCGGCCCGGCCCCGATAACCGCCACGCGGGCGCTGTCCGGACCCGGCTGCCGTACCGCGGGCCGCCAGGTCTTGGGATCAA
Organism: Phycisphaerae bacterium; assembly: GCA_003551645.1. Lineage (GTDB taxonomy): Bacteria > Planctomycetota > Phycisphaerae > SM23-33 > SM23-33 > PUND01. The sequence goes on along the minus strand of PUND01000105.1, from coordinate 38,275 downwards.
CGCGGTCCACGACGAACCGCTTCAGCGTCCGCAGCGCGATCGGCTGATCGCCGGTGGCCCCGGCCCGGCAGACCGGCTCGCACGGCTGGTGGCACACACGGGCGCAAACCGAGGGCAGCGGGTTGGTCTGCCGGATGACCCGGAATGCGTCTTCGTACTCTCCGCGGGCCACGTGTGCGACATAGCGCCAGGCCTCGGTACCGGCGGGGCAGCCGGTCTGGCAGGGCGCTCCGACCAGGTCCTTGCACCCCCCGGCCGGGCATCGCCGTTCATATACGTGGGCTTCGTACTCGTGGCGGAAGTGCTTCAGTGTGCTGAGCACGGGGTTCGGCGCCGTCTGGCCAAGACCGCACAGCGAGGTGGCTCGGATGGTCTCGGCAAGCTCCTCGAGGTACATCGCTCCCTGGAACCTCAGCAGGGCGTCGATGCCGGTCTCTTTGTGTTGCGGGCGGGTTAGGGCTTCGAGTATCTCCAGCACCTTCCGCGTTCCCTCGCGGCACGGTATGCACTTGCCGCAGCTCTCGGACTGGATGAACTCCATGAAGTACTTGGCCAGGTCCACCATGCAGGTGGTCTCATCCAGCACCACCAGCCCGCCGGAACCCACCATCGCCCCGACGCTCTTGAGCGATTCGTAGTCGATGGGGATGTCCATGTCCGCCTCGGGGATGCATCCGCCGGACGGTCCGCCGATCTGCACGCCCTTGCATTGCCGCCCGGGCGGAACGCCGCCGCCGAGGTCCATCACCACCTCACGAAGCGTGGTGCCCATCGGCACCTCAGCCAGGCCGGTTCTCTGGATCATGCCCGACAGCGCGAAGACCTTTGTGCCCTTACTGTTTGCGGCGCCCATGGAGGCGAACCAGTCGCTGCCTCGCTGCATGATCATGGGCAGGTTCGCCAGCGTCTCGACGTTGTTGATGATCGTGGGCTTATCGAAGACGCCCTTGACCGCCGGGAACGGCGGTCGCGGGCGCGGCATGCCTCGCCGGCCCTCGATGCTGTGGATAAGGGCCGTCTCCTCGCCGCAGACGAACGCCCCGGCGCCCTGCTTGATCATTATCGTCAGCGAAAAGCCGCTGCCGAGGATGTTCCGTCCCAGCAGCCCGTGTTCCTCGGCCTGTGCGATCGCCTCCCGCAGGCGTTTGATGCCCAGCGGATACTCGGCCCGTATGTAAACGTAGGCCTTGCTCGCCCCGATGGCGTAGGCGGCGATCGCCATTCCCTCTATCAGCCGGTGCGGGTCGCTCTCGCAGACCGCCCGGTCCATGAATGCGCCGGGGTCGCCCTCGTCGGCGTTGCATATCAGATACTTCTGGTCGGCCGTGGTGTTCAGCGCGAACTTCCACTTGCGCCCGGTCGGGAAGCCGCCACCGCCGCGACCGCGAAGCCCGCTGGCCTCGACGGCGTCGCAGACCTCCTGCCGCTTCAGTGTCGTCAGAATGCGGCACATCGCCGAGTAGCCGCCGCGGGCGATGTACTCCTCGATGTTCGTCGGATCGACGATCCCGCTGCCGGCCAGCACCACTCGGCGCTGATGCGCCAGGAACGGCAATTCGTCGAGCCAGGGGACACCGGACCAGGGCTGGAGGTTCTCCTGGCGGTACTGCCCCAGAAGCCCCTCGGCCGGCGGCTGTCCGTCCAGCACGCCGTCCAGTATGTCCGCGACGTTCTCCTCGGTGACTTCGCCGAAACTGATTCGGGTCCGGCCCGGCAGTTGTACATCGACAATCGGCTCGGCCGAGCACAGACCGATGCAGCCGACCTCGACGACGTCGGCCTCGACGTTCCGCCGGCTGAGGTAATCGCGCACCGCCTGTAAGGTCTTGCCGGCTCCGGCGCCCAGGCCGCATGTGCCGGCCCCGATGAAGATGACCGGCCTGTCGAGCCGTTCACGACGCAGGCGCTCGGTCAGCACCCCCGTCGCCTCCGGACCTTCACGCCGCGCGTCGGCAAACGGACCGACCGTCAGCCGCTCCAACAGCGCGGCATCCGGCCGCATCGGCTCTTCCCAACAGCGACTGTGCTTGACGGCTATCTCATCATTCGGCATTGCTGGACTCCTTCTGACGGATCTCCGCCACGAGCTGCGCCAGTTTGCGGGGGGTCATCTTGGCGTGAAACTCACCGTTGACGCATATCACCGGCGCCAGGCCACAGGCGCCCATGCATGCCACGACCTCCAAGCTGAAGAGCCGGTCGCGGCTGGTTTGACCGGGTTGCACGCCGATCTCGTTGATCACCATGTCCATGACCCCGGCCGAGCCCTTCACGTGACAGGCCGTTCCGCGGCAGACCTGTATGTGGTAGCGCCCGAGCGGTTCGAAGCGGAACTGATTGTAAAAGGTCGCCACTCCGTAAATCTTGCTTGCAGGCAGGTTAAGATAGCGACCCACGCTGGTGACGGCCTCGCGAGACAGATACCCGCACGTGTCCTGAATCTCCTGCAGGATCGGGATCAGATCGTCGCGCGATCGGCCGGCGTGGTCGGCCAGTATCTGCTCGATTTCCTCGGCGTTCGTTACTTCCTCAGTAGGCATATCCGGTTTGTCCCTGTTCTTTCTGACTGCGCTGTCTGGCGAAGAACGCGGCCTTCTCCAGCGAGCCGGTCAGGTCCACGTTCTCGACGTAAACGCTCCGAGGCGCCCTGAGCCGAACGGGCGCGAAGTTCATGATTCCTCGTACACCGGCCGATACCAGCGCCTCGGCCACCTTCTGTGCCGCGTCGGCCGGGACGGCGATGATGGCCGCGCGTATGTTTCGTCCGGCGACTACCTCGGCCAGGTCAGTCACCGGCAGGCACGGGCAGCCGTGGAGCGTCCGGCCGATCACCGCCGGGTCGTTGTCGAACGCGACGGTTATATCGAGCATCGGACGTCTGCCGGCGAAGTAAGACAGCACCGCCGTTCCGATGTTGCCCACGCCGACCAGTGCGACTTCCTGTGGTTCCGGCGGATCCATCAGCTTTTCGATGGCGCCGAGCAGGTCGGCGGTGTCGTAGCCCTTGTTGGTGCCAAGCGCCCTTACCAGCATCAGGTCGCGCCGGACCTGCGATGCGGTAACGCCGGCCGCCGCGGCCAGGTCGTCCGAGCGGACGGAGGTCCTGCTATCCCGATGCATCTCAGTTAGCACCCGGCGATAGACGCTCAGGCGAGCTATGGCATTGTCTGACAAGGTATTAGGCACCGCACGGCCCTTGGCTGTGAATAATAGCACAGTGTGAAGACGTTCACAGTATAGCTTTTAATCTCGGCCGGTCAAGGGGCAATCTGAAACTTTTCCGGAAAATCACTGCCCAGAGCCAGCGTCGGAGCCGGTCTTCGCCCGGTCGGCCTCGGAATCCCCGCTATACGGGTGGTCCCTCGGAACGCCACCACCGGTTGCAGGGGCGTTACCTCGGCGAAGCGTACCTCCCGGCCGGGACGCACCGCGACGATCAGCTCGACGGCGGTCTTGTCGCCGTCTTTCAGCAGAGCCATCTCGATGCGGTCCATCCTAGTGCCCCGCGGCGGAAGCGCTGCGGCGTACCCAGACCCTGCTGTCGCGGAAGTCGCCCTGATTATCTCCGAACCGCCGGTCGCCAGCCGGCCAGCCGGGGCACGTAGCCGCCCACGGCTCGTTCGACCTGTTCGACGGTGATGAACGACTGGGGGGCGATCTTGCGGATCACGCCCATCGCCTCGTGCGCGACGTCCCTGTTGACCACACTGAACAGAATCGGTACCGGCCCGTCCTTGCCCTGGCCCTGCACGACGGTAACGCGGCATCCCCGGCCGCGCAGGTGTTCGGTGATTTCGGCCGAGTGAGTCCTGCTCAGTACGCGCAGCAGCACGTGGTTGGAAGAGAGCCACTCGGCGATGGTGCTTCCTATGTATGTGCCCACGCCGAAGCCCAGCGCATAGCCGGCCATCGGTATCCAGTGCGTCGGGGAGCGGACGACCTCGGTGATGGCGTAGATGAACACGCTTGCCTGGAACACGCCCAGCAGGGCGGCACGGGTTCTGTGGCCCTTTACCATCGACAGGATGCGGAGCGTGTCGGCGGACATGTCCAGCACCCGCAGAAGGAATATCAGCGCGGCAATCGGCAGGACGCTCCAGAACTCACCGAACGTGCTTTGGAAGAATCCGACCAGCGTAGTCATTCGCGGCTCTCCTGGGAGGGGTTGCGGTTGTGCCGTTTCGGCTGGGACGGGCCTGGGCCAAATCGGCGCAACCGGTTCAGGTGCAGTTGAATGGCGCTATTATACCGTGGCCAGCCGCAGTGTACCGCAGAAGCGAATCGTCCACGGCGGCGAGGCCAAAGTCGGCCGGCGACCCCAGCGGCTGTTATCGCGACTGGGCCTCCGCGGCTGCCTGTTCGGACTCGAAGACGTTGAAGTTCCGGTTGTCCTCCAGCCGTTCCGGGCTGACGTTCTGGATGACCAGCGCGCCGGGATCGTCGCCGAGGTATTCGTTGTTCTCAATGACGATGTTGCCGCGGTCCTCGCCCATGACCGAGATGGCCGCGTTGCGGACCCTGTTGTCCGCGATTGTAAGGTTCCGGACCGGACAGTACGGTCGGCCTTCGAAACGCTTGCGCCCCTTTACGGCTATGGAACGCCTTATCCCGATGACGGCCGCATCGGCCTTGTCCACGGTGTTGCCGCGAATCTCCAGGCCGTCCACCTCCACCCGCCAGAGGCAGATGTAGGCGTTCAGCGTGTTGTTGATGATCCGGCTGTCGAGAACCTTGGAGTTGACGTGGTTCTCGTGCATGATGCCCTCGCCGTCGCAGATGTAGTGCTTCTTGTCATAGGTTCTGTTGGAGTGGACCTCTATGTCGTTGTCCCGCACCGTCCAGCGGTAGCCGCGGCACTGGATGCCCCGGTTGTCGTTGGTGCTGCCGGGTCCGCTGGCCTCGAAGCCCCTGCACGTCGGCCGCCATATCTCCGGCGGTATGCGTATCACGTTGCCCTCTGCTATCGTTCCGTCGCCCGCGAAGGCGATGGGGCATCGGCCGGTGGCGAAGATGTAGTTGTTTCGGATGATGGTTCCGGTGCGGAATCCGTGGGGGTGGGACTCCGGAGTGCCGTTGGGCAGTCCGTCGCCGGGCGCGCCGATGGCGAAATCATTTGCGTAGATGCCCGGACGGTTGTCGTAGTCGAAGACTATGCCGCTTTCCATCTCGACTATCTCGTGGTCGTGTTCGTCGGGGTTGAACGACAGGTCTTGCACGCCTGAGGTGTTCCTGGCGATCACGTAGCCGGGCTGCTCGAAATTCTCGTCGCCACTCTCGGGCAGGCGGTTGTTGGCGATAAGCAGGTTCTCGCCGCTGTAGACATGCAGCGCCGCTCGGTGGCGGTGCGTCCACCGCTGCCAGCCGTGCTGGCCGATGCTGCGGCGGGGTATGGATTCATCGGCGATGGCCGTGTTACGCAGGATGTTCCCCATCAACAGCCGGTTGACGCCCGTCTGGTGGTCCCGGCCGTCGGGGAAGTATATGTGTCCTCGGTTAATGTCGATGTTGACGACCGCGACGTTGTCGGCCGTCTCGGTATCGGCGAGGGTTATCTTCCTGAAAGCGGTGTCCAGCGGCGTGCCGTCGCCCTCGAAGCTCGGCTCGTATCGCGGGAAGACGAACTTCGTGCCCAGGGTGTAATCCTCCTCGCGGGCGTCGGTGATCTGGGCGGGCGTTTCGCCGCGGACTACTATCCCGTCGGCCAGGACCACGTCCTCGGAGAATTCATAGGTGCCGGCCGGAAAGTAGATAACCCCGCCGCCGCGGGCGATCAGGTCGTCGCGGGCGGCGATGAACTTCTCGTCGGGGCTTTCGCCGGGATAATTGTTGATGCTGACCACTGTCTCCCAAGCCAGCTCATCGGTCCAGTCGGGGGTGTCGTCCGGATAGAGCGCCCGAACCGGATTGTCGGTGGGCGCGGGCGTGTCGGCTACGGCGGAAGCGCATCCGGCGATGGTGAAGATCGCGATAAGCGGCAGGCACATCAGTGTCTTCATGTCTGGTTTCCGTTCCCGAAAGAGTTCCCGGTTTTTCCCGGACCGATGCGAAAAGGCGGCTTTTGCCGCCTGTCCTTGAGACGACGGCGCCGGCTGCCGTTCAGCCGACCGATCGCATTGTGCCGCCGCCGAACAGTGATTGTCAAGCTGGACGGGTGTGATGCCGGCTATGGCGGGCGATGCGGCGGTCATGTATGTTCCGCCTGCCTGCGTTACTCGCAGAGGTGGGGTTGCGGGTGGTAAACGTGCTCACAATGCCTTTTCGGCGGTGCCGAACGACAGTTTACGCTTTTGTCACGGAGGTACGCGTGAGCAGGCAGTTGAGGCCCGGAAGGGCCGTGAACGCGCTGTTTGAGCGGTCAAAACGCTGACCGGAAGGAGACAGACTTGTCCGAGCAGATAACGCATCTTGCGGTGGCCGACGACGCCCGGTTGCTTTCGCTGAACTCGCCGCGCATCCACGGGGCTGTTCGCGAATCGCTTCTGAACCACCAGGACAAGTGCCGCCTTGGCGCGGTGACGAGGGCGAGCGAGCTTTTCGCCGGCCCGGTAATCGAGGAGCTGCGCGGCCGGGCCGACGAGCCGCTCCCACGCGATGCCGAGAAGCTGGCGTTCTGCCTCGGCACGATGGCACACCGCTCGGCCGATAGGATCTATAAGCCCATTTTCCGCAGCCAGTCGGCCGATGGGGGCTGCGAGCCAAAGGATATCAGCATCTATCACGACGTGTTCTTGTTCCGGCGGATATACGCGGCCGGGGACAAAGAGCCGTACCGCGGCGATGCGCTGTCGCCGGCGGTCGAAGTTCCCGACGGCACGCCGGTGGATGCCGCGGAGGTGGAAGGGCTGTTCCGGGTACTGTTCCAGCGGGCGTTGCTCGCGGCCCACACCTTCAAGCCGGACCTCTCGGACCCCCATGGCTGGCTGGACCGGCTGTTCGAGCGGATTCAGGAGTTCACGATCGACATCGGCCGATATCACAAGGCGCTGACGGAGCCGGACGAGGGCATATATCGCCGGGCCATCGTCGATGTGAACTTCTTTGACGAGTCGGATTCGATTCTCGCGCTGCTGGATGAGCTTCGCGACGGCCGCGAGATTGAAGGCGAAGAGTTACTCAGCCGTTGTCGCCTCGGCGATAAGGACAGCTTGTACGCCCGGGCGGTCTGCGGGGCCTACGGCTACTTTCAGGTTACAAGCGAGTTCTGGTCCGGCCGATGCTCGGCGGAGCTTTTTCGCGATGCGATCACGCGGTGAAACCGGCCGGAGCAAGCCCGTGATATGGAGGTGCACCAATATATATCTCAGAACCCCCGTCAGGGGGTGATTGAAACTTCTAGGCATCTCATGTTAGGACGCGAATCTTTGTGGGCTTTGTGATTTAGTCGTCTTCGCCGTCGGCCGGGTTCCACGGCTTATAGACGGGCATGTCACCCGTGAAGTCGATGAGAAAGCCGTCGGTTCCGTCGAAGACCTTCAGCACGCCGTCGGCCTGGCGGACGTGCGGGCCGTCGTATTCCCGCCAGTTTTCGTAGCTGACCGGTTCGCCGTCGATGCTTACGTCGGCGTGGTCCCTGCTGCGGCGGTATCGCATGGTGACGGTCCGGCCGTCCATGGTCTCGACGGCCACCTTCATCGACTCGTCCCAGTCACTGAGGTCTATATCGAGCTTCTCAAGGGCGGCGCCGAACTCCGCCAGTGAGCCAAAGCTGTTGGTGTCGGCGGTCTGGAGCACGAACCCGCTTTCGTCGCCCGGAAAAACCATGGCGTCGAGGTCCCCGAGCGTTCTCTCTTCGACAGTCTCTGTCAGCGGCAGCACGCCGACGAACGTCTCGCCGGCGCGGGCAGCCCGCCAATGGCCGAACTGTATGAACTCCACCGGCGTGGAGAAGTAGGTGAACCTATCGACCGCCCGCGACCCGAAGGCGGCCATGCATATAACCGTCGGTCCCACCTGACTGTATTGCACGTAGGTTGCGACGGTCCGCGGGTCCACCTGCATGCTTGGGCGCATGATGTGCGTTCCCTGGCCGGCCTTGTAACGCCTCTGGTCGTTGTAGGTTCCCGGAGCGCTGCCCGTGAAGCCGATCGCGCCGTCTTCTGTCTTCGCCCCGAGCTGCATCCGCAGCAATTGCGTGCAGACGTCCTCGGACCACCACATGGTCCCCAGCGTGTAGTGCTCGGTGATGTAGAGCGATTCCTGTGAAACGTTCTTCACCGGGTCCTTGGGCGGCTTGTCCAGTCCGTGCCAATAGTTTGGCTTTGCGTTTCGATATTCCGCCGGAAGCGGCTCGATGTTCCGCCGCGCGATGTTGGATATGACCCTGTTGGGCCTGTACGAGGAGGTAATCGCGTGCATGGCGTACCGCGCGCCTCTGAGTGTGTCATCTTCCGGCTCGCCGGTCGAGCCCCACCACAGCCATAAGGTCTGGTCGCCGTAGCTCTGGAACGCCCTTTCGGTCCAGCCGCGCTCCTTAGGCCCGGAGTGCATCCCGTTGACGTACTTCAGCGCCCCGGCCGTGGCGTACCAGTCCAGCGCCGCCCGGGCCAGCAGGCGCGACTCGGGGTCGTGGGAGAAGTCGTAGATGTTCAGCAGTCCGTTGATGTTGAAGGCCATATATGTCGACGAATCCCACTCGCTCTGTCCGTAGTGATAGAGTTTGCGGACGTACCAGCGGAGCCAGTCCTTCGCACGTTCCCTTGCGACGTCGATATTGGCCGCGGCGAAGCGGTTGGTTTCGAGGTAATCGGGCAGCACCACGCCGGCGGTAAGCTGCATCACGTGGTGGTTCTCGGTGCCCCTGCCGCCGGTGGAGATATAGGTGTTGCGGTTGCTTGCGTTGTCGGCGAATCGCCTCATGGTACGCGTCGTAAGCGCGTCACCGAACAGCGGTATCAGCCGCGCCCAATTGACCGCGGCGAAGTGGTAGTGCTCGGTGGGGGACCTGTCGTCGTTGAGATAGTGGTGTGCCTGTTCGTCGTCGGCGTCCAGCAGCAGCCGGGCCATGGCATGCAGCGGAAGGTACTTGCCCGGGTCTCCGCCCGCGAAATAGCCCCTGCGGTAGGTGCCCAGGTCAACGGTCGCCAGCTCGCGCATGGTCCGGTCCGCACGGCGTCGGAAACCGTCTTCGTCGTCGTATGTCAGGGGACTTGCGGCCGGTGCGTCATCGACGGCCGGGTGGTCGGTCTGGTGGGGGTCCAGCGGCTCGAAGTCGCCTGCCGCCCGGCCGCACAACACCGTCGCCGATATGACCATGACTAGAATGCCGAGAAAATCTCGCACGATACGCTCCTTCCGGTTAGCTTAGTGGCCTGGGTGCAAACCACCCTTCGGGCTTCGACTCCGGGCCTTCGGCCCTTCGCTCAGGGCAAGTACTGAGCGAGGCGCGAAGCGCCGAGTCGAAGCCGTCAGGAAAGCGCGTGCTTTCCTGACGCCACATTATGAGCGAAAGCAAAGCTTTTGTTAATAATGTGGACAAGAATACTTTAACACGCCCGTCCGCCGATTGCATCCCCGCCGGCGGCGGGCGGTCGAGGGAGATACGATGATCGGTTCGCGCAAGATACGTATAGTCGAGCCGCAGGGCCGGCCCGAGCGGCCGCTTAACTCCTGGATAAGCTGCTGGCCCCTGATGGGCCCGATGACGCTGGCGACTATGCTTGATGAGAAGGGCTACGACGCAGCCGTCATCAACGAGAATATCTCCGGACCGGCGGAGAACAACAAACACCTGTACGAGGAGCTTTGCACCGCTGATGTGGTCGGCATCAGCATCATGACGCCGACCGCCCGGCGCGGCTACGCCCTGGCCGACCGGCTCCGCCGGGACGCCCCGGATGTGCGCATAGTGTTTGGCGGCGTCCACGCCACTTTCCGCGCCGACGAGGCGCTGCAACACGGCGATGTCGTTGTCCGCGGCGAGGGCGAGACGGTTATCGAGCAAATCGCCCGCGGCGAGATCACCTCCGGCATCGTCCAGGCCGAGCCGGTGGCCGACCTGGACTCGCTGCCGACGCCGAACCATTTCCTCATCCGCGACTTCGACGTGCTGTTGAGCGCCTTCCGCAAACGGGCGCTTTATCCGCTGCCGGTGATGACCTCCCGCGGCTGCCCGCACGGGTGCACCTACTGCTGCGTGACGCGCCTGTTCGGCAGGAGGATACGCGCCCAGAGCGCCGAGAGGGTGGAACGCACCGTTCGCCACTACGCCGACCAGGGCTTCCGGCGGATGTTCTTCTACGACGACAACTTCACCGCCGACCTGAAGCGGACCCGCAAGCTGCTGGAGCTGATGAGGCCGATGCGGATGACCTTCAACGCCCAGGTCCGCGCCGACTTCCATCGCACCGGGGCTTCTCGCGGCCGGCCGGACCGCGAACTGCTCAAGGCCATGCGCCGCGCCGGCGGCGACATGCTCTACATCGGCTACGAAACCGTGGACGACGCCACCGCCCGCGGCTGGCACAAGGGCTATCGCGACGGCGGCTCGCTTACACAGCGGCTGCGCGACGACACCGCCGCGCTTCACGACCACGGCTTCTGGATACACGGCATGTTCGTGATGGGGCCTGAGCACACTCGCCGCACCGCGGATAATATCGTGGATTTCGCGCTGCGGTGCGGGATCGAGACCATCCAGATAAGTGCGCTTACGCCTTTCCCCGGCACGCCGCTGATGGAAAAGATGCGCCGGCACCTGGTGTTCACGGATTTCCCCGACGACTGGGATTACTACGACGGCACGCATGTGCTGTACGACAACACCCGCATTGGCTTTGTGGAGCTTCAGAAGGCGCTCTACGACTCCCACAAGCGTTTCTACCGCTTCGGCGGCTGGAGCGGCCGGGCCTTGCGATCCATCGGCTCCCGGCCGGCGACGCCTGCCGACAAAGTCGCCGAGATAGTCAACGGCGCCAAGACCGCGTGGGACATGCTCCGCCGTTGGCGGGGCGAGATAGACCAGTTCCTCCATGTCGCCGCCGAAAGGGGCGCCCTGGACACCGAAGCGGTGGAGCAGTTGGACCGTTGAACAGTTGAACCGTTGAGCGGTTAAGCCGTTGAATAGTTGAGCGGGTATTCGCGTGGTAGGACGCAGCGGCCGTTGCTAGAACCCGAACAGCTCGTGGTGTATCTGCTCGTCTGGCACGCCCGCGGCCAGGAGGGCGTTTTCGAGCTTTTCTGTCATAACCGGCGGCCCGCAGATGAGCACTTCGCATTCGGCGATTGGCTCGCGAACGTACCGGCCGATCAAATCGACAGTGATAAAGCCCTTCTCGCCCTGGTAGTCCGGCTCATCGCTTATGACGTGCACGACCTCGACGTGTTGAAGGGCGTCGAGTTCCTCTCGATAGGCGATCCTGTCCGCGCGAAGATTGCCGTAGAACAGGTATGCGGCTCTGCCGGGGTTCCGCTCTATCCGCTCCATCAGACGAATGAACGGCGTTATGCCGATACCCCCGGCGGCCATCACCAGCGGCCGTTCCGTCCGCAGGGCCTCCTGTCCGAAGACGCCGTAAGGCCCGTCCAGATAAATGTGCTCGCCCGGCCGGACATCCTGCAGCCGGACGCTGAGGCCGCGGCCCGACTTTGCGGCTATGCTGACCTGCCCGCTGTCGGCGTCGTAGCGGCAGGCGGTGTAGGGCCGCTGGGCGCCGGCCCTGCGCCGACGAACGTAAACGAACTGCCCGATGGCCGGGCTGATCGGCCTGCCCGACGGGCGCATGGTCAACTCGGTTACGCCTTCGGCGAGCTTGCGGGCGTCGGTGACGTCGTGGCCGTAAACGCGCCAGCCGAAGAGGGTCAGCACTCGGGCGACGATCACCGCGCCCGCCACCGCCGCCAGCAGTATCCAGTACCAGAAAAGCGGCGTCTGGCGCAGCGTCCCGCCTATGGGAAACGCGTGGATAAAAGCCAGAGGCAGCACCAGGTAGGCCGTCACGTGCGTGGCGAACCATCGACCGTAGCCCAGGCGTTTGCGGAAAAACACGCTGGTTACGAATATGAACAGCAGAAGCGCCATCGCGACCATGCCCAGCAGGACGAACCATGATGAAGCCCTGCCGAGGTCGAGCGCGAACAGGTTGATATCGAGCTTCACCGCGTAGTAGATGGGTATGAAGATCGGGTGCAGCAGGATGAGCAGTATCGCCGCCGCCCCCAGCCGCTCGTGCAGCTTGACCAGCCAGAGCAGGTCCTTGTGGAACAGGGTGCTCACCACGCGGAAGCCCAGGATGAACTGCCAGACCATCAGCACCGTGCCGATGAGCGATCCGGTCTTTGCCAGTGCCTTCACGACGACCAGCGTCGTGGTCGGCTCCTCGTACTGGACGAACAGCATCGGCAACGGCGCCGATACCGCCAGTAGCACCAGCAGCACCATCTTTCGGACGCGAATCGCGCCGGCGTCAAGATTCTGTTTCACCTGCGGCTCCTGCGTGTGCACGGCGTCAGCCGGTCATCGGTAATCAGTAGTCAGTAGCCGGTAATCAGTAGCCAGTAAACGGGGCCGTCAGCCAATTCTGATACTGCCCGCCGCCTCGAGACATGCAACTGCCGGGCAGTATGTCAATCCCGAAGGAACGGTGGTCAAGAGTCGAACGAGACCCTGGCGGTCAACCAATCAACCGGTCAACCAGTCAACAAATTAACCAGTGGACCAGTTAACCAACTAACCAATCAACCAGCCACCAACGTCGTCCGGCTCAGCGCTTTGTCTTCTTACGGCTCTTCTGCTTTTTCTGCTGCTTTTGCCTGTTGCGGGTTGCCTCGTGCATGCGCCGCTTGACCACATCATATGCGAGCTTCGGCAGGCGGTACTCGCTGACCGTGCCCTTGTTGTTCATGGTCCTCGGGCGGCTGTTGAAGTGCCCGGTGGTCACACGGCAGTCGCAGAACTGCCAGATGGCCACGCCCACCACCTGCGTGTGGTTGAGGTACGCCTCCAACTGGTGGTCCAGCAACTCGGCCTGGAACTCCTCGGTCCACTTGGCGTGGTTGGGCCTTCGGTAGCCCGGAATCGCGCCGCCGCCGAACTCGCTCATGATAACCGGCTTGTTCCTGCCGCCGCTGGCGTCGGAGTTCAGCCACTTGATCAGCTCTTTCAGGTCGTCGCCCGCCGAGTCCGGCCCGCCGTGGTACCAGCCCTGGTAGCGGTTCCAGGACACGATATCCACCAGGTCCATGCAGCGGTCGTCGGTGGCCTTGTTGGACGCGAACGTCACCGGGCGGGAGTCGTCCATCTCGCGGATAATCTCGATAACCCGCTGGTGCTCCTTGCGGCCGGAAGCCGAGACCGAGTCGCACTCGTTCAGGCAGCCCCACATCAGTATCGACGGATGATTGTAATGCCAGTCGATCATCTCGCGCGTGGAGTCGGCGATCTGCTCGCGGAACTTCGGGTGGTCGAACTTCACCTGCCGGGCGTGCGACTCCTCCCAGACGCAGAAGCCCAGCTCGTCGCAGAGGTCCAGGAAGCGCTGGTCGTTGGGGTAGTGGCAGGTCCGCACGAAGTTGCAGCCGAGGTCGCGGAGAATCTCCAGGTCCGTCACCATCGCCTCAAGCGGAATCGCGCAGCCGAACTGTCCGTGGTCCTCGTGGCGGTTGTAGCCCTGGAGGAAGATCGGCTCTCCGTTGAGCAGGAGCTTTTTGCCGCTGACCTTGATCTCGCGGAAGCCGACGCGGTCGATCAGATCGTCGGCCAGTTCGTCGCCTTCGGTAAGCAGCACCTCGACTTCGTAAAGCTCCGGCGAGTCCGGCGTCCAGTCGCTGACGTCCAGGTCCTTGAGCCGGCCGGTCACCTCGGCCGTCGAGCCGGGCTTGACCGACACTTCGTCCAGCTCCAGGAATCCGCCGGCGACCATCACGGCCACGCCTCGGGTCTCGGTCTTCCTGCTCCAGTTCGCCAGGCGGACCCGCACGTCCAGGTCCCACTTGCCGCCTCGGCGGACGGGCAGGGCGAACAGCCGATCGATGTAAACCGGAGGCACGAGTTGCACCTCCGCCGGGCGGGTGATGCCGCCGTAGGTGTAGTAGTCGTTGTCGATGTGCAGGGCGGAATGCTCGCCGAAGCTGTTGTCCACCTGCACCACGAGTTCGTGGTCGCCCTCGCTCAGCCGCGGGACCACCACGTCGAACGGGGTGAAGGCGTCGTAGTGATGCCCGACGTGCTTGCCGTCGATGAAGACGTCCGCGGTGTGGCTGACGCCGCCGAACACCAGCCGCAGCGCCCAGCCCTCCGCCGCCGGGACCGTCGTCCGCAGCCACGCCTTGCCGCGGTAGTTTTCCAGCCCGGGGAGCTGCTCCCACGCGCTGGGCACGTGGATGCTCCTGGTGTAACGCTTGGGGAGCTTGCCCTTGTCGTTGCGATCGTCGGCCGTGACGAACTCCCACCGGCCGCAAAGCGACTCCACCGGACGTATATCGTGCTGACAGAAATTGCGCAACATCGTCATATCCATCTTCCTTTCGGCTTATCACGCCCGGCCGACCGCCGGGCAATCGACGCAAGCATAGACGCAACGCACTCATATGACAAGCTCGCGCTCGCCCGGTCGTGATTCCCCGAACAAACACAAGCAATGCTCCCGGTCTCGCCGCGGGTATAAGGTGTGAAAAATCCGAAGCACGAAGTACGACACGCGAAACAAATACGAAGCTCGAAATGCGGAATCCGAAACAAGCGTTTTGACCACTTGCCCGATGTCCGCCAAGACCAAAGCTTGCACTGAGCTTGCTTGCGGTGAGCTTGCCGAAGGGCGATGGCGGCCGGTGCCTTCGAAGACCGGCAATGTTCTGGACCGCTACCGCGCCGGCCGGGTAATATACGCTCGCTGGTGGTACGGGAACGGGTGCGGCAGATCAGTGCCACTTGCGGGAAAGGATAATCATGAACACGTTCGCGGAAGACCACGGCGCCACAAGCAACGCCAACGCCTACGGGCGGGGGGCATTGGTATGTGTGCTCGCGGGCATTGCGCTCCTGGGCATTGTCAACTTCGCCCCCCTCGCTCAAGCCGGGCCGAACGTGTTGGCCGAGGAGGCGGCCCTGCATCCGCAGGCCGAGCGCATCAACGCACTTCTGGACAAGGCGCTGCAGGCGGCGGGAGAGGTCGATGACCCATCTGGCAAGGCCTGGTTATATCAAGCCATTAGCCAGAATCTGGTTCGTGCGGGAGACATCGCAGGCGCCCTCGAAATTGCTGAGCAAGTCGAGGATGCATACATTCAAGCTGGTACGTACTGGCACTTCGCCAGAGCGCTGGCGAAGGAGGGCGACAGTGCCCGTGAGAAACAGGCCCTGATGCAGGTTCTCGAAAGGGCCGGTGAGATTGAGAACGTAGCTGACCGGAATATGTATTACCGGGTTGTTGCCGGTGCCCAAGCGCGAGCGGGTGATTTAACAGCCGCACGAAAGACTGCCGCAATGGTTGATGACCCCTTGAACGGTGCTCCTGCCTATCGCAGCATAGCCACGGGTCAGGCCGAGGCGGGGGACATCGAAGGCGCACTTGAGACAGCCAGGCAGATCGACAGCAAATGGTCCAGAGCCACCGCTTACAAGAACATCGCTAAGGCGCAAGCCGAGGCGGGTGACTTTGAGGGAGCCGGCTGGACTGCCGCTATGATCGAGCACAACACACCGTATCGGGCCGCCGGGGCATACGCAGCCGTCGCAACAGCCCAGGCCCGCGCAGGCGACCATGAAGGCGCCGAAAGGAACGTGACCATAGCGCTCAATGCGGCGGGGCACATCGGTTCGTCGCATAGGAAAGCTCTTATTTACTGCGAGATCGCCGTTGCCCAGAAAGAGCTGGGTGAAAACCAAACTGCGAAACAGACCCTGGCTTTGGCCCTGGATGCTGCTGGCCATGCCGAAGCGGGGTGGGCGAGGTCTCAGGCCTATCGGGATATCCTTATGGCTCAGGCGAGCTTAGGCGACAGTGCGGCTTTCGAAGAGACCCTCCCCCTTGCCCGCGAAGCCGCCCGCCAGATGGAGAATGCAGAAAGCCAGGACTGGGCTTATTACTTTATCGTCACGGCTCGCGCCGAGGCGGGCGACATCACAGGGGCAATGGAGACGACCGAAGCTATCGAGCGGACAAGCGTCAGGGGCCCCGCGTATGGTGCGATTGCCCGGGTCCGGGTGCAGGCCGGCGACTTGGCAGGTGTGGAGGAATGGGCTGGAAAGGCGGAAAGCCCCATCGAGCGTGCGTATATCTATATTGGCGCGGCCGAGGGGTTGATGGAGACGGACAAGTCGGATTGACGCCTTGCAGAATGGCCGGCGACAAGCGACTAGCGAGTAGCTTGTCCTGAGCTTGTTTGCGGTGAGCGAGTCGAACCGACGACGGGCGAATGCCCGGGGCGAGCGTAGGATTCCAGAACACATTTTCTTGCCTTCTCACCTGCGCCACTTACTATATGGTTTCCGACTGATCGGGATTATGTATGGGCGGCCAGGCACATTTCGATAGAGAGCAAAGCCATGGACAGATTGACACGACTGATGTGGGTGACGACAAGCTTGTTGGCTGCTGCGGTCATTATGACGGCCGGGGCGGGCTGCAGGGATTCGGACCCCGCGGCGGGGATTGACGACCCGCAGGTCGCCGAGTGGGTCAGGGCGCTGGTGGATGCCGACGAGGAGGAACTGTCCTGGGTTCTCTATGATGTAAAGGAGCTTCGCCTGCGGCCGCTCGTGCCGTTCCTGCTTGACCTGCTTGAGCGGCCCGAAGATCTGGGCGAGTTCGGCGCAGCGACGATTATTGAGATCCTGGGTAATACCGGAGATCCGAGAGCCGCCGAGCTACTGGCACGCATGGCCGTTGAGTCGTCGGACTCATACCTGAGATGGATGGCGGCTAGGCAACTGGGGCGTATGGGCGATGAGACACAGGTTGATTATCTCATCTCATCCCTTGGCGTGGAGGACCCTGAATCACGATTGGGGGCGGTTTTGGCGCTGTGGTGGCTGGGGGCCGCCGAAGCCGGCGAGCCGCTGAAGGAGTTGATGGTGGGGTCGTATGGACCATACGCACGGGAAGTCGGCAGGGCGATACTGTCCATCCAGGGGCTTTCGTCGAGTGCTTTTTTTGTCGAACAGCTATCGTCTCCGAACCCGTACACGCGTCGTGCAGCCACCGCCGGCCTGGGCTGGAGAGGCAATGATGAGGTGGTTGAGCACCTTATCAAACGGTTGAACACCGATGACGATCAGGAGGTGCAGGAGATGGCCGCTTCATCCCTTGGCATAATAGGCGGACCTGCCGCCGTAGAAGCCCTTGAACAGGCCCTTGCGCGGACAAGTGGTGATGTTCGTAGTGCGGTTGCGGCTGCACTGAGCCGGGTTGATGGCCAACTCAAGCATGCGGCGCCTTTGCTGGAGGCGCTGGGGGACTCGCGGCCCGACGTAAGGCAGTGGGTCGTCGAGGCCCTGGCGGATGTGGACAGCGAAGATGCAACCGAAGCCCTCGTAGCCGTGCTGCAGGACGATCCGGATACCGACGTGCGAAGGAGAGCGACCAAGGTTCTGGGCGCACGCGGGTCGCAACGGGCGGTGCGGCCTCTGGTTGAAACGCTGGGAGATCAGGACACGTCGCTCGTCCGTGATGCCGTGAGGGCCTTGGGGCGTATCGGCCATCCTGACGCCGTCAAGCCGCTGGTGGAGCTTGCCAGGGATTCGGTTCCCGAAGATACAAGGATGCCCTCATATGCCATCGATGCGCTGGCAGACATCGGCACGGACGAGGCCGTTTCCATACTCGGGAGTTTGCTTGAGGATGATGGATTTTGCGGACAGAGGCAGGCAACTGCTGCCAACGCCCTCGGCAGGATCGGCGGCCCAAGGGCCACGCAGGAGCTTCTAAGCGCTTTGCGGCACGGCAACTCCAGGGCCATCTCCCCGCTGGGGAAGATCGGCGACGAACGAGCCGTCCCGTTGCTCTTGCAGAATCTGGATTCCTTCGGCGCCATAGGCGCCCTCGGAAAATGTGGGGACGAGGCGGTGGTGCCCGAACTCGTCAAGCTCATCGAAAGCGCAGACTATGAGGAGCTGTGTGAAATCACGATCGCGCTTGGAGACCTCGGCGGCGAGCTGGCCGTAGAGACGCTTGTCGGTTTGCTCGAGTCGCCGAAGGTCGTCATTCGCAAGCTGGCCGTGGAATCGCTCGGGAAAACAGGCGATCCGGTCGCATTCGAGGCCGTGGTTACCCTCCTTGAGAACGACCCGCGTCAGATTGTGCGTCTGGCGGCGGCCGAGGCGGTCGGTCGGATAGGCGGGGAGCGAGCGCTGCCGATTCTGCTGGAAAAGCTGCGCGACGAGAATTTCTGCGTTCGCGAGGGTGCGGCCAGGGGGTTGGGACACCTCGGAGACCGGGCGGCTGTGGAACCGCTGATAGAGGCCCTCGATGACAGGTATGTCGTGGTCCAAGAGGCGGTAGTCCATGCGCTTGGTGAACTTGGCGACCGTCGCGCCGTCGAACCGCTGGAGAAGCGCTACGCTGACCCGGGGTTTTGGTTTGGCCGCGCGGCCAAGGAAGCGCTTGAAAAGATTGGCCGGGAATAATGGCGGGCAGGGCGTAGGCCCGCCCCGCATCGGCGCGTGGGTCGGCGGCCTGTGGCGGGCTGTATTACTCGATTCGGCTGAGTGTGATTTTGCGTTCGTTCGGGCCGGTCATCTCGATATCCACTTGCCACCTCGGTCGGGGTAGGGCGGCCGAGGCCCGGTCGGCCCATTCGATGAGCACCACGCCGTCGGCGAGCATCTCCTCCAGTCCCAGCTCGGCAAGTTCGGCGTCCGCCTCGGCCATGCGGTAGAGGTCCACGTGGAAGACCGGCACGCTCGCGGGGTACTCATGCACCAGCACGAACGTCGGGCTGGAGACAAGCCGCTCGTCGGCCACGCCCAGCCCCGTCGCCACGCCGCGGACAAGTACCGTCTTGCCGGCGCCGAGCGGGCCTGTAAGCCCGACACAGTCGCCGGCGCCGAGCCGCCCGGCTATGCGCCGTCCGGCCTCGACGGTCCGCTCGGGCGAGTCGGTCCGGAATTGCTCGACCGGCGGCGTCAAATCTCGTGCTCCCAGCCGTTCGGCGTCAGAGGGCAGGGTGAGCCGTCGGCGATAAGTGTCATCCGCTCGCCTGCGACGATGCTACCGATACGGCTGACGGGCACGCCGAGCGGTTGCTCGCGAACGAGCCGGTCGGCCTGTTCGCCGGGGAGAGTGAACAGCAGCTCGTAATCCTCGCCGTCGCCCAGTGCGGCCGAGAGCCGGGCGTCGAAGTCGCCGGCGGGGACATCTTCGCTGATGGGCACGGCCGAGGCGTCGATCTCGGCGCCGACGCCGGATGCCCGGCATATCCTCCACAGATCCAGCGACAGCGCATCCGATACGTCGATCATCGAGTGCGGCCGATAGCGGTCGGCAAGCAGACGGGCCTCGCGGATTCGCGGCGCGAACTCCAGGTGCCGGGTTCCCTTCCAGGCCGCTCCGAAGGCGCCGGTAACGCAGACGGCGTCTCCCGGCTTCGCGCCGCTTCGCAGGACCCAGCCGGACGAGCCGGGCGTGGCGGCGACGGTTACGGTCACCGCCAGCGGCCCGTCCCAGCCGGCCACATCCCCGCCGACCAGCGGACAGTCGAAGGCGTCTCCGGCTTCGCGCAGGCCGAGGTAAACGGCCTCGGCGTTTTCGCGCTCGAACCCGTGCGGCGCGGCCAGCGTGGCCACGGCGCATACGGGCACGGCCGCCATGGCCGCTACGTCCGAAAGCCCCCGGTTCATGGCCTTGCGGCCCACCAGCCGCGGCTCGACGCTCGGTTCAAAGTGCACGCCCGCCAGTAGTTGGTCGTTGGTTACCACAAGCCGCTCGCCGCCCAGCCCGACCACGGCGCAGTCGTCGCCCGGGCCTACCGGGACCCGCTTGGGCTGTGCGACGCCGCGAGTGCGTATCCAGTCCAGAAAATCGTTTTCTCGCACTTTTCCTCGCTTTTCCGGCCGTTCGCGGTGAGGCGGCACGGGCAAACGGCCGCTCTTTCAGTCGAGCTTGCGTTTCCAGTAGTTCAGTTGCTTCAGCAGTTGCCGCGCGCCGCCGGAGCCGTCCGGCGAGTAGCGCTTGACCACGTTGGCGGAGCCGAGGTGTTTTTCCACGTCGGCATCGACCTGCCCGGCCGCCTCCCGCAGGACCTCCAGCGGAATCTCGGCCAGCCGCTTGCCTTCCCGCTCGGCGCGGACGACCAGCCCGCCGACAACCTGGTGGGCCTTGCGGAACGGAACGCCCTTCAGCACCAGGTACTCGGCCAGCGAGGTCGCGTCGAGGAAGCCGTCCTCAAGTGCGTCGGCGATTCGCGGCTCATCCAGCCGGGCGGTCGCCACCACGCCGGCGGCCACCTTCAGCGCCGACAGGCAGGCCTCCACGGCCGGCAGGGCGAAGCGCTTGTCGTCCTGGAGGTCCCGGCTGTAGCCGATGGGCAGCGATTTCAGCAGCGTCAGCAGGCCGGTGAGCCGGCCGATTCCGCCGCCGGCCTGGGCGCGGATAAGCTCCAGCGTGTCGGCGTTCTTTTTCTGCGGCATCATCGAGCTGGATGTGCAGTAGGCGTCGTCGAGCACAAGAAGCCCGAATTCGCCGGTGGAGAAGATTATCCAGTCCTCTGCCCAGCGCGACAGGTGCACCGACAGCAGCGCGCAATCGAAGCACAGCTCCGCCAGGAAGTCGCGATCGCTGGTCGCGTCGATGCTGTTTCGGCTGTAGCGGGGGAAGCCCAGCAGCTCCGCCGTCCGTTCGCGGTCCAGCGGCAGCGTGGTGCCCGCGGCCGCCCCGGAACCGAGAGTGCAGACGTTCACTCGGCGGCGGCAGTCGGTGAGCCGATCGGCGTCGCGCTGTAACATCTCCACGTAGGCCAGCATCATGTGCCCGGCCAGCGTGGGCTGCGCACGCTGGAGGTGGGTATATGCCGGTATCACCACCTTGCCCTGCCGCTCGGCGAGGTCCACGAACGCCCGCTGAAGCTCGGCGACCCGGGAGCACAGGTCGTCTATCGCGTCGCGCGCCCACAGCCGCAGGTCCAGCGCGACCTGGTCGTTGCGGCTGCGGCCGGTGTGGAGCTTGCCGCCGACATCGCCGACGCGTTCGATAAGAGCCGCCTCGATGACCATGTGGATGTCCTCAAGCTCGACAGGCATCTCCAGCCGGTCGTGCTCGATGTCGTCGGCGACCGAATGCAGCCCGTCGCGGATGCGCTGGTACTCATCTTGCGTTATAAGTCCGCTTTCGCTGAGCATCCGCGCATGGGCGAGCGAGCCGGCGATGTCGTATCGCCAAAGTGCGCGGTCAACGTCCAAGCTCGCCAGAAAGCTCGCGGTCTCGGCGTCGGCCTGCGAGGTAAGTCGGCTCTGCCAGCTCTTTTCGGTTCGCGATTCCGAGCGGTTCTTGCCCATGATGGTCCCTGCCTTCCGCGGCGATGGTAGATGCGGCCATCGTCGGTGTCAACGTGAGCCGTCGAGTCGCTATCGGCTTGTGAAGCTGGATGGCCCTAATATAATTACGACCCGTGCTAAGCAATCTTAAGCATTCGAGACGTTCTGTGCTCCCAGAGGAGAGAAAATGACAAGAACACCTATGGTCCCCAAGGAAGTGTTCTTTACCAAGGGCGTGGGGCGGCATCGCAACCGCCTGGAAAGCTTCGAGTCCGCGCTGCGCTCCGCGGGAATAGAAAAGGTCAACCTGGTTCGTGTCTCAAGCATCCTTCCCCCAAAATGCAAGGTCATCTCGCGGAAGCGCGGGCTTGAGAAGCTCTGCCCCGGCGAGATCACGTTTGTCGTCCTGGCCGAAGCGTCCACCGACGAACCGTCGCGGATGATCGGCTCCGGCATCGGCCTGGCCCAGCCGGTAAAGGGGGAACAGTACGGATACATCAGCGAGCATCACGGCTTCGGGATGAAGAGCAAGCGGCTGGGCGACTTTGTCGAGGATATGGCCGCTACCATGCTGGCTACGACTCTGGGCATCGAGTTCGACCCCGAGACCGCCTACGACGAGCGCAAGGAAATCTACAAGATGTCGGGCAAGATCGTCCGCACCCGCAACTGCGTCCAGACAGCCGAGGGCGACAAGAACGGGCTGTGGACCACGGTTGTCTCGGCGGCGGTATTTCTGCTCTAAGAACGTGTATGAGAACGCTGCCTCAGGTGGCACGGGCATCTTGCACGTGAGCGGAAACGCCACGGCCGTGATACACACGGGCGAGACGCCCACGCCACGTTTTCGTACATGTTCCAACAGGAGGCGCGGATGAACTTTCTGGACCTGCCCGCCGAATACAGCCACCCGGACCGCTCTCGGTACGTCGTGCTGCCGGTTGGATACGAGGGCACGGTAAGCTTCGAGTCCGGCACCGGTGAAGCCCCGGATGCGATTATCGGCGCCTCCTGTCACGTGGAGCTTTTCGATGAGGAGCTGGGGGATGAGTTCTACGGCGCCGGCATTGCCACGCATTCGCCCGTTCCGCCGGCGTCCGATGCGGCCGGTATGTGCGAGCGGGTCCGCGAGGCGGCCGATCCGATCTGCCGGGCGGGCAGGTTCCCACTGGCACTGGGCGGCGAGCACAGCGTCACGGTCGGTATGGTTCAGGCGGCCGCGGCTGCTTACGACGACATCAGCGTGCTGGTGCTCGACGCCCATGCAGACCTGCGCGACCAATACGAGGGCGACAGGTTCTCTCACGCCTGTGTAACCAGCCGCATACTCGAAACCACCGACAAGGTCTGCCAGGTGGGCATCCGCAGCTATTGCCGGGAGGAGTTTGAACGGCATTCCGACCGCGTGCGAAGCTTTATCACCCCGGCCGTGGTGGAGTCCGACCCGAGCTGGACCGAGCGGGCATTGGCAATGCTTGGAAACCGCGTATATGTCTCGGTTGATATCGACGCTCTGGACCCGTCCATCGCCCCGGGGACCGGAACGCCGGAGCCGGGCGGTCTTACCTGGGGGCAGGTCCTGCGGCTGCTGCGTGAGGTGTGTTCAAAGCGGGAAGTCATCGGCGCCGACATCGTGGAGGTCCGCCCTCTGCCGCCGAGCCGGGTGACGGAATTCGTCGCGGCCCGGCTGGGGTACAAGATCATCGCCTACACGCAGAAGTAGCTCCGCTTGACGGTCTCGCGCCGCGGCGCTACGATGCATCAGCTATGACCCGGCAGGCATCCAGTCGCGGTGTGTATCTTGCGGAAGTTGCGGCCAACGAACGGCTGTGCAGTGATCATTTCGTGCTTCGCCTGCCGGTGGAGGGTTTCCCGCCGTCGCAGCCGGGACAGTTCGTCCAGCTTCAGTGCCGTCGGCCGGTGGAGCGGGAGGGGGTCCGCGTGGCGGACTGGCCCGAAGGCCGACCGCCGCAACTGACCCAGCCGGAGCTTACCGGCATCGAGCCGCTGCTGAGGCGGCCTTTCAGCTTGGCAGGTCACTCGCAGAGCGGCCAGACCGCGGAGCTGGAGATCATCTACCGCGCGGTCGGAACCGGTACTCGCTGGCTGGCGACGGTCAGCGCCGGTGATTACCTCAGTGTTCTCGGCCCGCTGGGAAACGGCTTCGGCGTAAGCGACCACAAGCCGCTTGCTGTGCTGGTCGGCGGGGGTGTCGGCATACCGCCGCTTCTGTATCAGGCCGAGCGGTTGTCCGCCGCGGGCAAACAGACGGTGGCGCTGCTCGGCGCCGGCCGGGCCGACCTGCTGCCCGTGCGGACCACCGGCGATGTGCCGGCCGAGCCGGAGCCGACCGGCTGCGTGCCCCGGCTGGCGGAGATCGGCGTGGGGTCGGTAATCGCAACCGACGACGGCTCGGTGGGCTTCGCGGGATTCGTGGGCGAGACGTTCGAGCGCCTGCTCGACGCCGGCGAATGGCCGGCGGACCAGTTGGTGGTCTATTCCTGCGGGCCGGAAGCGATGATGCGGGCGGTCGGCGACCTGTGCGTTGACAGAGGCGTGGAGTGTCGCCTGGCGATGGAGCGGCACATGGCCTGCGGGATGGGCACGTGCCAGTCGTGTATAGTAAAAATCCGCGACGACAACCCGGCCGGCTGGTCGTACAAGCTCTGCTGCACCGACGGTCCCGTATTCGACGCCGCGGATATTGTCTGGAAATAGGGTCGGCCGTGGTTTCGGCCGTCCGTGAGTGGAGATATTCACTCGCCGAGCGCCTCGTGCAGTCGGGCGTTTTCCCGCTTGAGAAAGCTCTCGGTTCGTGGGCATCGAACGTGGGCCCAGGGCAGCGGGGTGTCGAGCCGGATTTTGCGCATCGTCTCGGCGGCCGGGTCAACGCCCGTCCGCTCGAAGGCGTTCCGCCAGTGCGAGTAGTCAAAGTGCTCGTCCCAGCCGTCCATGCGGGCGCCGCTTTCCCAGGCCGCGAGGATTACCTCGCCGATGCGCCGGTCGCCGCGGGCGATAAGCCCCTCCAGGATGCTCCGCTCTATGCGGTGGAACTTGAAGCGGATGGGCGTGCGACCGGAAAGCTCACGCAGCCGGCGGCGCACGGAGAAGTAATAATCCGCATCCCGCATCGGCTCCCACTGCATCGGGGTGTGCGGTTTGGGCACGAACCAGGAGACCGTGGCATCGACCGAGGCGGGGTGGCCGTCCACTTCCCTGCGTAGCTGCGAGATTTTGCGGCACAGGTCGAATATGGCGTCGATATCGGAATCGGTCTCGCCGGGAAGCCCGGCCATGAAGTACAGCTTCACCCTGCGCAGCCCCGCCTGATACGCGGCGCGTACGCCGGCGAGGATGTCCTCGTCGGTGATGCGCTTTCGCATAGCAAGCCGCAGACGCTCCGAGGCGGCCTCGACGGCGATTGTCAGACCGCTCGTTCGCACGCGCGAGGTCATCGCCGGCAGCAGCCGAAGCTGGGCATCGACCCGCAGTGACGGAAGCGAAACCGATACGTGCCGCTCGGCGAACTCCTCGTGCAGCCGGTCCATAAGCTCCCGGAGCCGCGGATAATCGCTGGATGACAAGCTCAGCAGCGCCACCTCCCGATAGCCGGTATTCGCAAGCGCGCGGCGGACGATTTCCACGACCCGCTCGACGGGGCGGTATCGCACCGGCAGCCGCGTGGCGCCGGCCTGGCAGAACCGGCACGCATTCGGGCAGCCGCGCATTATCTCCACCACGACCCGCTCGTGCACCGCCTCCGACAGCGGAACCAGAGGGGCGGTCAGGTCGGGCGATTCGCAAAGGTCCGGCAGGTGGGCGCGGTCGATTTTTTCGGGCACATCGTCGCGCAGGCGCTGAAGGGCTGAGAACCGGCCGTCTTCGTAACTAGGGCTGTAGAAACGCGGCACATAGCAGGACGGCACGGTTCGCGACGCTTCCAGCAGCATCTCCTCCCGCGTTGCGCCTGTCGGCTTCAGTCGGCGCACCAACCCGGCCAGTTCCGCCAGGGGCTGTTCTCCGTCGCCGGGCAGGAACAGGTCGAAGAAATCGGCCAGCGGCTCCGGCGCATCGGCCATCGCGTCCCCGCCGACGACTATGGGGTGCCGGTCGTCGCGGTCGAGCGCCGTCAGTGGTACGCCCGCCAGGTCCAGCAGCGTCAGGACGTTGGTAACGCACAGGTCAGCCGACAGCGAGACGCCGAGGATGTCGAAGTCCGCGACGGCGAGCCGACTCTCCCAGCCGAAAAGCGGCACGGACGCATCGCGCATCCTCCGCTCGACATCCGGCATAGGGCAGTAGGTGCGGTCGCAGGCGACGCCCGGCAGGTCGTTGAGGACCTGATAGAGCACCTGCGTTCCGAGGTGAGACATGCCCACTGGGTAGGCGTCCGGGAACCCCAGGCATACACTCACATCGGCCGAGGCGGGTGAGCCGCCGCAGCGGGCGTTGGTTTCCAGTCCGATATACTGTCCCGGCCGGCGGATATATGGAAGCAACTCGCGCCGGATGAGGTCCGAGAGGTCACGCATTTACACTTCGCTTTCAGTCCCGAAGGTGGAAAATCGCTGTTGTCGTCTGTACCGTTATCTTAGAAATGCGGCCCGGTTGCCAAAAGCGCAAACACGTTTCGACGGAGCCGACCGGATGAATCCACAGCGTTATTACCTGGCGCGGTCGCTGGTAGGCACGGCCATTGGGCTGATAGTACTGGCGGCGGTGCTGGTTCTGGTCAAGCTGCTGATTGATGTTGCGTATGTCGTGGCGGCCGGCATGGCACTGGCGGCACTTGTGCTGTTTATCGCCGGGTTTATCATCCTGAGGGTGTAGAAAGCGAGTCGGATATGCAATCTGTCACCGAATACATGACGTTCACCACCGAGAAGAAGCGCCAGTACGTCAACATCACATCAAACGTCGAGGATGTGGTCGCCTCCAGCGGCATAAGCGAGGGGATGGTGCTGGTTTCGGCGATGCACATAACCGCCGGTGTGTTCGTCAACGACGCCGAGAGCGGCCTGCTGGCCGACATCGACGAATGGCTGGAGCATCTCGCGCCGTTCCGCGAGGACTACCGTCACCACCGCACCGGCGAGACCAACGGTGATGCGCATCTGAAGAATCTGCTGGTCCACCACCAGGTCATCCTGCCGATAACAGCCGGGAAGCTCGACCTCGGTCCCTGGCAGCAGGTGTACTATGCCGAGTTCGACGGCCGGCGCCCGAAGCGGCTGGTTATCAAGGCGATGGGAGAATAGACATGTCGATACGATTCCGCTGTCAGCACTGCCATAAGACCGTCAAGGCGCCGGAAAGCTCCGCCGGACAAAGAGGCAAATGCCCCTATTGCGGGCTTAGCAGCTACATACCCGCGCCGGTCAGCGAGGATGAGCTTATACCGCTTGCGCCGGAGGATGAGGATTACGAACGACGCCGCAAGGAGGAGGCGATGCGCCTGATTGAGCAGGACCCGGCCGTCGTCGCCGGCGGCGAAGGCGAAGAGCCGCCACTGGAGCAGCGAGACGATGTGGATTCCGAGGATATCCAGCACCTGGTGGTCAACTACTGCCTGGACATGGCCGACGGAAACCTGGACCGGGCCAAACAGCACGCCTCGCGGCTGAGGCAGTGGCCCTCGGCCGCCGGCCGGGCGGTTGACGACCTGCTCAACAAAAAGACGCTCGAACCGGCGCTGGACAGGATACCCGATAAGGTCCTGGCCGGTTTCCTCAGGGAGCTGAAAAAAGGCATCGGCTACTGAGCACTGCTCGTCTCGGCGCAGGCCCGTCCGGGGGTCTGGTTCGGTCCGGCCTCATGGCCCAACGCCCGAATGCCCGGAGCCCGAGCCGCCTGTATGCCCGGTCTTTTGGAGCGACCCGCGGTATCCGCCGGCCGGGCGGCGTAGTATTGGTTGAGAACACCATGCAGATAGTCGTAATAGCTTGCTTTATCACGGCACTTTCGTTGTTGGAGGCGTCTGTGGGCGTCGGCGGCGCCTTCTGGGCCGTGCCCGCGGTGCTGATATACCTGCTTGTGACGCTTACGCTGGGCGCTGCCAACACATCGCTTTCGCTGCGCGCGCTTGTGCGACATCCGGAACCGTCGTCGGGGCTTATCCGCCGGCATAACGTGATGATGATGCTGACTCAGTTCTGGCTCGTCGCCGGACTCGCCGCCACGGTCGTCTTTGGCATGGGACGTGCCGTCCAGGCCGCTGGGCTTATGAACCTGCCGCTTGTCGCCAAACTGGTGGTACTGCTGCCGTTTTTCGCGGCGATTCTGCTGATGTGGACGCTGGAGTATCCGTTCCACAAGACGATGCGCCGGCACATGGCCTGGCGGCAGACTCTTCAGGGCCGACCGCCCCGGCCTGTCTGGTCGCTGAGGGAGTATCTGGTCTTCAATGTTCGTCACCACCTGCTGTTCATCGCCGTGCCGGTGGGGCTTATCCTGCTGCTTTCGGATGTGATGGAGCTTTACGTGGCGCCGCGGTTCGGCTCGGCGGCCCCGGCGGTCCGGCTGGGCGGGACGGTGGCCTCGGTTGCGATGGTGTTCCTGATGGCGCCGGCCATGCTGATCCGCATCTGGCGGACAAGCCCGCTTGAGGAAGGCCGGCTGCGCGGCGGTCTGGAGGAACTCTGCGAAAAGATGAAGCTGCGCACCCGCGATATCCGCGTCTGGCTGACAGGTGGTGTGGTCGCCAACGCCGGGGTGATGGGCATCATCGGGCAGATCCGCTACGTGCTGTTGTCGGATGCGTTGCTGGACGAGATGGACGAGGACCAGATAAAGGCCGTTTTCGCCCACGAGGCCGGACACATCGTGCACCATCACATTTTCTATGCGGTGCTGTTCGCGCTTGGCTCGGTGGTGCTGTGTGCGGCCGTTACCGATGTGCTGCTTCGGCTGGCGGGGGTTTCCCCGGCCGGACCGGGACAGCTCCTGATGCTGCCCATGCTGGCGCTGGCGTGGGGCTTCGGGTTCGGATGGATAAGCCGGCGGTTCGAGCGCCAGAGCGATGTGATGGCCGCCTGGCTGGTCGGGCAAAGCGCAAACGGCGACGATGCCGATAACGACCGCATCACCCAGGAAGGCGCGGCCATCTTCGCCCGCTCGCTGGAAAAGATCGCGGTCCTTAACGGCATGCCGCTGAACCAGCGCAACTGGCGGCACGGCTCGATAGCCAGGCGCGTGCAGTACGTGCTCTGGCTCGGCAGCACCGGCAAAGGCAGGCGGGAGGCCGACAGGACTGTCCGCAACATCAAGCTGGCAATCTGGCTGCTGCTGATACTCGCGGCCGCGGTGGTGCTGGCGGACCTGGCCTTCGGGCCAGCCGCTGAGAACGCATTGGCCTGAAAGGAGATGCACGCATGAGCGAACGTCGAGTGGCCGTGATCACCGGCGCCTCCAGCGGCATCGGCATGGAAACGGCACTGGCCTTCGCACGCAAGGGCTACGCGGTAGTGCCGGCGGCGCGGCGGGCCGACCGGCTGGAACATCTCGCCGCCCAGTGCCGCGCGGCCGGCGCCGAGGCCACGCCGGTCGTTACCGACGTCGCCGAGGAGCAACAGGTCAACGACCTGGTCGCCCGCGCGGCCGACGAGTATGGCCGAATCGACGTGATGGTCAACAACGCCGGACACGGCGTGTTCGCGGCCGTCCACGAAACGCCCACCGAGGAGATGCGGCGGATATTCGACGTGAACTACTTCGGCGTCTTCTACGGCTGCAGGGCGGTCGTGCCGGAAATGCTCCGCCGCGGGGGCGGGCACATATTCAACGTATCCAGCGTCATCGGCAAGCGGGGCACGCCCATGCACGGGGCGTACTGCGCCACGAAGTTCGCCATTGCGGGGCTTACCGAATCGCTGCGGGTGGAGCTTATGTCTCTGGGCGTGCACGTTACGCTGGTGTGCCCGACCACCACCGACACCGAGTTCTTCGACCGCACGCCGGCCGGACGCAAGGCCGGCGATGGCTTCCGAAAGTACGTCTCGACCATGTCGGCCGCGGTCGTGGCCCGGAAAATCGCCGCCGTCGCCGGCAGACGCAAGCCGGAGCTTGTCTTCTCGCCGGGGGGCAAGTTTCTGGCGCTGTCGGCCGCGCTGGCGCCGGGACTGACCGACCAACTCATGAAGCTCTACCGCGACGACCTGACAGAGCGGCTCAAAAACGACTGAGCCGCCGCCAGTCGCAAGGCGACGCCCGGACCGACCCTGCCACATTACTCACGCTTCGGCAACAGGTTGCAGGCCTACTCGCCGGACCTGATTGCGTGCTTTGAGCCGGGCAGGTCGCTGCTGGACCATGGCGGCTATCTTTGGACTCTCTCATGACGGTGAAGTATGGGTACGGGCGCATGCTAACTCACTTCCGATCTTGGTCGACCGGAGAGAGTATCCCTTGTGCCCGTCTCTATTGCAGTTTTGTCTGACGTTGGAGTTCCCTGAGCAGTTGCCAGAGCTTCCGCCGGGGAACCGCCCCCACGGCGGCGATACCGAGGGGGTACGATGCCGGGGGCACTTCTCAGCACTGGCGAATACCTTTGCTTTTGGTGCTGCGAGTCTGTATTGTTCCCAATACTGCCTTACCCGGCTCGGGAGGAAAATATCATCGAGCCGTCCGGACCGAAACGTCGATAATCACCCCAGGCGGCCCCCGCGACAGTTGGAGTATTGCGACGGACCCCGCAGGGAGTGAGGGCCTATATGCGGTCGAAAAGCGTGCTTTGCCCAACCAACCGAAGGGTGCGGATACTTGTGGGACTGTTGCTGGCGGGGCTGTTCTTCGTTCAGTGCACCAGGACGGTGGCTCTGAAGGAATCGGACGTTGTGACGGTGGTTGACGGCCGGGTCATCGGCGAGAACTCTCCGGACACTACCCGGCGGATCGATCACCTGGCCCGAACAGACCACATCAAGCTGCTGTCCTATGCGCTGGAGAATGCCCGCGGGCGCTATCGCGACTACACGTGCACCTTCATCAAGCAGGAGCGGATAGGCGGCCGGCTGGGCGACCCTGAGCACATCGAAGTCAGGTTCCTTGCCGAGCCGTTCAGCGTGGCTATGCAGTGGATGGAGAACCCCCCGTTGGCGGATCGGATGATTTACGTGGAGGGCAAGTACGACGGCCAGATGCTCGTGCGCCCGACCGGACTGCTGGGCGGCATCGTCGGCACCGTCGCCCGAGACCCCGAGGGCGACGAGGCCAGGCGAAACACCCTTCGCCCGGTGACGCTTTTCGGGTTCGTGAACGCCCTGGAGAACCTCCTGGATGTCTATGAAAAGGCCCGTGACGCCGGCGACCTGCGGGAGGAGTTCGGCGGCTATGCCGAAATCGACGGCAGGGAAACCGTAAAACTGATCCGCTACCTTCCGCCCGAAGACGATTATCCCGCCTACAGGACCGACGTGTATCTCGACCTGGAGTACCTCGTGCCGATCTGCATCGAGGGCAGGAACTGGGACAACGAACTTACGTCCCGGTACGTTTACACGGACCTGCGGTTCAACGTCGGCCTGACGCCGGACGACTTCCTGCCGCGGACGCTCGGCATGGAGCCGCCAAAGTAAGCCGGCAGCAATGCGGCACCCATGAGTGACTGCCGTCCCACGGCGGGCCGCCGGTTTTCTTGCATGGCCGGGCCGGTTCTGCTATCGAGTAGTGTCGTCTCCACCGACCGATTGGCCGGTTTGTTCGTGAAGAAGCGGCATCTTCGTGAATACGCCGGGACAGAGAGGAATCAAAAGGAGCCGCACGTGCTCAGAAAACTCGCCGTCGAGCTTAGGAGTCATATCCCGTTTACGATTTTCGGGACGGTCCTCGGCGTTGCTGTGATGCTTGCGGTGGTCCTGGGCGACGTTCCCGAGCGGGTCTCATACTGGCTGTTCTACAGCTTCCACCCGCTGCACGTGCTGGTAAGCGCCATAGCCACGGCCGGCATTTACACACGCTACGGGCGCAAGAGCTTGCCCATCGTCCTTGTGGTGGGTTTTGTCGGGTCCATCGGCATTGCCACGCTGAGCGACTCCATCATACCCTACGTCGGCGAATGGCTGCTGGGACTGCACGTTGACCCCCACGGCCACGGGCACGGGCACAACCACAACGGCGGCGCGCACATCGGCTTTATAGACAAATGGTGGATGGTGAACCCCCTGGCGATTGCGGGCATTCTCATCGGCTACTATCGCCCCCGGACGAAGATGCCCCACGGGCTGCACGTCCTGACGAGCGTTGCGGCCTCGACATTCCATATGGTCATGGCGCTTAAGGGCGAGATCGACGTATTCACGGCCCTGGCGATGTCGGCGTTCCTGTTCATCGCCGTTTGGGTGCCATGCTGCACCAGCGATATCGTCTTCCCGCTGCTTCTAACAGGCAGGGCCGACGCACCCCACGACGGGGGCGGCCATGGCCACCGACACAAGCATGAGCACGAAAAGGAGTGATGAATGAACCGGTCGCCTCTGCGCCGCGTGAATCGCGGGTGGCTTGTCATGTTTGTCCTGTTGGCGGTCGCCGGTTTCGGCGGTTGTGTGCCCGCCGCCGACGGCCCGGCCGACACCTACGGGCTGGATTTCTCCCTGCCGGAGGGGGCGCGGACAGACGGAGCCTTCGTGTTCTTCATCGACGGAGTGCACGCCGAGATATTCGAACAGATGCTCGAAGACGGCGAGTTGCCCGCAATCGACAGGTATTTCGTCCAGCGAGGGCTTTATGTAAGGCGAGCCGTCGCCAACATCCCCTCCAACACGCTTGTGAACCAGACATCGATTGTAACGGGGCTGCTCCCGGGCCACCACGGCATCACAGGCAACAACTGGTTCGACCGGAACCGGCTATTCTGGCGGAACTACGAGACCATCGCCCAGAAGAACACGCTCGACCAGGACTACACTGCCAAGACCATATTCGAACGATTCCCTGACAGGACCACGTTTTCAGTATTTCACCAGGCCCACAGGGGCGCCACCAAGTTCATCGAGAACTGGACCTCGGCCGCGGCGCCGTTCGCGCTGGGCTGGTACGAGTTCGTGGACCGGCTGACGCTGTACCGGCTGAATGTAGTCATCGAGGACGTCGCGCAGGCACGGGAGGAGCTGCCCGCGGTAACTTTCATATACCTGCTGGCGCCGGATTTCCGGGCCTACGCCGAGGGCGTAAGCTCCGAGGCCTATCGCGAGGCGATGCTCCACACCGATTACCAGATAGGCCGTGTGCTGGGCGACATGGAACGGGCCGGTCTGCTCGACGATGTCATCCTGGCGCTGGTAAGCGACCACGGCATGATTGACGTCGAGAACCACTTCCCGCTGGAGCCGTTCCTTCGAAACGAGGTCGGTCTGGAAATCGCCTCCCGCCGGCTTTGGGACAACGCCCGCTTCAGGCAGCGGAGGGACTATTACCACAGACATCAGGCGGTCCTATACGGCGGCGGCGACCGCTACTGGGCTATCTGCCTGCGCCGACCCAGGCGGGACGAGCAGGCAGAGGTAATCGGCTACAAATCGTGGCTGCATCGCCCCACACCGGAGGACCTGTACCGCTACCCCACGAGTAACGGCCCGGTGGACCTGCCGGGAACGCTGGTGTCCCAGCCGGCGGTGGACATGGTGGCGTATTCGCCGGCGCCGAACAAGGCCCGCGTCATGACGGCCGCCGGCGAGGTCGAGTTTCGCCAGCCGGACGGTCCCGCAGGCCCGCTCAGCTACCACCTGATAGAAGGAGACGACCCGCTCAGATGGGACGCACACGTACCGGCCGCAGCTCTTGAGGGCGAGCCGATGACGTCGCGGCAGTGGCTATACTCCACCGCCGAGACAGAGTACCCCGACCTGCCGGCGCAGATAGTGGCATACTTCCGCGCCAGGCGTGCCGGCGACCTGGCCGTCTTCGCGACCCCGGGATGGGATTTCGCGACCCGCCATCAGGCCGGACACGGCGCGGTAAGGGCCGAGGAAATGCACGTGCCGATGATCCTCGCAGGACCGGGCATTCCGAAGCTCCGTATCGACACCGCCCGCACCGTTGACCTCAAGCCCGCCCTGCTGGAACTGCTTTCCAGGCCCGTACCCGACGGCCTGGATGGCCAGGCACGGTTCGTGATCCCCAAAAGCACCGAAACCGTCCCGGCCGAATGATCCGCACCGAACGGCGCCCTTTCGCAATGGGCGGCGCGGTGTTATCCTCCGTGAAATCGTACGAAACGACTTGCATACGCGGAGGTTGAAATGGCAGCGATAAAAGACACCGAAAAACTGGAAACAACCGTCCGGAAGGCCGTCGCCGAGGCCGCCGTCACCGATATCCACACCCATCTGTTCCCGCCGTCGCACGAGGGGCTGCTGCTCTGGGGCGTGGATGAGCTGCTGACATACCACTACCTGGTCGCGGAGCTTTTCACCATGGCCCCGCGCGATCTGACGCCGGAAAAATTCTGGAAGCTCTCCAAGCGCGAGCAGGCCGACCTGGTCTGGGAGCATGTGTTTGTGAATCACGGGGCGCTCTCGGAGGCGGCCAGGGGCGTGATGACCACGCTGACTAAGCTGGGCTTCGACGTGTCGGCCCGCGACCTGGAGCCGATCCGCAAGTGGTTCGACGAGCAGGACGTCGAGGATTATCTGAACAAGGTCTTCGATACCGCCGGCATCGACTACGCCGTGATGACCAACGACCCCTTTAAGAGCGAGGAGGTCACCCACTGGCAGGCCGACAGGCCCGCCGGCGATAAGCTCCGCACCGCCCTGCGTATAGACCCGCTGCTGGTGGACTGGTCCGCCGCGGTCGAGACCATGAGCGCCCAGGGCTACGACGTGGCGCTGCGTCCGGACGCCGGCACATACGCACAGGCGAGGAAGTTCCTTTCCGACTGGGCCGACCGGCTGGAGCCGCTTTACATGGCCGCCTCGCTTCCGCCGGGGTTCGCCTACCCCTCGGACCAGCCGGCGGCCGACGCGATGCTTAACGCCGTCCTGCCGGTCGCCCGCGAGCGGAACCTGCCGGTGGCGATGATGATCGGCGTCCGCAAGCAGGTGAACCCCGCTCTGGGTGATGCCGGCGACAGCGTCGGAATCGCCGACGTA
This sequence comes from Phycisphaerae bacterium, assembly GCA_003551645.1. Taxonomy (GTDB): domain Bacteria; phylum Planctomycetota; class Phycisphaerae; order SM23-33; family SM23-33; genus PUND01. The sequence goes on along the minus strand of PUND01000105.1, from coordinate 3,787 downwards.
ACGGCCGTGCAGAACCTCTGCGCCGAAAATCCGGACGTGAAGTTCCTGGTGACCATGCTCAGCCGCGTCAACCAGCACGAGCTTTGCGTCTGCGCCAGGAAGTTCGGCAACCTGCATATCTTCGGCTGCTGGTGGTACTGCAACAACCCCAGCATCATCGACGAGATGACGCGGATGCGCCTGGAGCTGCTCGGTGCGAACTTCACCGCGAACCACAGCGATGCGCGAGTGCTCGACCAGCTAATCTACAAGTGGGACCACACCAAACGAATCGTCGCCGACGTGCTTGCCGACAAGTACCGGCTGCAGTTCGACGCCGGCTGGCGGCCGACCGAGGACGAGATCAACCGCGACGTCCGCGGCCTCTTCGGCGGGATGTTCGAGCAGTTCCTGGCGAAGTAGAACCTCGCCCGGATCAAGAAGAAGGCAGGGATGCACAGGATGCCCGGGATTGTCCGTTTGCCTGGCAGGTCTTTGCCCCGTAATCTCCGCGTTCTCTGCTTGCCCTGAGAGGCGCCGAAAGGGCGTCTCTGCGGCCGGGATGGATCACCGGCCAAGCTCACGGCTGCGGTTGGCCGCGGCGCGGATGGCCGATACCAGCGATGCTTTGACGCCTGCGGCGTCGAGTGTTTCTATCGCCTTCTGCGTGGTTCCGCCGGGACTGGTCACGCGGTCCCGGAGCGTTTGCGGGCTTTCGCCGGTCTGTTCCAGCAGCTTCGCGGCCCCGGCGCAGGTCTGGCGGGCCAGCAGGGCGGCCGTCGCTTCATCAAGTCCCTCGGCGACGCCGGCGGCGACCATCGCCTCGATGAGGTAGAAGAAGTACGCCGGCCCGGACCCCGATACCGCCGTTACCGCGTCCATCATCTCCTCGGAGACGGTTACGGTCTTCCCGCCGGCTTCCAGCAGGCGTCGCGTCCAGGCGAGGTCCTCGTCGGTCGCCCGCGCCCCGGCCGACAGGGCGCACATGCCCGCGCCGGCTAGCATGGGCGTATTGGGCATAACGCGGACTATTCCGCCCCGGCCGCCCAGGCGGGCGTCCAGAAAAGACGTAGCGACCCCCGCGGCGATGCTGACGACCGTCGCGTCCTGCCGGACTTCGGCGGCGACGGCCTCGGCCACCTCGCCCATCACCTGCGGCTTTACCGCCAGCAGCACGCGCCGGCACGCGGCCGGGCGGGCGTTGTCCGGCACCGCCTCAACGCCAAGCTCGTCGGCGAATACCCTTCGCCGCGCCTCGTCCGGGTCGGCCGCCAGTATCTCATCACGGTCAAGCACGCCGGCCGACAGCGCCCCGCGGACCATCGCCTCGGCCATGTTGCCGGCGCCGATTACTCCCAGTTGGAAGTCTTTCATATGCGCACCTCGGCTATGAGCGTACACGCCCGGCCATCCGGTGGGAAGTCGGCGTTACTCGGCCAGCTTGCGTGCTTCGCGCTCGATGCGGCGGAAGCGGGCCATGTTGTCGCACAGCCGAGACGGTCGGTTGCGCTCCAACCACAGGCGGCGGAAGCCTTCCGCCAGCCGGGCCGCCTCGTCGGCCAGGCGACGCAACTGTGCGGGCGAGACTCGCCGCCCGTCGCGCAGTCGCCTCGCGGCCAGGGCGCGCCTGCATGCCAGCACATCCATCCTCGCGGCAACGGCAAGCTCGCGAAGTGCCGTCGCCTCAAAGTCGTCCATATCCGCCGCCGGCCGGGGCATGAAGTCGGTCTGGGCCAGGTCGGCGACTATCCGCTCAAGGCCATCGACATCCAGCGAGTCGATTCGACTTCGCTTGCGGCCGGACTTTAGCAGCGGCTCGAACAGCACGTGATACAAAGCGCAGTGGTCGTCGCCGTCGCCGGCTGCGTCCAGGTACGTCCGGCCGAGCCGCTGGACTGCGCCGGCGGTTCGCCCGTCGCCGTCACCGAACACCTGCCTGCAGAACCTGTCCGTGAAGGTCGCATCATCCACGGCCCGGCCGTGCCAGGCGTGAGCAGCGCCGTGTGCGAACCCGTGCAAGCTCGCGCCCAGGAAGTTTCGATGTCCGTCGTCGCCCCAGTCGGTGTTAAGGAGTCCCTCGGCGCCGCATTTGCGGCCGACCGACGCGAACTCGGCCACGTTGGCGACGGCGTTGTCCAGTCGTGAGCCGTGACTCTGCCACGCGCTGGTGCCTGGACAGACCATGAAGGGCTTTCCGGCGTCGGCCAGTTCCCGCGTCCTCGCGACCCGCTTGCCGCCGGCGTCGTAGTCCCAGTTCAGCAGGACCAGGTCGTCTGGAACGTCGCCGAGCAGTTCAGGATGTTGCATCACGATATCCGCCCAGGCGTTGGTCCGCTTGCCGTAGCCGACACAGAGCTTGTGAAGCTCCAGGAGGAACTCTAGATACACCTGTCCGACTCCGACCTTCTCGGCCCGCGGGCGGCTTCGGCCTCGGCCAAGCTCCCAGGTCTCGTCGCAGCAGATGTTGAAGTCCTCCGACTCAAACAGGGGCAGGAACTCGTCGTACAGGTGGCCGACGAAGCGGATGGAGGCCGGGTCGGTCGGGCAGAGCGTCGTCCCGCCGGGATGTCCCCAGAAGCCGGGAAGCTCCGCCAGGGGGCGGAACCTTGGGATGCGGAGGATTCTTTCCATATGCCCGAAGCTTGCCAGCGAACCGACCAGCCGGATATGGTGCCGCTCGCAGTGCCGCCCCAATTCCAGCATGTCGTCGGCGGTAAACGGGCTGTAGCCCCGGCCGATCTCCGGGTAGCGCCGGAAACGGAAGACGTTCTCGACGTAAAGTTGAAGCTCGTTGACCTTCCAGCGGGCGAGCCGCTCGATCAGCCGCTTGAGGGTTTCGACGGTCGGCACCTTGCCGCGCGAGCAGTCGTAATATACGCCGCGTCGGGCAAAATCCGGCCGGTCTTCGATGCGACAGCACGGCACCGCACGCCCGTGAATTACCAGCAGATCGCGCAGCGTCTGGACGGCGTAGTATGCCCCGGCGTCATCGGCGGCCTTTATCTCGATTCCGGTCTTGCGGACGTGCAGACGATAGGCCTCGCCGCCTCCGATGGCCAGGTCGCGGGTGATGGTTACAGATGCTTCGCCGGCCCGGCCGTCGGTAACGTGGGGTTTCAGGCCTATTTGCCGCAGGTCGTCGGCCAGTTGCTCCAGCGGCAGGGGGTCGGCCTCGCCGCCGGAGAGCATCGGACTGTCGGGCCAGTTCATACGTCCGTCGCCGCGTCGGCAACTGCGGACAGGTACGAGTAATTCCTGTGCGGGCATCTTCGTTCTCCGTGCGGCTCTTGGCGGTACAGACCGAGGCGCCTATCATAAGAGTATGGTTCAGTCAAATAGAGTGAGGAAGGAGTTCAGCCATGACTACAGGCCGACTATTCGCAGCTGTTGTGACGGCAGTGGTGGCCGGCGGACTGGTGGCGATGGTCTCGGTACACGTTTTCGCGGAGAACCAGGGGCAGTTGCGCCAACTGCCCGAAGCCAGGGAGGAAGGTCCGATGTCGCTTGAGAAGGCACTGGCGGCTCGGCGGTCGATACGCGAGTACACGCCTGAGCCGCTGAGCGACGAACAGATCGCACAGCTCTGCTGGTCCGCCCAGGGCATCAGCGAGCCGCAGCGAGAGCTTCGCACGGCCCCTTCGGCGGGCGCTACATATCCGCTGGAGCTTTATGTCGTGACGGCCGAGGGTGTGAGCCGCTATGTGCCACAACAGCACGCCCTTGAGCGGCATAAAGAAGGCGACCTCCGAGGACCGCTGTCCGCGGCGGCTCTGAATCAGCCGTGGGTGGCGCGGGCGCCGGCGGTGTT
>PUND01000060.1 GCA_003551645.1 Phycisphaerae bacterium | reverse complement strand
GCCGCCGTCTCCGTCCAGCCGAATACCTCATCAACAGAGAAGGCGGCCGGCTCCCTGCTCACACCCTCATGGAAACTCTGAAGACTCCGGAACGGTCCCGCCAGCGACAGCGTCTTGTCGCGGGCGCCTTTCTGCATGGCGCAGAGGCCGATGGTGTACTGGGGGTGGACCTCCGGGAAGATCCATCGGCCGTTGTTAAGCAAAAAAGTGATATGGGCCGCCCCATCGGCAAAGAGCTTCGCTCGGAACTCCGCCGAACCCTTGGCGCAGAAGGCCGAGCGAGGCAGCAAAACCCCCAGCCGCCCGGAATCGTCCGCGAGAAGGTGCCAGAACCGCCATGCGAACGCCTTGTAAACGTCCGGGTCGCCCGTGCCCATGCCTTGGAAGGGTCCGGTAACCAGAATGCGTCGCAGCAGCTTGGCCGCGGCAAGCTCCTGCTCGTACTGGTGGACCAGGTCCGGACGCTCTTGCCGGTATTGGGAGCGAAGCCGTTCCTGCTCATGCTGCGGCTGGGAGCGGAGACCGGGCATGTTGCGCGCCCAGAATGCGTGTTCCTCCAGCGTGGCCTCTTCCCAGGGCGGGTTTCCGAGTATCACATCGAAGCCGGCGCGTTCGCGGAGGAATACTTCGGGGAAGGCGACGGGGAAGTGGAAAGGCGGCAGTTCGGCCATCACCTTGCGGGCCTTGTTGTGCAGCCCCTGTGTGAAGAGCTTGCTGTCCGGCTTGAAGTCCTCGGCCGTTACCATGATGTCGGATTCCGGCAGCCGCGAGGCCGTCAGTATGTCAAGCATTCGTTCGGTCGGCGCGACGGCCAGACGCTGTTCCTCGAATGCCGCCCGGGCGCGTTCGATATCACGGGCGCTTTCATCGGAGAGCCGGGCGAGCTTGGCGACGGCGTCGCGGGCGTCGCCGATGAGCGTCTCGGCCGAGGCGGCGAACAGTCCGCCACCGCTGAGGTCCAGCAGCTCGGATACTTCCTCGAAGGTGGCGATCCCGACCAGCGAGTTGCCGCAGACAACGTTGTGGTCCAGGAACGACAGCGGCAGGCCGGGCACGAACGTGTGAATCCACAGCGACAGCCGGGCCAGTTGCACGGCCACGGGGTTGATATCCACGCCGTACACGCAGCGGCGGGCGATCTGGCGGCGGAGCAGCAGGTTGTCCTCGATGTCGAAGGCCTCCGCCTCCAGACCGACCTTTTCAAGCTCGCGTTTGGCGGCGGCGCGGAGGCGCTGAAGCTCGCCGGTAACGGCCGGGAGCGTGCGGTCGGTGAGGTAGTTGCTGAAGCGCTTCTCGATGCGGTCCACGGCCGCGATGAGGAAGTGCCCGCTGCCCATGGCGATATCGGCCACGCGGAAGTCGAAAAGGGCCTCGCCGGCCTTGCGGTCGTCGAGGTCGTCCAGCCGCTGGAGATGCTCGGTAAGCGCCGGCTCCAGCGAGTGGTCCAGCAGGTGCTCGACGGCGAAGTGCTTGGTGTAGTAGCTGCCCGTCGCCTTACGCGCGCCGCTGGCGTTATGGAGGTAGATTTCGCCCTTGCGGACGGTCGGGGTCCGCCCTTCGTCGGCGGGTTCGTACACGTCGCCCCTTGGCCCGGATACGGTGGTCAGATCGACCTCGGCGATGGAAAGCTCGCTTTCGAGCAGACCTTCGTAGATGGTGCCGAACTCCCGTACGCCGAGGGAGCGGAAGTCCACCGGGCCGAAGCCCTCCGGGGTCTCATCGACCAGCAGATTCGTCAGTATCGGGCCGAAGGCGGTGTTGGGCACAGAGATTCGGGCAAGCTCAGCGCCGACCGGCGAGACGGTCTTGTCGTCCGAGAACATCCCGCCGTTGTATTCGGGCACGCCCCATTCGCCGTGTCCCTTGTTGACGGCCTCGCATAGGGCTACGAACTCCCGCCAGTGGGTTTCGGAGGCGTCGAACATCGCCTGCCACGCGGCCATGTCGCCCTGGGCCTGATGCTTCATGCGGACAAGCTCGCGGGCCTTGTGCTTCAGCGAGCGGTGGCGGTAGCGGTCGTTTGTCCGGTACGGCAGGAGGTCCTTGTCCTCGGCGTATGCGATGAACAGCAGGCGGAACAGGACCGTCAGGGCCATTTCGTAGGTGACGGCAAGGTCCTGGGCGGTGGGCTTGGTGAGGTTGCGGGCCTCGGCGATGGCCATCGCCAGTTCCGGCACGACCAGGTCGTATATTCGCTCGCGGAGGCGGGCGCCCAGGTCGGCGGCGTAGTCGGCGGAAGTGCCGAGGATTTCCTCGAACGAGCCGCCCTTGCTCAGGGCCTCACCGGAGAACAGCAGCCAGAGATAGCCGGCTTTTTCGCCGGGCAAAAGGTCGAGGTGGATTTCGATGAACGTCTCGGTGCGGCCGCGGCGGCCGGTGCCGATGCCCGTGGCGGTGGGATAGATTCGCAGCGACGAGCCATGATCGACCACGACGTAGGAAAGACCCTCATTGTCGGCCCTGGTCAGGGCGTAGGAGACCGGCGAGACGCCGCCGAAGCGGTCGCTGGCCACGTCGCAGGCCTCGTTGCGGTCGAGGAAGATGGCCACGGCGACCTTGGTCTGCCCGACCCGGAGCAGCGACGCCGACCCCTGTAGCCGGTCGATCTGGTAGCCCAGGGCGTGGAGCAGGTCCCGGCCGCGCTGGTCGAGCACGTCGGCGGCCTTTTCCTTTGCGTGCGGCCAGTCGCTGCGGTTGGGTACGCCGTAGTCCAGCTCGTGCGTGGCGAAAAGTCCCTCGTTTCGAAGGCCCGGCAGGCGGGACTCGACCTGGGGTATGACCGAACGAAGGAAGCGCGCGGCGGCGTGGCGGTCCGGCTCTTTCAGTGCGGCGGTGCAGAGCCGCTTGACCTGTCCGGGGTCGAGGTCGAAGAAGACGGGCGGTTCGTCGCCGGTCGGCCCGCAGATGGCGGCGCGGTCTTGGTATAGCGTCACCAGCAGCAGGGGCACGGCGCGGCCTCCGTGACGGTCTTTCCACGCCTGACGCATCACTGCCTGGCTCGGCCGGCGGGGTGCTCTGGCTACGGCAACTTCGAGCGCGCCGCTGCCGGCCCCGAGCGCCAACCCCACCGGCTCGAGGTCGGATACGCCTTCGAGCGTAAGTGGGCGCAGCTCGTGGTCGGTGAGAAACGAGTCGGCGTCGCCTGTTCCCGAACGTTGTGTCATCTTCGCCTGTCCCTGCGGCCCCGGGGGGTTGTGACCGGTGGCCAAGATAGTAACCGCACCAGCCGCGCTCCGTCAAATGCCAGCTTGAAACGCCCTGAGCTTACCACGGGGGTGTGACAGGTGCGGTCGCAGGTGGGCCAAGAAGCGGAGCGGTCCTGGCGCGGATGTGGCTTCGCGTGACGGGGTAGGGGACATTAAGACTCGAGCACTGCTCAGAGACGGCTATCCGAGGTGGGGCAGGGCGGGGTCGGGGCGTGCCGAGCGTCACCACCGCCCGACGGGGCAGTGGTTGGCGGGATTGCTGCGCCAGCGGCCGAAGCAGCAGGCGGGGTGGAGGGCGCAGGCGAAGGCGTTGTCGCGGGAGTGTTGGCAGGCTTTGCAGATGGCGTAGCGGCGTTTGATTTCGGTGAGGGCGGCAGGGCCGGGAGTGCTGGCAGATGTGGAAAAAGCGGTATCGGCAGGTGCGGGGGCGGTGTCGGTCGCGTCGATGGTGGGGCGAGCATTGCGGTTAGTGCGTCGGTGGCGGGCGCGGGCGAGGTGGACGTGGAGTTCTCGGCGGCGAATGGTTCGCAGGCCGGGGCGCGGTCGGCCGAACGTGTCGCGGCCGGTGGGCATATCACTCATAACGTCACCATCGCAGTACAGCCGTAGACGCAGGTTTCAGCACGAGCAGCGCTCACAACGTCACCGTCGCCGTGCAGCCGGAGGCGTCGGCGCCACCGATGCCGGTGTCCTGGCCTTCCATATCGAACGTCCCGTGCAGCTTGCCGTCCGGCCCGCACTCGATATACCGATGCGGGTCGGCCGCCTGGCTCGACGCGATGCCCTCGGCCGTGAACGCCGGCGTATCGTGCACCGCCCAGTTGCACGGGTCGCCGTCGTCGAAGTCGCTGCCGACGTATATGGCCGCGTCGTAGGTGTCGCTCGCGGCGTCGTAACTGACCAGCAGCACCCAGTCGAAAACTATCCCCGGCGCGGTCCACTCGCTGATGTCCACGTAGTTCGCCCACACCCACACGCAGTCGCCGGCCCAGGTGCTCTCATCCCACGCCTCGCACCAGAAGAGCGTCTCCGGGT
>PUND01000055.1 GCA_003551645.1 Phycisphaerae bacterium | reverse complement strand
TCCTTCAGACCCCGCCTCACGGCGGCAGCCCTTGCTGTTTGGCTAACGGTTCCTGTCATCAAGGTCCGTAGAGGACTTGCACCTCCAAGTCATCGCGCCATGCCCGGCGCACCCAAAAAAAAAGGCGCCGTCCATTGGAACGGCGCCTTCCGGTTTTGCGCATGTCTTCGCGGGTGACCCGGTTGTCCCGCCTCAAGCACCGAGGCGTCGGACCGGGCCTGCCCCGTGTTTACAGGCGACGGACGCTGACGGCCTTGGGGCCTTTCTCGCCCTGGGTCATCTCGAACTCGACGGTTTCACCCTCGTTGAGGGTCTTGAAGCCCTCGCCCTGGATGTCGCCGTGATGGACGAATGCGTCTGTCCCGTCGTCGGCCGTGATGAATCCATAACCCTTCGCGTCGTTGAACCACTTCACTTTTCCGGTAGCCATACCTCGGCTCCTTTGCAATGCGGCAACAATGGACTCGCGATAGCTAACCAGCTTGTGCGGTGGTTACGCCGGAGAGGCACGGAAATGCGTTACTCTCAAGAGAACCTGCCACAGCCCGGTATACCTCGCAAAGTGGTCCGTTTGCCGGTCGGACCGTCAGCGGCGGGTTAGGGAAACGCTTCCCGGCTTCGCTCGCCGCCTTTCCAGGATGCTTATCCTGACCAGGGGGAAAGGATTTGTCAAGCTAAATGCTCCGGATATTTTCGCCTTTCCGAATCGCCGACGACCTGGCGGTTCATCCCAACGTCTCGACCACCGGCGGCGCCGTCAGTCCGTGGTCGTTTAAAACGTATTGCCGGCTCCACTGCGGGTTATCGGGCCGGAACTCTCCGGGGCCAGTCCACCGCGCCCAGGGCGTATGCAGAGGACCGAGTATGTTCTTGCGCCCGCCGATCACCTCGACGAGGACTTCGCTGGCCCCGTCGGCAAGCGCATCGGTGATGTCCGCGGCGAACGGCGGCCAGGGCAGCGGGTATGTTCTGTCGCCGACGTGAACAGCCACCGCGGTCGCTTCCGCACCGTCCACCCGCAGGCGGGTCCCGCCGGCTGGGGGCGCATCCACTGTCATGCGATACCGAACCGCTCCGCCGTAAAACGGCAACCCCTGGCCAACCCACGAGCCAAGCTCCAGCTCCTTCGGCGGCTCGGTCAGCGTCAGGTTGCCCGGCTCGAAGGTCTCGCCCGACAGCGGCCGGACGCCGAAATCGCCCACCAGGTACATATCCTCAAGCTCCATATCCGGGCGGTAGTCGAAGCTCAGCCGCACCTCGTTGTCGCCTTCGGCAAGCAAGTCGGTGATGTCGATGGTGCGAATGTCCTCATCCACCCAGTAGCCCGCCGGCTTTCCGGCTTCACCACCGTTGACGGTGATTTGATAGTCCCACGGCCGTTCCAGCGCCAGCAGGCACCGGCCCGGCAGCCGCGTGATGTGGAAACCCCAGGACATCTCGCATCGTCCTCGCTGGGAGGTATCCACCACGCCGGTGTGATACAGATACCACGGCTGCGGTCCGCCGTTTTGGCGCCTGGACAGGCCGAAGTGCTCCCGTATGCGCTTGTCGGCCTCGAGAACCGGCACATCCTCGGACCACTCGCCGTCGCCGACGCGGAACCGGCAGTAGTCCAGCGGCATGGTATTCGGCTCAACAAGCTCCACCGGCAGCGGCCCCTGAACGCTTCGGCTGTCGGCGACAGTCGGGGCCGGCGCTGGCTCCGCCGCGCCGCGATGCCGAACGCCAAGCGTTACAAGCGCCGAGCCGGTCGCCGGCATGTCCAGCTCGAAGCGGACCCGCTCGCCCGCCTGTTGCGACTCCACCTGACGGATTCCGCCGCCCAGCGCATCCCACAAAAGCACCGGCTGCGAGCCCTCGATCTCCAGGGCCAGCCGGTGTCCATCCATACGGTCGTGCGACTGACAGAACAGCACCCGGCCGCCTTTGATGTCGCGCAGCATCGTCCAGATGAACTCGGCCTCTTGCTCGCCCTCGCGGACCGAAACGCGGCGGGAAAGGAGCTTTTCGACCGCCAGTGCTGTCTGCTCGGCTTCGTCCGGGCAGCTATGGGCCTCGGCCGCAAGCTCGATGACCTCTTCGCTCGGTTCGGCGTCGATCATCCGTGGCGGCTCGCCGACGAACAGCACCGCCCCGCCCTGGGCGGCGAACCGCTTCAGCAGCTCCACCGTCGAGCCGCGCAGCGTCAGCGCCGTCGGGACGACCACCAGCTTGTAGCTCATCTGTCCGACGCTCAGTGAATCGCCGGAGACCTTCGCGTGCTCGGCCAGCAGCGATTCATCGCCGAAGTCCCAGTCCCAGTGCCGTCCGGACAGCGTGCGCATCAGCCGCCCCAGCGATTCCTCCAGCGGCACGATGTCGGCCTTTCCGTCGTCGCCCGGCGTCAGCAGCCCCCAGGCGCTTTCGACCGGGTGGATCACCAGAACGTCGCGAATGGGCGTTCCACGTGTGAGCATAAAGCCCATCCGGGCGAAGTAGTCTTCCACGGCGTTGTAGTAGCCCCACCACGGACTGTGCGCGAATATGCTCGCGGGGTAGTCGCGCTTGGCGCCGCCGGCGAGCGAGTAGTGCGTCAGGTGCGGGCAGCGGAAGTTCACCCCGCAGGCGAACTGCCAGTCGCCGCCGAACTTATGCCCCTCCAGCGGCCAGTCCCAGCCGGTGCAGCCGTACAGCTCGCTGAGCACCCTCTCGCGGCCGAGCTGGTCGGCGACGGATGAACACTGCTTGGCCGTGGCAAGCTCGTCGGCCTGGTCGGTCAGGATGTCTATGCCCGGCCACTGCATGTGCTCATAGTGCGGCATGCAGGCGCCAACCACCCGTACCTGCGAGGACAGCGTCTCCTCGGCAAGCATGTGACCGGTAAGCGCAATGTCGCTTCGCTCGCACCACCTGCCGATCTGCTGTGTGAAGTTCTCCACGAACAGCTCGGTGAGCGTGCGGCGGTAATCGTAACGGACCTTCGAAAAGCCCGCCGGTGTAGGGTAGGCAAGCTCCGGAAGGTGGTCGCGCAGGTCGTAGCCGCGGCGTTTCCTGAACTCGCGTGGTAGGTTCGACGTCCACTGGAGGATGATCCGCCCCTGCCGGTCCGTGCCCACGCGACCGTAGTTCGGTTCATCGGTGAAGATGGCCGGTACCACATCGCCGAACCGCTTGGCGTAGCGGTCGGCGTAGGCCTGGTAGGTGACGTTCAGGAACTCCGCCACGGCCTCGGCGTTCATGGTGTCCAGGTACGGGGCGTCGTTATGCTGACCTGAAAGCCCGGCCACGGCCATGTCGAAGGCGATCACATTGCCGGCGCCGGCGTCGGAAGCATCATCGACCTGCTCATAGCCGGTGAGCCGACCCTGCTCGTCGAGCCGGACCGCGAAGAGGCCCTGCCTGTCAAATTCGCTGTCGGCTTCGCCGGGCGGCTCCGCTCGCAGGACGTGGAGTGCGTATTCCGGCTTGTCTCGCGTGACGGCGCCGCCGGCGGGGCCTGAAGGCCAGCGATCCTCGTCGTAGAGGTAGGCCTTCATGCCAAGCTCGGCCGCCCGCTCTATACAGACGGTGACGCAGGCGAACCAGTCGTCGGACAGGTAAGGGGTCTTCAGCCCGTATCGGCTGTGCATGAAAAAGCCCCCCATCCCCGCGGCGTGCATGCTTTCTATGGCACGGCACAGCCGCAGCGGGTCAAGCTCAGCGTTCCAGGACCAGAACGGGGCGCTGCGGAACTCGGCCGGCGGCGCGTTCCAGGTCTTGATGAGGTCTTTGGCGGATCGCATAAAATCGCCTCCTTCACATTTTCAGCCGCAAACCGGGGTATTCTGCACCCGCCTTGCCTGTCGTCAATTCTATTCTGACCACGGACAGCGTGCAGCCGCTTGCCGCTGTCTCCGGCCGCTGGTAGTATGCCCGCTCATCCGCAAACACAACCCAGGACACAGGAGCGTGACATGATCACTATCAGCGCATTCGCCGACGAGATCGCCCCGGACCTGAAGACCCAGATGGACGTCTGTGAGGCCAACGGCGTACGTTGCATCGACGTCCGAGGTATCGACGGGACCAATGTATCGAAGATGACCGCCGAGCAGGCCGGCGAGTACAAAAGACAGATGGACGACCGCGGCTTCCGCGTGCCGTGCATCGGCTCGCCCATCGGCAAGATAACCATCGACGACGACTTTACCGAGCACCTGGAGCTGCTCAAGCACTGCTTCGAGGTCGCCCGGGGGTTCGGCACAAACCTTATCCGGATGTTCAGCTTCTACCCCTCGCCCGGCAAGAACATCGCCGAGCAGAGGGATGCGGTCATGGACAGGATGCGGCGGATGGTCGAGGCCGCCGAACAGGCCGACTGCATACTGATGCACGAGAACGAAAAGGCGATCTACGGAGCCAGGCCGGATGGCGTGAAAGATCTGCTGACCGGCATCGAGTCCGACCACTTCAAGGGCATCTTCGACCCGGCCAACTACGTCGAGGAAGGCGTAGCGCCATACGACGACGGCTGGACGAAAGGGCTGGCCGAACTGACCGACTACTTCCACATCAAGGACAAGGTCCCCGGCGCCGAGACCTGCGTGCCCGCCGGTGAAGGCAGCGGCCAGATTCCTGAGACCTTCGCCGATGCGAAGAAGCGGGGCTTTTCCGGCGTGATGACGCTCGAGCCGCACATGAAGGCCGCCGGTCAGTTCTCCGGCTTCAGCGGCCCGGACCTGTTCGCCAAGGCGGTGGCCGGGCTTAAGCGGCTGCTGGATGAGGTCGGATTCGAATACGAATGATGCCCTAAGCCAACATCGCGTTGCTTTTGGACGACTTCCGGCAAGGCCCGGCCGGACTATGGGCTGGTGTTGGTAATCGGCTCATGCCCAGCGCTTTGTCCTGCCGATAGGGCCTATACGCGGCCGTGTAAGGGGTGGATCGCCAATCTGTCCGGCCGCGGTATGGAGATTGCCCATGTCGGTAAGACAGTGCGGACGGATTTCCAAGGGGTCGGCAATGGCTATGTCCACCGACAGGCGGTTTTACCAGCGGGTGCCGCTTAGACTGCCGGTAACGACCCTCGGCTCTCAGGGCAACGGCGGCGGCCGAAAGCTGTCTACCGCCAATGTCTCGGCCGGCGGCATGCTGGTGCGTATGCCATCCGAAGCCGCCCCGGGACCGGGCCTGTCGGTGCGATTCGAGCTGAGCGTTCCACCGGGCGAGGGGTACTCGGCATCGCCCTGCCTCATCAGCGGGCGGGGAAGGGTCGTCAGAACCGAGGCCGCCGAAGAGGGACAGTGCGGCGTGGCCGTCGAGTTCACCGAACGCCTGGCACTGGGCATGTAGCGGCGCCGGCGATGCGACAAAGGCGCGGTTTCAGACGCTTCCGTCGCGCGCTCGCCGCGGCGGGTCGGAAAGACGAGACGACCCAGCCGAGAGCTGTGCTCACGGAGCCATCAATGCGCGCCGCGCCGGCAATTGCTTGAACATGTCACCGCGGCCGCGTAAAGTTGTGTCGGAGGAAAGTTGCATCCGCCCTTTTGATTCGCGGGTAGTTGCCGATTTAGATAAGACCGATGTGCACACACGCGACCGCTACACAACCGGACCCTGTTTCGCTGATGGGCGACAACGCAGTACACGCGCGGCGTAACCATCGGCTCGGGCTTGCATCCGGCACCTTCGCCGGGATGGCGCAGGATTTCCTGAACCCGGAGATACTGCTGGTGGGGCTGATCACCGCGCTGACCGATTCGGCCTGGCTGGTGGCCCTGATTGTCATCATCAACAAAGGCGCCGGGCTGGGGCCGCAACTGCTTGTCAGCAGCTTGATGGAGCACCAGCCGCTGCGCCGGCCCTACTTTGTGACGGTCACGGTCATCCGCACACTGTCGCTGTCGATGCTGGTGCTGTCGATATACCTGCTTTCCCACGGCGTCAACATTGCGACGCTGACGCTGTTTTACCTGGCCTATCTGGTCCAGTGCGTATGCACCGGCAGCGGGCATATCATCTTCATGGACATGGTCGGCCGGCTCATCCCCTCGGACCGGGTGGGAACCTTCCTGGGGATGAGGAACTTCCTCGGCGGCGCCCTGGGCATTATCGCCGGAATGGTCATCATCCAGCCGATGCTGGAGCGGCTCGATCTGCCGATCAACTATCTGCTTGTGGCCACCATCGGGACCATGCTGGTCATCATCGACATGTCGCTCTGGAGCAACACCCGCGAGGAACCCGGCGCCAAGGCCGACAACAAGACCAGCTTCGGCGAGTCGCTGCGCCGCGGATGGGCCTGGGTAAAGGCCGACCACAACTACCGATGCTATTTCTACATGCGCATCGCATTCCGCATAAACTACCTGGGTCTGGTCTTCTTCATACCGTTCGGAACAAGGCAGTTGCGGGCCGCGACGGGACTGCAGGATGTGGCGTTCCTGGGCGGGATAATGGTCGCCACGCTCAAGGGCAGCCGGGTCATCGCAAGCGCCGTCTGGGGCAAGCTCACCGACCGGTTCGGCTCGCGGGCCTCGCTTATCGGCGCCGGTGTGCTCTTCCTGTCCGCACCGCCGCTGGCTCTGATATCGCCGCTGCTGCCGGAGGGCTTCGTGCTGACCTTCCCGGGCCTGGAGGCGACGCTTAACCTGCCGCTGTGCGTGTACCTGCTGGCCCTGGCATGTTTCAGCGCCGCGATACAGGGCAACACCATCGGCGGGCATCGATTCTTGGTGACAAACGCCCCTCCGCACCGCCGGGCGAGCTATGTGGCTTTCCTGAACACCATCACCAGCCCGCTGACACTGCTTCCGCTGGCCGGCGCGTGGATGGCCGAGACTGTCGGGATGAACTGGCTGTTCGGCTTCATCACCGCCGGCGGCCTGCTGGCCCTGTTGCCGGCGCTGCGGATGCATCCGGAGCGGACAAGGGCGCCGAGCTACCGCTGACGCCGGCGGCCCCTCGCGAAACGGCGAATCGCCTCGACCTCTTCGGCGTCGTAAGCCCGGCCGTCGGAGTGCAGCACGTCGTGAAACCAGACCTGCGGCTCCGGCGATCCTAGCGGCGATCCCCAGGGATAGTAGGCCTGCGTCTTGCCCGCGACCAGCCCCCCGCCAAGGGACGGCCCTGGCGCGATAACACCATCAGGCATGCTCGACAAACTCCCCCCGGCGAACGGTAGAACGCCTCCCAGGTCGGAATGTGCCGTCATGGCGCCATGGGTGTTACGCGCGACTGCCACCGGGCTAAACAGCCAAGAGGCGCGGCCCGGCGTTTGCCGGAACCGCGCCTCGCGGATTTCTCGGTTCACCGCCTGTCGGCGGTGTTTCACATCCGGTGCTACGCCCCGGGCATGGCCGGCTCGCGGCCGGTGACCAGCGCCTGGAACTGCTCGAAAGTCAGCTCTTCGGGAGTCACCGGGCGGAGGACCTGTCGGACCACCTGCCGGTACTCCGCGGGGCTAAGCCCGACGTTCCCGAGCTGCTTGACGATCTGCGAGAGCTTCCGCATTATCTCCAGGGCATCGGCATGCTCCGGGGTCCTCTCCAGCCAGTCCAGGAACTCCGCCGCCGGCAGGTCCTGCTGCTGGAATTGATCCCACGCCTCGGTCAGTGTGTCACGTATCTGGTCGGACACGTTCACCATCTCGGTCTCGCCCGTTTCCGGGTCCGTGACCTCGGCCAGGAACAGGGCGTCGTATTGCTCCAGGACGCGGATGGCGTCGGCCCTGCGGACGCGGTTCAGCGCCACCGGACGCAGGGGCGCATCCTCTTCAATGCCGACCGGCAGGAAATCGCTGTAGCTCTGCCTGCCCGGCATGAACTGGGCGTACTCATCCGGCGTCAGGTCTCGGGTACCCATCGCCAGCATCTCGCCCGCGGCCGCCCGCTGATCCGGACCCAGCAGCGGTTCCCGGACTATGCGGTCCTCAAAAGGCAGCGGATCGACCAGTATGGCGCCGGCCGGATCTGCCAGCGTCACGACCGGATCGTCCGGGGTGATTATGGTCAGGTCCAGCACGATCGGCCGGCCCGCGTCCAGCGGCGCGTTCGGATCGTTGGGATCGGGGCCATCGGTCAATTCGTAGGGCATCACGAAGTCCGACAGAGTCAGGTTGACGTTCTCAATAATCTGCCAGCCCGCTTCGCTGACGGCGCCGGTTTCGTCCGGGTCGAGTTCGGGCGTTCCGAACCGCGGCGGTCCGCCGCGGGCGGGGTCGTACTCCTCGACGGTCTCGTAGAACCTGAACGCCCGCTGGCAGACGATGTCGATTCCCTCATCCTCGACCAGCGAGTCATCCGGCATGCGGACCTCGCCGGCCGGACGGTTCAGGAACCTCGTCGTGGTCATCGATTCGGCTGTTACGGAAATGCTCACCGGGTCGTCCTCATCGACGGTGCTGATAAAGGCGTTGAGGTCGCCGACGACGGCCGAGCCGAAGGGAGCATTTATTGTTAGCTTGCCAAGCGAGGTCAGCTTGTTGGCGCCGGCGTCGGTACCGCCCATGATGAAGTTGCCCTCGGTGGTGTTGAACACTATATCGCCGTCGGCGCTGGCGATTGTGGCGATGGTCGGAACGCTGGTCAGGTCGTTTGCGTAGCCGGTACCGTGGTCCCAATCGCGGGGCGAACCGGTCTGGTCGCCGCCGGGGTTCAGCAGGATGTCGCCGATGACGTTGACGCTAATCTCATCGACGGGGTCTTCGTTTCCGCCGAAGGTTATCACGCCTCGCTGGGTGTCGCCGGGGATATCCGGGTTGTCGTTGTTAACCGCCGAGAACACATACAGGTGTCCCAGCGGACCCATTTCCATATCCGGGCCGCCTTCGCCCATGGTCACGACCTGATCGCCGTTGCCGGGAACCAATCGATCCATACCGCCACCGACGTCGCCGGCGAACTGCACATCGCCGTTGCGCATGGCCGCCACAGGGTCAAGTTCGTCGATATTATCCGGCTCCTGAAAGAACGGGTTGATCTTCTCCGCATGGACGATAAGCCCCGGGCTTTCCCCCTCCGAACTAAGTGTCCCGACCGGGCCCAGGAAGCGGACATCGCCGCGTGTGCTGACGGCGACACTGTCGGTCAGCAGGTACACCGGTCCGTCGTAAATCTGGTCGCGAGCGGTTGCGATTCTGCCGGCGTTCATAAGAGTCGCACCGTTTACCCTCAGCGAACCGACCAGCGTCCGCTCGCTGACGTAGCCGTCGAACCACGCACCGATCCCGGCATCGATCAGCAGATTCGCCTCCTGACCCAGCTCGACGCCTTCACGGAAGTTATCGATCTCCGCCGCGAAGTACACAATGCCGTCGGCCTCATCCTCGGCTATAAGGTGCGTGTGTGCGTACAGGTTGACGTTGCCGTAATATTCCTGCTCTCCGCTGGTCCGGATGGTGACATCCGGGCCGGTGCCGGAATCGGCGCCTATATTGGAGGTCCCGAACACATACAGCGCAGTAAGAGCGGTCTCGTCGTCGGCCCCGCCCACATCGCCGGCGAAAGTAACGCCCGATGTGTCAAGAGCCAGCCGGGCCGTGCTCGCCTCCGGGCCCTTCCGTACCGTGTCGTGGAACTCGATACCGCCGCCCGAAACGGTGCTCAGGGCCGTGTCGGTATTCAGGACGACCGGGCTGAGGTACCGCTGCCGGCCGCTGGTCTGGACGATCGAATCGCCCGGCCCGGCCGAAGTCACGTTGAAGACAACCTCATTGCCCGCATCGGCGGTCAGGTTTCTCGCTCCGAGGAACCGGGCGTTGAAAACAATGTCGGAGAGTTCCGCTTCCAGTTTGACGTTGTTGTTATGTACGAGGTTTACCTCTTCCTCGACGAATATGGAGTTTTCTGCCAGGATGTTTATATCGGCGGTGCTCGCAGCCAGCGCAGACGGAGCGACGTTCCCGTCGCCCGGGTCGGCCGGTGGATCCTCCTGGATGAAGATGTTCCAGGGGTCGATAAGCAGCGTGCCGAGATTCTCGCCGTCGGCGAGGACCGTACCGTGGAAGCCGACCTGCTCGCCGGAAACCTCGGCGAAGCCGCCGTCGCCGCCGTCAGGCCCGCCGCTTACGTCGATAAGGGAGCCGCTCTCGAAGCGGGTGGTTCCACTGATGGCGTTGACGATGACCTCACCACCGTCGGCGTCGCCCTCACCGGCGGCCGATATCTCGCTGCCGTCGGCCAGCGAGATGTCGCCATCGTTGGCGACGGCGCGGACGTCACCGCCTGAGGCGGTTATCTTGCCGCGGTTGCGGATGGCCAGCGAGTACATATCTCCTGCGCCGAGGGTCACCTGCTCTCCGGAGTGGAGTTCGCCCTCGTTGGTTACTCCGACGTCTGTTTTCTCGCCCGAGCGGGCGGAACCGCCGTCACCGAGGTTCGACCCGTCCACCTGCACGGTGATGCGCCCGCCCTGCTCGAACAGATGGACCTCTTCACCGGCCACCAGCGCCAGCACTCTGCCGGCGTCGATGGTACCTGTATTGGTGACGCTCCGGCCCATCAGGGCGACGGTGTCGGCCTCGATTGTCCCGGCGTTGACGACCTCGCCCTGGAGGTCGGTGAACCGGTCCACACCGTCAACGAAGTCATCCACGGACATGTGGCCGGCGGCGGCGTGCAGACCGCCGACATCGATCTCGGCCGTACCGGCGAAATAAACCCCGGCCGGATTCACGAAGTACACGTGCCCGTTGGCGGTCAGCGCACCCTCGATATTCGACGGTGAGCCGCCGAGTATCCGGTTCAGCACGCGGGCCCGTTCATGCGGCTGAATGAACCGCACCGACTCATCGACGCCTATGTTAAAGCTGCTGTAGTCGATAACCGCGTTATTGCTCGCGGTTATGTCGGTGTGTCCGTCGCTGGTCTCGAAGCTCGCCTGTCCGTGCCGGACCGTGGGGTTCTCCGGCCCCGCCACCGCGGCGTCGCCCGTCAGAAGCAGGCACGCCAGCAACGCGAACGCCACAACCGACATCGCACGCCCCATCATTGTTCTGTTCAGTGTTATCATGGTTTCCTCCTGTGCTTAGTAAAGCACCGTTATCGCAAAATGCAGTTGATTAGACCCGCGTGAGACGCGGTCTTCCAGTTCACTCAGTGCTATGCCCCAGTCCATTCGGAACGTCACGTTCCGTCGATACTGAAACTCCATGCCGATACCCGTGCCCACGAGACTGTCGCTATCGGCCGATATCATCCTGCCGGAGTTGCGCCTCACATACGCGGCGTCCAGGAACCCGCGGAGAATCAGGTTCCAGTCGGTCGGCCCGTACACCTGCTGCGGCGCGAAGCGGAACGGCTGACCGAACATCGTTCGCGGCTCCGCCTCCAGCCCCAGCGCCTTTGGCAGATGGAAACGGTACTCGGCCGTGCCCGACAGAACCTCATCGCCGGCCGAAGCCGACTGCTTGTATCCCCTTACCGTCCACAGTCCGCCGACGGCCTTCTCATGCTGAGGCATCGTTCGCCTACCGAAGGCGGTCTGGCCGGCGCCGCGAACGTAAAGCTCATGGGCCAGGGTCGATGTCTCCGGGGTCTCGATGTCATACCAGGCGTCCGGGTCCAGCAGCCATTCCAAATACACCGACTGGGACACATCCCACATCAGCCGAACCCAACTGTCGTCCGCCTGCGGGCGTCCGAGGGTGGCCATGTCGTCCATGCCCACTCTGTTGAGCCAGTGGGGCTGCCATTCCGCCGTCAAAGAACCGTGGAAGGCGGCGACTTCCGTTACACGCTCGGCCCTGAGCAGCAGATACGGAATCAGAAACGCTTCCCTTCCCCTGTCGGTGAAGGGGATGGTGTCCCAGACCCTATGGTGCTCAAACCGCAGCCCCGCGCCTGTGTCCAGGAACAGCGGGCCGTCCTGGTAGAAGTTCCAGCGCATCTCGCCGCCGGCGCGGTATGTCCGGCCTTCGAAGGTATCTCTGAAAAGCCCCACGTCGTCGGCGGTGTAACTGCTCCAGTCGCCAAAGATTCTCCACCTGAGCACGTTGCTGCTGCCCAGTCTTGAATCGTAATCTACCATCACCGAGTGATAGGAGTCGAACGACGCCGTGGAGTAATCGACCGACAGGATGTCGTCGTTATTGGTGAGCTGATAATGCCTGAAACCGAACTGCTGACGCCATCTGCCGGTATTCTCGGTGCCGGTATTGGAAACCTGGGCGTATACCAGCCAGGGCTTGACCTCGGTGATGATGTAGTCCAGAGTCACCCCCCCAAGCTCCACGGAAGGCGACAGCGCCACATCCGCCCGTCGGCCGGGATGCCGGCTCAGAAGAAGAGCGTATTCGTCCAGCGGCTTGCGTCGGAGCACATCACCCGGCTGGATGGGCGATTCGGTCTTGAGCCGTTGATGCAGCGGGTGGTTGACCCTGTCCTCATCCTCCGGGATTCTCTCGCGGCGGGCAAGCGTGCGAGTCTCATCCACGACGCCGACCACAAGCATGATCCGCAGGGAGGTCTGCTCCTCGGGCCGTTCGTCGATGCCGTCCTCGGTAATCTCCAGCGGGTCGGGCGCCACGAAGACGCCCGCGAAGCCGCGACCCATGAATTCACTGCTGAGCGCCTGCAGTATGATCTGCAGCGCTTCGGGGGAGTATCGCCGGACCGTGCCGTCACTGAGTTCGGCAATGGTGTACTCGACCGCCGTCTCGGCTTGCTGCGGGGCCACCATCGTCGTCTCGTTCACCCGGCCCAGCCGCACAGCGACGCTCATCAACTCATCTGTTTCGGGCAGTTGTGGATGCTCGCGAACGTAACGAAGCTCGAAGTCGCTGATCGGGTAGAAGATCTCGTCGTCGGCTTGTTCCTGCTGGGCCTGCGCAACGCCGGCCGGCGCCAACAAAACCGCAAGAGACATTACCGCCACCGATATCAACAGGCGACCTTTACCCGGGCCAGTGACCTGTTTTTCCCTTTTCATATGTCTGTTCCGCCTTTCTTAACGCAGATAACCAAATTTTCCCTTTTCCCTGCTTCAGTCTCCGGGAAACCAGACCGATGTGCTCTGTGAATGAGTCGGAGGGCTCTCTGTTACATTACCTACGAAAGGACGCCGATCATGACACGCACAGTCCCAATTGCAGTTGTCGCCGTCACGCTGACGGCTGTTCTTTTCGGATGCGGCGCAAGCCAGGCCTACGCAGGCAACGGCGAGCCGGCCGTCGTATCGTCCAACCCCGGCGCAAGTCTCGGGTCGGGCGATCATCTCGGTGAGAACATGTTCCGCCACTATGCGGAAGTAACCCGCAACCGCCAGGAGCGGCTGGCAAAGGCCCAGGCCCAGGCGAGCGAGCCGAGCCGGACGAAGGGATCCTTTGAGGATGCTTCGTCCGATAATCTTCCCGAATGGTTCGTGGTGCTTCCCGACCGGGGAATCTTTGTACACCCCGGTACCATCGTGCTCCAGCCGGTCGATGGCAACGTTCGTGAAGTAGAGGCGGTTCATCAACTGCTTCCTTCGTAACCTCGCCCCGCCTTTGGCGGCGCGGTGCCGGAAAGCTCGGAAACGGCTCCGGCCGGTTCCCTTTATTTCAATTGGTTCAGCCGGTGGGCAGACCCCGCCGGCTGCGCCTGCGCGCCGCCAGAAGCGCGCCGCCCATCCCAAATACAGCAAGAGTGGCCGGCTCGGGTATGACCGTGATATCAAGCTTCCACCGGTGCAGCTCGCCTCCCTGCCCCGAATCTATTCCGCCCATCCATGTCTGTGCCGTATCGGCGACATACAGAGTCCATGTGCCATCGGGATCCTCGCCCGTGAAGGCGGCGAACCCGCCGTCGTGAATCGACTCGTCGGCATAAGGGGCATACTCCGTGCCGCTTCGGTCGTGAACATACGCAGACTCGATCCCGGTCAGGTCTTTGCCCATCTCCTCGGCCGACACTGACGCGTCGTCATAGAACCGGAATTCCACATCCGGCGACAGCCGGGCATTGTTGCCTGTGCGACCTTCGCCGTCGGCCGCCCCCGACAAACCCGGACGGTTGATAATGGTTATCACCGTACCTGATGGGCTTTCAAGTTTCGCGAATACCTCCCCGACGGCGCCGTGATTAAGCCACAGCGACATCTCCACATCAACAATCTTATCGTATCCCGGGGGGAGGTCAGTCTCCGTGCAAACATCCAGCGTGAACGACCTCATAGAACCCAGCATATCCTCGGGGTCGGCCGACCATGCGTATGCGTTGTCCGGGAAAAACTCCGGGGCACCGCTGTTCGGCGCACCGGGCTGGTCGAGGTCGTCCGAGTCGGCGCTTATTTCAAGAAACGCCGCCGAAGCGGGCGACGCCGCAATCAGAAATGCGGCCATAATCAGCACCGGCCGCCACGTTCCTCCCATCACGAGCCGTATTGACATCTTTACTCCTCCTGTTGTGCACGCGGTCGGTGCTCTTTCGAGCTATGCCGCGGCACCAAATGTCGCCGAGCCAGCGATTGCATCTTCCCGCCGCGGGCGAGCATCCCGCGGCCTCAGATTCGGTTGTAAACCGGTCGCCATCATGCCGACACTCAGTATCGAGCGACATGCTGGTGTTTGAGCATGAGCTATCCGGCTGGTACTTGTATCCCATTATACCCCTAAGTCCGTAACTGACAAGGGTAATTCCGGCTCATAGAATGAATTTTCCGTACCAGTTAAGGCCAGTCCGGGCCTATGCATCCGGGCAACCGGCGGGCCTACCGTCCGCAATGTAAGTCCAGATAAAAAAGATATTAGCGACGATGGCGACCACGATGGCCCCGGCACGCCCGCTTCCGGCCCCGGGCCGGGCGCCGATTTCGCCCACCGCACGGGGCACAGACGGCCCGAAAAAAGGTGTCCGACATGCGAATGCGACCGCTCGAAAGATGGCTCCTGAGCACCCGGATACGGGCATGGCTGCTGAGGCGCATCGAGGCCCCGCGGCTGCTGCCACGCCTGCACCTGCCGCCCAACCCGCGTTGCCTTGAAATCGGCTGCGGCAACGGAGTCGGGGCGATGGTTCTTAGTGCTCGGCTCCACCCTGACCGGCTGGTCTGCACCGACATAGACCCGGACATGCTCCGCCGTGCCAGGCGGATGCTCGCCAGCCCCCCGCGATGGGCCAGAGGCGCCGACACATCCCAAATCGAACTGCTCCAGGCGGACGCCGCCGACCTGCCGTTTGCCGACGCGAGCTTTGACGCCGTGTTCCTCTTCGGCGTGCTGCACCACATCCGCGACTGGCCGGCCGCGCTGGCCGAGACATACCGCCTGCTGCCCCCCGGCGGCGTGTTCGCCTTCTCAGAGGCCCTGCTCGGCGGCTCGCCGCTGCTGCTGAACCGCTTCTGGCGGCACGTGCCCTTCGGCCGCGACGAACTCTCCGCAGCACTGGAAGACGCCGGCTTCCGCATAGAACGCTTCCGGACCATCGCCGCCGGCATGTGGTGCTTTGTCATCGCACGACGCCCATAGTCCGTAGGATGAGCAACTTGCTTGCTCGCGGTATCTTCCGAAAGGCCCGCAGGTTCTCGCACATGAAGGCCACGGGCTTCTCTCGTGTCCCCGATGGTAGCCGAGCGGCAAGAAAGTAGAAAGGAGAGCGAGGAGAGCGTCCCTCCGGTGGTGAGCATCCGGCACGGGCCGAGGCCCAGCCGCTTGCTCTACTGACTCCTTTCTTCTGCTCTGCTCTCTAGTGAAAAGGCCCGCCGAAGCGGGCCTTTTCACTCGGGGCGACTGGATTCGAACCAGCGACCTCTTCACCCCCAGTGAAGCGCGCTAACCAAACTGCGCCACGCCCCGAGGCGTTTATTCTTTTGTTGCGCGTCGGTCGGTGCCGGACCGGCATCGCACAGGGCCATTATACGCGGTTGTGCCCATCAGGCAAGCCCGCGCAGGCCGCCTTCGAAAGCTTTCGGCAGCGGCGGCCCGGCAAGCCGGCTGCGGCATGACAACGGCGCGGCCAAGCCACGGCCCGGTCGCTTTCACTCCGGCGGCCGGGCCGTTGGAGCGTGGCGGCCTCGCCGGTCAGGTCTGAATCCGGCGTGTAAGCTCCCGGTGCAGCGCCGGAAGCGTCGCGCGGTGGTCGCCGCGGAAATACAGCCCCCTGCCGCCGTCGCGGACCGTGCGGACCAGGACGGTCTTGTACGGCCGGTAGTAGTATTCCGGCGTGTCTTTGGGGGCTTCGGCGGTCAGGTCTCCCGACAGCGGCACCAGGTCGAACACCGCTGAGGTAATCCGGCTGATGGACCGGCCCTGCTGAGCCGCGACGTTCCTGGCCATTGAAAGCGCCTTCAGGTACACCTCCGGCGCCATCACGGCCGAGCCGTAGCAGAGCACCACGCCGCCTTCAAGCCGCTCCACCTCATGAGCGAACACCAGAAAATCCCTGCCGCTGCACTCGCCCGCGGCGCCTGCGTCGAAGTTCGGATGCTCATGCAGGATGTCGTAGCCGATGCCGACGTGCACCGTCGCCGGCACGCCCGCCTCCCAGCAGGCGGCGAAGATCGACACGTCCCTGTGCGGCCAGTCACTCTCGGTGATGTGTTTTCCCACGGCCTCGCCGAAGCCCTCGCCCCCGCCGGCGGCGGCGTTTACCACATCGTTTATCTCGCCGGTCTCGGCCCACAGCCCGAACCGCCCGTCGGTGATGTATTCCGGCACCGACTCGGAGGTCGCTCCGATTCTGGCAAGCTCCCAGTCGTGTATCGCGCACGCCCCGTTGGTGGCGACCAGCGAGACCCACCCGCGGCGGATAAGGTCGATAATGTACCTGCTCAGCCCCTGCTTTATCACGTGCGCGCCCATCATCAGCAGCACGGCCGAGCCGTCGGCGCGTGCGGCGGCGATCGCCTCGGCCAGGGCCGGCAGGTCCGGATGTTTGAACGACATATCGGCCCGCCCCGGCTGTAGGACATCGTCGAGCGTGACGAGGTGTTCCCGCCGGCTCAGCGGCAGTATTTTCAGTCGGCCACGGTCGAATGTCGGATATCGCCCTGCCATCGAAAGCTCCTGGTTCCAGTCGGCTTTTACCATATCCCGGCCGTCGGCCGTCGTCCAGCGGCGCGGTTGTGGCAGATTGCATGCAATAGATTCACGGCGCCGGCGTTTATCCTGTCGGCCCGCCGGCGCCTGTGTAGGCGGCTGAAGCAGCGGGCAATGACAGCCCGGCTTCCGTGCGGGAAGCGAGGACAGGAGAGAATCATGAAGAGACTGGCCGTTTTACTGACGTCGCTGGCGATGGCGGGCATGCTGGCCGCGACGGCCCTTGCCCAGGATGAGCAGCAGGAAACCGAACCTGGCGCCCGGGGCAGGATCCGCATCCAGGCCCGGACACAAGACGCCGAGACGGATAGTCCCCGGCAGTTGACCGAGGAGGAGAGAGAGCAGATGCGGCAGGCGATGCAGCAGGCAATGGAGGCCCGCCGCGAGCAGGTCCGCCTGCAACGGGCCGACCGCGGTGGCATGAACCAGCAGATATCCGCGCTGATGGCGCTTCGCCGGCTTGACCTGTCCGAGGATCAGCAACAGCAGGTAAGCCGCATTCTGGAGAACGCCC
The DNA here is from genome assembly GCA_003551645.1 of Phycisphaerae bacterium. Classification (GTDB taxonomy): domain Bacteria; phylum Planctomycetota; class Phycisphaerae; order SM23-33; family SM23-33; genus PUND01. The sequence continues at coordinate 213 of PUND01000055.1, read as the reverse complement.
ACCAGCAAATCGTCCACAACGTCCTGACCGACGAGCAGCGCATACAGATGGAGCTTCATCAGGCGCGGCCACCTAGGATCAGGGCGACCGACGAAGACCGCCCGGCGCCTCGCCGTCGGATGCGCCGGGAGGACGGGGAGAGCGAGCGTCCGGACGGCGAGCGCCGCTGGGATCCGCAGCGCCGGCGAAACCGCAGACAGTCCCGACCGGAGG
>PUND01000100.1 GCA_003551645.1 Phycisphaerae bacterium | reverse complement strand
TTGAGCAGTCAAGCAGATGAGCCGATGGGCAGAAGTACGTCGGGCATACCTGCCCGACACTGGAACCGGTAGCCGGTCCCGCCCTGCGTAGCCCGCAGGGCGAAGCAGGGAGGTCGGGCATACATGAGCGACAGCGGGTAGCCAGGAGCCAGGAGCCGGTAAGCCGCATCAACCAGTCAACCAAGGCCGTCCAGTAATCCATGGCAAGTGTGTTAATGACTTACGACAGAAGTGCAGAACTGCTCGGAGCCGATGCTTCAACAACGGCCGACCGGAGGTCCGAAGGACCGGCAGTTATTAGCCGGGGCCGTGAGGCCCCGGTGGAAGGGCGCTCACGGCCGGAAGCCCCGAAGGGGCGACAGTGTCGCGCGCCCGTGGAAACTCTCTGTCGCCCCTTCGGGGCTAAGACTTCCGGGGGCTGACGCCCCCGGCTATTTCCTGTCGCCCCTTCGGGGCTGACATACTGCAACTCTCTTGCGCCTGGCGATATAAGAAGTATCAGAATTACTGGACGGCCTCAATCAACCAATTAACCGAAAACCGCTGAATAAGACGATGGACACGATAACACACGGCCTGTTGGGAGCGACGGCGGCACAATTGGGCTTCCGTCAGAAGATAGGACGCGACGCGAGCTGGCTCGCCTTCGCGGCCGCGACGGCGCCCGACCTGGACTTCTTTATCGCGCCGCTGCTTTCTCTCAGCGGTGCGGAGGTGGACGAGTTCACCATGACGCAGGTCCACCGCGGGCCGAGCCATTCGCTTCTGCTGGCGCCCCTTTTCGTGCTGCCTATAGCGATGGGATGGTGGTACTTCCGCCGTCGGCTGACCAGCGACAACAAGCCGCAGCCGGCGACTGATCTGACGACGCACCCGGAGGTCGCCCGCCACATGGGCACATCCGTTGGGCGCAAGCGGCCGGGGTTCTTCCTCCTCTATGCCTGCCTGCTGGTGGCCTGGCTGACACATGCGCCGCTGGATTACCTGACCGCCTATGGGACGCAGCTTTTCTCACCGCTGACCAGCACGCGCTACTCGCTGGTGGCCGTGCCTATCGTTGATATTATCTTCACCCCCCTGCTGATACTTACGCTGCTGCTGTGCTACCTGGTCCGCAAGGCCCGCGGCGGACGGGCCGTCCGCTCTACTCTGGTTATCGGCTGGCTCGGTTTCGCCCTGGCGATGGGCTACCTCGCTACCGGCAGAATAATGCACAACCGGGCGGTTGATATCGCAAAGCAGGCCACCGGCATCACAGACGTGGTCAGCGCCGAGGCCTACCCGCAGATTCCGACCATCTTCCTGTGGCGGGTCGTGCTTGAGACCGAAGATGAGTGGATAGCGGTCCGAGTGCATCACTTCCGCAAGGACCCGCCCACGCCCGACCAGATAAGCCGCGTCCGCAAGCAACCGGACAACCAGTGGACCCGCATGGCCAGCGAGTTGCGCGAATGTGAGATTTACGACTGGTTCGCCCAGGGCCGGCTGCGAACGGAGTACCGACGCATCGAGGGATTGCACCTTATCTGCATCCACGACATGCGCTACTCTCGCGACTCCAGCGGCGTCGAGAGCATGTGGCCGCTGCGCGTGCAGTTCGACTCAGACGGTCAGCTCATAATGGCCGGGAGGATGTAGCCGTACAGGCGCAACGGCATACGCGAGGCCTTCAGCGAGATGTGGCGGGACCTGTGGAATCCCTGACTATTGCGACGCAGCCCAGACCATGCCTCTTCATACGTCCTTTTCGCTAAGCAGGAACATCTGACTTCAGGACTGGAGACGCCATGTTAGAAAACGGAGAGTTTGTCAACGAAGGCAGGGGCTTTCGCATCACTACGGCCGCTCCCCCACGGCCGTGGTTGAACTACATGTGGAACGACCAGTTCCTGAGCATCGTCTCCCAGACGGCCCAGGGACGTGCACTTCAGCAGGACGAACAGGGACGACGCGTGAATCTGGTATCCGACCGCCGGGCTTATCTGCTGGACGTCGATAGCGGCGAGTGGTTCTCCGCGGCCGGGTTGCCGGTGGACGAGGCGCCGTCGGATTTCCGCTGCACGCACGAGCCGGGCTGCACGACCATCGAACAGACCCACGATTCGCTGGCGTCCCGCTGGCGGATATTCGTGCCGCGGCGGGAGCCGTGTGAGCTGTGGACATTCTCGCTCCGCAACGTCGGCGACCGGCCGAGACGGCTGAAGGTCATACTGTGCTTCCACACCAACATCCCGGGTCAGCACGAGGGGTCGCTGCCGGCTGCCCATGCCGCCTATGACGATGAGATGGACGCACTGATCGGCTCAAACGTCGTCCGTTTCGGGAGCTGGTACTCCCACGAGACGGTCGGCAGGACCGAGGACGGCTTCTTCACCATTGATGCGCCCGTAAGCGGCTACGACGCCTGCAAGCGGGCCTTCACCGGCGCATACGGCTCATACGACCGCCCCGACGCCCTGGTCGCCGGCCGCGGCTGCTCAAACAGTATCTGCGAATTCGAGTCCATCACCTTTGCCCTCCAGACCACAGTGGAGCTTGCGCCGGGCGAGTCGCGCCGCATCGACGCCATCGCCGGAGCGCATCGGGGCGGCGAGCACATCGCCGAACTCAAGGAGCGGTTCTTTGCCGAAGGCGCAATCGATTCCGAATGCCAGGCCGTGCTTGAAGACGCAATCCGCCGCGTCGCCGCCCCGGAGATACGCACACCGGAAGACACTTTCAATCTGCTGTTCAACCGCTGGCTGAAGCACCAGCTCCGCTTCAACGCCACCTGGGCGAGGGTCTATTTCAACGGCTTCCGCGATCTCTGCCAGGACGCCGCCAACTACGCCGCGGTGGATTTCGACGCCGCCTGGGCGAAGTTCATGCAGGTTCTGGCCCACCAGCACCACAACGGCCTCGCCCCGCGCGCATGGTGCGAAGGCGAGCTTATCGAACAGGACTACTCCGACTCACCGGTGTGGATAGCCCTTGCCGCCGCGACAATGGTCCGCGAAGCCGGGCGGGCGGAGCTTCTCCACCGGGAGGCGCCTTTCTGGGAAGGCGGCGCCGCAAGCGTGTACGAACACGTCCGCCGGGCGAATGAGTATCTCTGGAACGACCGCGGCCGGCACGGACTCTCGAAGATGCACAGCGGCGACTGGAACGACGTGATGAACGGGGTCGGCCCCGGCGGCGAGGGCGAGAGTGTGTGGCTGTCGATGGCCCTGCACCTGGCACTGCTTGAGCAGGCGTTCCTTGCGGATCTGATAGAGCAAACCGACGACGCCGCCCAGGCCCGCGGACGGGCAGCCGAGCTGGCCGGGTGCGTCGAAGAGCACGCATGGGACGGCGCCTGGTATCGGCGGGCATATACAGACGCCGGCGATTTGCTCGGCAGCGCCGAAAACGACGAAGCCCGCTGCTTCCTCAACCCTCAATGCTGGGCGGTCATCAGCGGCGTGGCCTCCCAACAACGCGCGGTCGAGGCGATGCGAGCCGTCGATGAGCGGCTCGATTCGCCCATCGGATGCAGGACCATAGACACGCCTTATACGCGATTCCGGCAGGATGTGGGTTTCGTCAGCGCAATCCGCGCCGGAGAGAACGTCAACGCCGGAATATACGTCCACGCCAACGTCTTCAAGGCCTATGCCGACTGCCTACTCGGCCGCGGCGAGCGGGCCTGGGAGTCGCTGGTCAGAATCCTGCCCTTCGGACCCGCCCGCAACGTCGCCACCGCCGAGCCGTTCACCATCCCGAACTCCTACTACGCCGAAGGCCCCGGCGGGCTGAAACACTACCGCTACGGCGAGGCAGGCGCCGGCTGGATAACCGGCTCGGCCGGCTGGCTGGTAACGGTGGTCATCCAGGGGCTGTTCGGACTGAAGCCAACGATGGAGGGGCTTGAGGTCCGGCCGTGCCTGCCGCCTCAATGGACCGACTGCCGGCTGACCCGCACCTTCCGCAACTCCGTTTACAGACTACGCTATCTCCGCGAAGCCGCCGGGCCGGGAAACCGGTTGGAGTCCATAGAGGTCAACGGAAAGCCGATAGACGGCCCGCTGCTGCCCCACGAGCCGGGTCAGACATATGATGTGATCGTCCGCTGCCGGTAGGTCGGACATATTATGCTGATAGAAAGCAGGGATACAGGGGATGCACGGGATGGTTGTTAAGGAAACAACAGTGGCCGGCGCCCGGGGTTTCGTGCTTCGTGCTTCGGATTTGTTTAGGGTTTTGGTTTTCGTGCTTCCGCCGTAGGTCGGCAATCCAAAGCGGCGTCAAAGCCGATGCGCTGCATGGGCCGTCCGAAGCGGCATCATGAAGCTCACCAAGACCACAACGCCCACGAAGGCGAAATGTCTTTGCGATATCCGCCCGTTGCCGTAGTCGCTCCAGGGATGATTTTGGGCAGGGATAAACGCGGATAAACACAGATGCACAAGTCGTAATGGTTTTGAGACAATCGAGTTGGCCACCCCGGAGGTGTGCCGGCGCCGTCGGGCGTCGCTCCAGCCGTTTATATATCGGCGTTTACCCGTGTTCATCCGTGCTAAGCTTTTGACGAATGCGGCTTAACTCTCGCCACAGTATTCATCCCTCGTGACCCTTGTGGACTTGGTGAACTTGGTGATAAATCCCATGCATCCCCTGCATCCCTGCTTAGAGCCGGCATGCAGGTACTTGCCCGACAATCTCCTATGGCTTGTCGGCCAAGGGGAAGTAATCCTGCAAAGGTCGGACGCCCCAGCCATCTCCGGCGGCGCCGGCCCGCAAGGCGGCGATTCCGTCGGCTGCCGCGCGGGCGGCCGTGATGGTGGTTATCAGCGGCACCTCATACAGCGTCGCCAGCGTCCGTATTCGCCCCTCGTCTGTGGTCGGCCCGCGACGGGTGGGCGTGTTTATGAGCATCTGCACCTCGCCGTTGGTTATCATGTCGGCTATGTTGGGCCGGCCTTCCTGAAGCTTCGGTATCCGCCGCGCGCGGACGCCGGCGTCGGCTATCGCGGCGTAGGTTCCGGCGGTGGCGACCACGTCGAAGCCCATCCCCGCCAGACGCTGGGCGATTGAAACCGCCGCCTGCTTGTCGGCGTCGCAGACCGACAGGAACACCGTCCCGGCAACCGGAAGCGACACGCCGGCGGCCATCTGGCTCTTGGCGAACGCCAGCGCGAAGCTCATATCCAGGCCCATCACCTCGCCGGTAGAGCGCATCTCCGGACCGAGGATAACGTCCACATCCTGGAACTTGGTAAACGGAAAGACGCTTTCCTTGACCGCCGTGTGCCTCGGCCGCGGCGGCTCGGTTACGCCGAGATTCTCCAGCGACTCACCGGCCATCACCTTCGCAGCCAGTTTCGCCCAGGGAACGCCGGTGGCCTTGGATACGAACGGCACCGTTCGCGATGCGCGCGGGTTCACCTCCAGTATCTGCACGTGCCCGTCCTTGACGGCGAGCTGTATGTTCATAAGCCCCCGGACCTCCAGCCGCTCGGCCAGCAGACGGGCCTGACGCTCGATTTCGGAAACCACGCCGGCCGAGAGCGTAAACGGCGGCAGGGCGCAGGCCGAATCGCCGCTGTGGATGCCGGCCTCCTCGATGTGCTCCATCACGCCGCAGACGACCGCTCGCGGGTTCTTCTCGCGCATCCCGTCGGTTCGCGGGCCGAAATCCGCGATGCAGTCCACATCCACCTCGGTCGCGGCGGGCAGGAACTTGTCTATGAGAATCGGATGATCTCGCCCTACGGTCGATGCATCGACCGCACGGGCCATGTACACGTCCAGTTGCGCCTCGTCGGAGACTATCTCCATCGCCCGCCCGCCGAGGACGTAGCTCGGACGGACCAGCACGGGATAGCCGATTTTGAGGGCGATTTCGCGCGCCTGGTCCACGCCGAAGGCCGTGCCGGAGGCGGGCGCGGTCAGGCCAAGCTCGGTCAGTATCTCGGCAAACCGCCGACGGTCCTCGGCCACGTCTATGAAGTCCGGGCTGGTCCCGATAATCGGAACGCCTGCCTGCTCAAGCCCGCGGGCTAGGTTCAGCGGCGTCTGCCCGCCGAACTGCACTATCGCGCCATGCAGCAGACCGCCGGGCCTACCGAGCGGGGCGCGGTTCAGGCGCTCACAGATGTTGACAACATCCTCCAGCGTCAGCGGCTCGAAGAACAGCATGTCGGAGGTATCGTAGTCGGTGGAGACGGTCTCCGGATTGGAGTTTATCATCACCGCCTCGTAGCCCAGCTCCCTGGCCGCGAACGCGGCGTGCACGCAGCAATAGTCGAACTCGATGCCCTGTCCGATGCGGTTCGGCCCGCCGCCCAGGATGACTATCTTGGGCTTGTCGGTAATTCGGGCCTCATCATCCACGGCCGGTGGCCCGTCGGCGCGTCGCAGCGGGGCCTCGTACGACGAGTAGTAATACGGCGTGTAGGCCTCGAACTCCGCTGCGCAAGTGTCCACCAGTTTGTAGCCCGGCTCGATTCCGGATGCCTTGCGGCGGGCGCGGACATCGGACTCATCACACGAGAAGACATGCGCGATCTGGATATCCGAGTAGCCCCACTGTTTGGCCCGGCGCAGAAGCCCATCCGTGGCCGCCTCGATCCCGCCGGCGGCGACCAGCTCCTGCTCGAAATCGACCAGTTGTTTCATCTGCGTCAGGAACCAGGGGTCTATCTTCGTCAGATCGTGGACCTGCTCCACCGACCAGCCGCTCTTTAGGGCGTAGCGGACGTAGTAGAGCCGGCCCTGGCTGGGGACCGCCAGCTTGCGGTGCAGCTTGCCGGCGTCGATGGGCCATTCGACGTCCAGTTCACCTTTGGCGGCCTTGTCGCGCAGCCGCTCGTCGCTTTCGGCGCGGCGGGCGTTGAGGTGCTTGTCGCAGCCGTCCAGCCCGAAGCCGAACCGCTTGACCTCCATGGAGCGGATGCCCTTCTGCAGCGCCTCCTTGAACGTCCGGCCGATGGCCATCGCCTCGCCGACCGACTTCATCTGGGTAGTCAGCGTCTCGTCAACGTCGGGGAACTTCTCGAACGTCCAGCGTGGTATCTTGATCACGCAGTAGTCGATGGTCGGCTCGAAGCACGCCGGCGTCTGACGCGTGATGTCGTTGGGTATCTCGTCCAGCGTGTAGCCGACCGCGAGCTTGGCGGCGATCTTGGCGATCGGGAAGCCGGTGGCCTTGGAGGCAAGCGCCGAACTGCGGCTGACGCGCGGGTTCATCTCAATGCCGACCATCCTGCCCGTGTCCGGCTCGACGGCGAACTGTATATTGCTGCCGCCGGTCTCCACGCCGACGGCGCGTATGACCGCCAGCGCCGCATCGCGCATCCGCTGGTATTCGGCGTCGGTAAGTGTCTGGGCCGGAGCGACCGTGATGGAATCCCCGGTGTGCACGCCCATCGGGTCGATATTCTCGATGGAGCAGACGATGACCACGTTGTCCGCCCGGTCGCGCATAAGCTCCAGTTCGTATTCCTTCCAGCCCAGGGCCGATTCCTCGATGAGAATCTCGCTGACCGGCGAGGCGGCCAGGCCCCGGGCGGCGATGCGCTCGAACTCCTCGACATTGAACGCGAACCCGCCTCCGGTGCCGCCGAGCGTATAGGCCGGACGGATGCAGCAGGGAAGCTGAACCTCCCGCAAAATTTCGCGGGCCTGGTCCATGCTGTGGGCGACTCCGCTTGTCGGCACGTCCAGCCCGACCGATACGCAGATGTTCTTGAACTCGGTGCGATCCTCGGCTCGATGGATGACCTCCCGGTTGGCGCCTATCATCTCCACGCCGTGCTTCTGGAGGACGCCACTGTCCCAGACGGCCGCGGCGGTGTTCAGCCCTGTCTGACCGCCCAGGGTCGGCAATAGCGCGTCGGGGCGCTCCAGCTCGATGATCTTCTCCACCGCACCCGGCGTGATCGGCTCGACATAGGTCCGGTCGGCGGTCTCCGGGTCGGTCATGATCGTCGCGGGGTTGGAGTTTATCAGGACTATGCGATAGCCCTCCTCCCGCAGCGCCTTGCACGCCTGGGTGCCGGAGTAGTCGAACTCGCACGCCTGACCGATGACGATCGGTCCGGAACCGATGACAAGTATGGTGTGAATGTCGTCTCTGCGGGGCATTGGTCGGGAATCCTTGGTCCGGGCCGCTCGCTCACCGATGCAAAATCGAGGAAAGTTATCACAGCCCCACGCGCCCCACAAGCCCCACATGCCGTAACAATGCTGATAATCCGCTGAAGGGTCGCTAATAAGCCCTCAACACGGTTAAAATACGTGGTCTTGGTCCTACACGTAGCAGGGTCAACCTGTTAGCCAATCGCTATCGTCGTCGTAGAACTCCTCGACGACCCGCTGCCAGTCCTCAGGTCGGCGGACGGCCACGAATGCGGCCCGGATAGCTTTTGGCGATGGGTGCATCCGCGAATATCGGATGCCGAAGCTCCGCATCCTGCGGCAGGCCTGCCTCGGCCCGTGAACCTCAACGGCGTAAGCAAAGTGCCTCCGCAGCACCGCCGCCTGTTCGCAGAGCGCAGGCGGCTCCAGCTCGCCGCCTTCGGCCAGGCGGGCGACCTGGGCGAAGAACCACGGATTACCCAGCGCCCCGCGGGCCGCGGCCACACCGTCCACGCCGGTTTCGCCCAGCATCCGCAGGGCATCTCTCGGCGTGAGCACATCGCCTGAACCGATAACCGTCCAGTCGGGGAATTCCCGTCGGACACGCCCCAGGAACGACCAGTCGGCCCGGCCCCTGTAGCCGGCTTCCACGCTGCGGGGGTGTACGCGGACCGCGGCGACACCCAGCTTACGCGCCTCGGCGGCGATGTTAAGACACACCGAGCCGTCATCGTCCTCAGTAAGGCCGCGACGGAGCTTGATAGTTACCGGACGGCCCGTGGCCTCCTTTACGCGTCGGATTATCCGCACGGCGCGGTCCGCGTCGCCAAGCAGTCGCCCGCCCCGGCCGCGACGCAGCACTTTGCGTACAGGACAGCCGAAGTTCAGGTCAATCACGTCCATGCCCATCGCATCCAACCGGCCGGCCGCCGCGGCGAGGTCTTCCGGCTCGGACCCGATAAGCTGGCCGGCCAGCGGATGGTCGGACGGATGCCCCGCCGTCAGCCGCTTGCAGTCGGTGCGTCCCGAAAGGACGGTTCGGTCCAGGAGCATCTCGGTCGCGGCGAAGCCGGCGCCAAGTTCCCGGCAGATGCGGCGGTAGGCCAGGTCCGAATAGCCCGCCAGAGGCGCAAGCACAACAGGCAGATGAACCTCCACCGGACCTATCCGCAACGGCCGCAGGCCAACCGACGAACGTGTTGTCTTGGTATCCTCATACACCGGGCACAGATAATAGCGACAGAGACATCCGGCTCCAAGTCAACCGAGGGACACGCATACGCGCCCGAGCATTCAAAGCGGAGTCAAACTGGAATCCGATCGACCTCCCGCCCTCCGTCGCGGACGGCGCATTCCCACATCCGCCGTGATTGCTTATTATCCCAGTCATGAGCGAAGAGCCGATAAACGTGGCCATTGTCTCGCTTGGCTGCCCGAAGAACCTGATAGACAGCGAGGTAATGCTCGCCCGGCTTGCCGAGGCCGGCTGCGTCGTCGGCGCGCCGCCGGACGACGCCGACGTAATACTCATCAACACCTGCGCTTTCCTGTCGGCCGCGACCGACGAATCGATGGAGCACATCGCCGAGGCCGTCCGACTGAAGCAGGAAGGACGCGTGCGGCGAGTCGTGGTCGCCGGCTGCATGCCGAGCCGTGACGGCGAAGCGATATTTGAACTCGCCGAGGGCGTTGACGCCGTCGTCGGCGTAAACGACCGTGAGGCGATAGTCCGGGCCGTTGCCGGCCCGGGACGGTTCTCCGCCATCTCGACCGACGCCGCACCTGCGGCGACCGACGCCGGCCGGTTCCGTCTGACGCCGCGACACACCGCCTACCTGCGCATCGCCGAGGGCTGCTCCCAGCACTGCACATTCTGCACCATCCCGCGGATCCGCGGCCGATTCCGCTCCAAGCCGCCGTCGGTCGTCCTGGACGAGGCACAGGAACTGGTCGCCGACGGCGCCGTGGAGCTGAACATCATCGCACAGGAGACCACCAGCTACGGCATGGACCTGCCCGACAAGACCGACCTGGCCCGCCTGCTACGGCTGATGGATGAGCGGTCCGGCGCCAACTGGATACGCCTGCTCTACACATACCCCCGCCGTTTCACCGATCCGCTGATAGATGCGATCGCGGAATGCCCGCATGTGGTCAACTACGTGGACCTGCCGCTGCAGCACATCGCCGACGGCGTGCTCGAGCGGATGGGCCGGCGCGTCTCACGGCGGGATGTGGAGGCACTGCTTGGAAAACTCCGTCGCGGAGTCCCCGATATCGCAATACGCACCACGTTCATCGTGGGCTTTCCCGGAGAGACAGAGGCCGACTTCGAGGAGCTTCTGGAGTTTGTGCGTGGGTTTCGGTTCGAGGCGATGGGCGTTTTTGCGTTTTCCCCGGAGCCGGGCACGCCGGCCGCGGAGTTGCCGGACCGGGTTCCGCCGGAAGTCGCCGCCGAGCGAGCCGAGCAGGTGATGCTCGCCCAGCAGGATATCGCCTTCGCCGCCAATCGCGAGGCCGTCGGCCGGACCCTCGATGTCCTGGTTGACGGAGCGGATGAATCCGGCCTGTGCGTCGGCCGTCATGCCGGTCAGGCGCCGGAAATCGACAGCAGGTGCATACTGACCGAGCCGAGGCCGGCCGGCGTTTTTGTTAGCTGCGTCGTGGACGACTGGGACGGATACGATATAATCTGTCGGCCGGTGGAGTAACCTGAAACCTTCCGCTTGCCTTCCAACGCCTATGAAATGGAACCTCCCAAACCAGCTCACACTCGGACGCATTGTCCTGGCGATGGGTTTTTTCGTGCTGGTCGGAATATACCGGACCACAGCGGATTACGGCGGCGTGTTGCTGAACGTCGCCTTCGGCATGTATATCGCCGCCGGCATCACCGACGTGCTCGACGGCTACTTTGCGCGGAAGATGAACCTCACCAGCGCCTTCGGTCGCATCACCGACCCCTTTGTGGACAAGGTTCTGGTCGTCGGGGCCTTTGTCATGCTCGCCGGCGCGAATTACCGGATGACCGCCGCGACCTCGGCGTTCGAGCAGGACCTGCCGGGCTGGATAACCGGCGGGATGGCCTCCGGCGTGCAGCCGTGGATGGTGGTGGCGATTCTCGGCCGCGAGTTCATCGTCTCGGCCGTCCGCGGATACAGCGAATCATGCGGTGTGGAGTTTCCGGCCTCGCCCGCCGGCAAGATAAAGATGTTCGTCCAGTCCATCGCCATCTGCACGGTGCTCTATCAGCTCGCCAATCTTCCCGACGTCGAGTGGGCGATAATAACCCGGCTCATCGCCGTCTGGGCGGCTGTGCTGGTGACGGTGGCCAGCGGCGTCGCCTATATCGGACGGGCACGGAACCTGCTCCGAGCAGATGAGGACGAAGATCGCCGCGAACCAGCGTAGGTATGCCCTCAGCGGGCTTGCTGCGCTTCGGGGGTTTCCTGGTTCTCTATGAAGTCGCCGGCGGGCGCCTGTTGCCGATCCTTCGGCTCGCCGACGCACAACTCGGCCGCCAGTGCCCCTGCCGTGGCAAGCAGACCGAACAGGAACACACCCCACACCGTCGCCCCTATGAGTCCGCCGATTATCTCATCCGTCGTAACCGACTGGCCCGGCCGCGGAAACACCAGATACGCCATTGCCTGATTCAAAGCACCGTACACCACTCCCAGAGCGCCGCCTGTCAGCACCGACATCACCATCCGCGAGCCGCCGGCCGCCCCGCCGGCCAGCCGTGCCACCAGCGCCCCGGTCAGCAGCGGCATCCATATCACGGCCCACCATGCCTCCCGAAGTGACGGGACGCCGCCGGCGAACGCCTGAAACGCCAGGTCCACACCCGCCAGCGCGCTGGTCGCCGCCAGCGCGATCGGCAGCACGTGCCAGGCACGTGCTGGCATGAGTCCCCGCCGTGCGGCGCGCAGTCGCATCCGCCGGCGAAGCGTCAGAGGAAGGTTGTAGAAAACGTCAAACACGGCGTGCTCCAGCAGCCCGCCCCGCTCGCCGAAGACCGGCACGACGTGAACCGCGCCCGTGGCCCAGTGACCGGCCATGAACCGCGCAAGCGCCGGGTAGCGATAGGCCATCTGTATCGGGAACGCCAGATACCCCACGTATTTGAAGAAGCCCAGAAAGACCGCGATATTGTAGTCGCGGAGGTTCCGCTCCCGGATGACCAGGTACAGCACATAAAGCCCGCGGACCAGCGAGCCGGGAGACAGCGGAACTATCTGGAACGCCACGATGATCCCGCCGGCGGCCGCCGTCGCCTGCTGCCATGTCAGGTCAGGGCGGCTGACGACATATATCCCCGCAACTATCAGAGCCACAAGCTGGGTCACAGGCAGAGTGCACACGTGCACCGCGAGCGACTTGAGGTACTTCTGTATGTACGGCTGCTTGATGCGATGCTCGATGAGACGGGCGTCTTCCGCCGAGAGCATGCCGTTGGACAACCCTTCGGCGAGCATTTCCCGCAGCCACTGCTCGCGCGCCTCGGCGTTGAAGTACAGCCGCACCGGCCGAACGAACACATAGCGAAGCTTCTCGGCCGCGTAGCCGCCGTCGGTCAGAAGACGATGCAGCTTGCCCGGCAGGACCGACAGGAGCGAATGCGCCGTGAAGCGCAGGGTCTTTCCGTTGATGTGCTCGGCCTTTTTCGCGCTGACCCTGCCGGCGCGATGCCAGCCGGCGATCTTCTCGGCCATCCTGGCGCTCAACGCCCGGCGGAAATAGCCGAAGCTCGTGAGCATCCTGCCGTAGTGCCGCCTGTAGTCCGCCCTGCCCCAGATGCGTCTGACAAACCCGGCCGCAGGAGGCACCACGAAGACCAGCCCCGCCGACAAGGCCCAGACCCAGTATTGCAGCCAGCCGCCCAGCCATGCGCTCAGCAGCACGGCAACGCCGGCAATCGGCCCGGCCGGTCGAAGCCAGCAGAGCACCGCGAACAGCACGCTCAGCAACCGGCTGGCTCGCAATCGTGAGGTGCAGGCGTCGTCGGTAAGCCCCCGGGTGTTCCATCCGGTCACGGCCCCGTGGCGTATGCTCGACCACAGCTTCGGCCGTGTCAGCAGGCGGATGTGGTTATGGGTAACATCCGGCAGCGACTCGCGGTACGCGCGGTCGGTCCGCTTCAGCTCATCGAGCGAATCGGCCATGTCCGCGAAGGCGTCGGCGTGCTCGGAGACGAAGCTATCCAGCTTGTGCATCTGCCCGCGGTCGAACTGCACCAGCGACCCGCGCCCGATGCCCTGGATTATGAGCTTCACATCCGCCGGACTCATCGGCAGAAACGGCAGCAGTGTCAGCCCGGCGCGGAAATCGACCGCCGTCGGGATAGCCGCCGGGTCATCCTCTGTCGCGCTGCGTTTGAGCACATTCGGCTGGCTCTTGCAGGTCCACCACTCATACTGCCTGGCAAGCTCCGGCGCCCCCATCTGGTGCATCAATTCGACGAGTTGGCGCATGAACTGCTTCTTCGCTCGGTATTCCGGCGAGCCGAGGCCGGCGTCGTCTTCGCCGGGCCGCCAGCGCAGCCGGGCGAGCAGCCGGTCATCCACCTCGAACCGCCACGGCCGACCCTCCACCCACTCGCGCAACTCGCCGCAACCGCCGATATGACGGTCAACAAGCGTCGCGTAGATGTCGGAGACACACCGCTCGTCGCCGAAACGTATGCCCGCCGCCCGGCGGACGAACTTCTGCCACAGGGCGCCGGCACGCGCCGCATCCGGGTGGACCTGCGGACGGAAGGTCCCCTGGAAGCCGGCCGAGTAAAGGGCGTCTCGAAACCGAAGGGCGAAAGAAGAAGGCGGTACCAGTATCTTCAGCCCGCAGACCCGCCCGACAGCAAGCCCGTTTACGGCCCCTTCCGGCGTCACCTCCAGCGGAACCACGCGGTAAACCTGCCCGGCGTAGCCGCCACCGACAAACTTCTCGACGCGCAACCGCACCTTCGCCGAAGCGGTAGGCACTAGGGCCGTCACGTCGTAGGTAAGCTCCTCGCCCGGCTCATAGGGGCGCGGGCGCATCGGACGTTCGACATTCGCGTCGCGAAAGGCCGACTCCAGTTTCCGGCAGGTTTCAACGCTGTGTTGCTGGCCCATTGGCTCCTCTCTGCACGTGTGCCGCGGCAGCCGCTTCAACAGTTATCGGCACGAAGGCGGAGATGGTACGGTCTTGAGTTGCTACCCGCCAAACCAAACTCCGGTTCTCCGCGGCCGATGGTTGCCCCGGACGCCGCGGGCGGGCAAAATGGATGGCCATGAACGTGTCCGCGCGAAACGGGGATGTGGTCGAGCGTATCTTTTCGGCGAATGCGCCTGTGGTGCTGTTGCGCGGACCGGCCGCCACCGGCAAGACGCGGGCGATGCTGGAGAGTTACCGACGGCTCAGCGACGAGGTGGGCCGATCCGCCGCCATGCTGCTTGCGCCTAATGTCCATGCTGTCGAACGGTATCGTAGGCGGCTTCTGGATGAATCGCCGACAGGCGTGCTTGTCTCGCCCCAGGTCCATACTTTCGCGGCCCTTGCCGGGCGCATCCTCGTAACGGACCAACGCGCGATACACGCCCTCTCGCCGCTGGGCAGGCACCTGCTGCTGAGGCGAATAGTACGGGACCTGGCCTCGGCCGACGAGCTTGCGGCACTCGGGGGAATAGTCGAGACGCCGGGGCTTGTGCCGGCACTGGAGATGTCGATCGCCGAGCTTAAGCGTGCGGCCGTCGAGCCGGATGAGCTTGCCGCCGCCGTCGGCCGCGAAGGCCGCAGCCGCGACCTGCTGGAAATCTACCGCCGCTATCAGGAAGAACTCCGCAACACCGACACCTACGACCTGGAAGGGCGAATGTGGCTGGTTCGCGACCGGCTTGCCGGCGCCGCAGGCCCGGCCGACGCGGGGCTGGAAGGCGTCCGGCTGGTCGCGGCCGACGGATTCACCGACTTCACTCCGACTCAGCTTGAGATACTCGCCCACCTCGCGCGGCTGACCGGAAAAGTAGTGCTGACACTGCCGTTGGATACCGACGGCCGCGACCGGCTGTGGCACTGGACAGGACGGACGCTCGAGAGTATCCGTGGCGTGTTCGGCGACACTCTGGCTGAGATCGAGCTGCAACCCGACGCCCCTGACGCCGCCCCGCTGCGGGCGATGTGGGACAGGGCCTTTACCGAACCCGCCGACGGCAAGCCGCCGGAGGAAATCAGCATCATCGCCGCGCCGGATATCGACGCGGAGGTCTCCGCCGTCGCCACGCGGGCCAAGCGACTGCTGGCTTCCGGCACGCCGGCCGGCCGGATTGCCGTCGTCGCCCGCTCAATGGAGCCATACCGTGAGGCCGTCGAGCGGATATTCGAGGCCCACGACGTGCCGGTCCGCCCTGCGCCAATGCCGTTGACCGATGTGCCCATAGTCCGTTTCGCGCTTGCGGCGGCTGCGCTTCCGGCCGCAGACTACACATCCCACGATGTGCTGCGGGTCATCAAGAGCAGCTACTTCCGCCCCGAAGCACTTGGCGGTTTTGACGAAACTACCGCCGCGGCCGCCGAGGCCGTCATCAGGCAGGGCAACGTCCTCCAGGGCAGGGCTAGCTACGCATTGGCCGCGGAGCGTCTGGCCGCCCGCCGCGACAGGCAGTCCGACACCGCACAGAAGGATGAGGACGACGATGAGCCGGGTGCTGACCGGTCACGGTTCGCCGCCGATACGCTGCGCTCGGCAGGCGCGATGCTGGAGGCGCTTTTCGAGATGGTATCGCCCGCCGGCCGCGAGCAAATCTCCCGCACCGCCGCACTAGCCGATTTACCCGATAAACTCCACCTCCGCGAAGCCGCCTGCGACGCCGGCTCGGACCGCGCCGTCGCGCGGGACCTGAGGGCGCTGGATGAGCTGGCAGCCGCGCTTGGCGAAATAGACGCGCCGCCGGAAGACCCCGCCGAGCTGTCCCGGGCGCTGTCCGCGGTCGTCATGGCCGCGCTTAGGACCGAGGAGCTTGTCGATGTCCTCGACGTGCTCGATGCCAGGGCGATTCGCTACGACCATGTATTCCTGCTCGGCGCCGGCGAGGGCGTGTTCCCCCGGAAGTTCACCGAAAGCTCGCTCATCCAGGAGTCCGACCGGCTGAGGTGGTCGCGAGCCGGCGTCCGGCTGGACCGCCGCGACGAGATCGCCCGGAGGGAGATGCTGCTGTTCTACCTGGCCGCCACGCGGGCGGATAAGACACTGACGTTCAGCTACCAGGCGCCGAACGGCTCCGACGAGGGAACCGGCATCAGCCCTTTGCTTCTGTCGCTGCTTGAGCCGTTCGGCGGGCTTCAGGCCGCCGCGGACGCCGGGCGCGTCGAGACGATACCACCGGGTCGGTTCGTTCCTCCGGCCGACGAGATATGCCGCCGTCGCGATGCGCTGAACGCCGCCGTCGCGGGACTGTTCGGGCCTTACTCCGACCCCGGCCGATGCGCCCTTGGCTGGGCGGCGGCCGAGGCGGATGAACAACTGAGTATCGTCGCTCGCGGCCTCTGGGCCAACCACCGCAGATGGACGGGGCGGGAGCGCAACGAATTCGACGGTCGTATCAGCGACCCGCAACTGCTAGAGTTCCTGGACGCCCGGTTCGGCCGGGAGGCGGTATTCTCGGCGAGCCGGCTAAACAACTATGGCCAGTGCCCGTGGCTGTTCTTCGCCACGCACGTGCTGATGCTCGAGCCGCCCCTCCAGCCGCAGCGCCGCCTGGAGCCGGTCGCACGAGGCCTGTTCGTACACGCCGTGCTGCGGCGGACCTTCGAGACGCTCAGGGAGCGGGCCGGCGGACCTGTCCGGCTTGGCGAAATTGACGAAACGGAGCTGGCAGAGGCCTTGGACTCGGCCGTCAATGCCGAGTCCGACCGGATGCGGCCGCCCTATCCCGCACTTTGGCAAATCCAGCGCGACCGGATGCGCGATGAAATGCACGACTATCTCAGGTCCCTGCGCGAGCGGGCCGACGCGGAGGCGGTTTACCTGGAGCTTGCGTTCGGCCTTGGTGACGGCCCGGACGGCTACGCCGACCCCGCCAGCAGTAGCCAGCCGGCCGAGCTTGAGACATCCGCCGGGAAGCTGCGCATCCACGGCAGGATTGACCGTATGGACCGTAGTGTCGGCGCCGAGCCGGAATGGCTTGTAATCGACTACAAGACCGGCTCCCTTCCGTCGGTCAGGGACATCGAACAGGGCCGGAGCTTGCAGTTGCCGCTCTACTCGGCCGCCGTCGAGGTGCTGTTCGACAGTGCCGAGGCCTGTGGCGAATTCCACCGTATAGGCGGCAAGGGGGAGCTGAGGCGATTTGGCCCCGGCGGCAAAGTAAGTTACGAGGAGTTCATCGAGCGTCGAGACGAGGTCCTGGCCAGGGCCGCCGGCTTCGTCGAGGGCATCCGCTCCGGCAGGTTCGACCTTGCGCCCACGGCGAAGTGCCCCTATTGGTGTCCGATGAAACAGATCTGCAGGGTCAGCTCGTTCCGGCTGGACCTCAGGGACGGCCCGGAGGACGACGATGATTGACGTGCGAGACCTGACCGATCGGCAGCGCCGCGCCGCGGTGGAGCGAGCCCGCGAAAATCTCGCCCTGCGAAGTGGTGCCGGCTGCGGCAAGACGCTGGTACTGACGCTGCGGTTTGCCGAGCTTCTGATGGCCTCCGGCGGCGAGGAAAGCCCGCTCGACCGCCTGGCTGCGGTGACTTTCACCGAGAAGGCCGCCATGGAGATGACCTCCCGCGTCCGCCGGCTGCTTAGCGACTATGCCGTCCGGG
>PUND01000063.1 GCA_003551645.1 Phycisphaerae bacterium | reverse complement strand
TGTGGTGAAGGTTGACGAGACCAACAACGTCCGGATGCGTTTCGCCCGCTGGGCTGTCAGGGCCGTCGGCGACGAGGCCGAATCCGACGCCTCAAAGGACCAGCCGCAGAACTGAGAGTCCGGACATGGTGGGACCATGATAGACTCCGCGACCCGGCTTCGCCTCGCCAACGATATCTCCTAACAGCCGATGGTCGTCCTGCGGCTCGGCGACGGGCAGATCTACACCTGCAACGAAACCGCCGCGGTGCTGCTGGCGGTGGTGATCACAGTGGCGGAGGTGCTGGCGGATCAGGGGTTCCGCGACCTCAACGAAAACGAGGTCAATGCCCAGATCGACAAGATGCGAAACGGCATCGACGCGGAAGTCGAGGGGGCGGATATCTTTGAGCTGCGGTGCTGTTTCTCGGGAAAAATATTACTAGGACCCTTAGGATGGGTTCGCTGATGGGGAAACGGCGTCTGCGTTCACCCAGAACGCCGTCAACCATGAGCGGGTGGGCGGCCACATCTTTGTCGCTGGGCAGAACGGGCCCAGGGTGCCCAGGACGATGACCTGTTCCAGGAAGAGGTGAGGGCGCGGATCGAGAACGGCGACAACCCGGTAACTTTTGTGGATTATTGATACGCGTATCATCGCCTTATGGGGAGGGTCCAGACCGGGTACCTTGTTTACAGGGTAGACCGGGCAGACGATCCACACCTGAAGATGGTTGGGCGGGACGAGAAGAACCGGAATATCGCCAGTTCACCCGCCGTGACGATCTGCCGCTGCCAGCAGTTTTGTCTTCCTTTTCGTACCGCTTCAGACTTCGGTTCAGGCGCGTTCGATGGTCTCGATCCTTCCCCCCGAATATCTCGTCACGGTGGCGCGGGGCCAGGCGGCAGGAAGCCGGCCGCAGACACGCAGGCCATCAAAGGTGGCTTTCACTCCGAGGATCTGCTCGACGATCGTGAGGACTGCCCAGGGAACGGTCCCCGTGCCGAGTGTGCCGCTGGAGCGGCCGAACAGCGGCGAGCGGCGGTCCCCGAACCAGGCATTCTGCTGCCAGATGGGCGGCTGTCCGCACGCGTGGCAGGGATTGTCCGGATGTTCCGGGATAATCCGCTTCAGGTTGTCCAGGGCGGCGTCGGGGTCGCCCGCATGGGCCAGCGCCGCGGCCCAGAACGCGGCCGCGTGACAGTAAATTGATCCGTTCTCGGTACTGCCGGGCACCTTGAGACTGAGGCGTCCGACCTGAGGGTCCCACCCCTCGAATACCGGGTCGATCAAGGCCGGCCCGTATGGTGTCATGAGACGGGATTCGACAGTCCGGCGGATCATGGGGATCTGCTCATCGGTGGCGATGTCCGAGAGGATGCCCCAGGACTGGGCGTTGAGCCAGACTCGCCCGTCGTCCTGGTCCCCGAAACGCCGGCCGTCGTCGTCGATCCCATAGGCGAAGCGATCGCCGGCCCAGAGTTGCCGCTGGACGGTTTCAGTCAGTTGCCCGTGGAGTTTTCCGCAGCGCTGTGCCAGCCCTTCCCGTCCGGCGGTGCGTGCCAGTGGCTCCAGGAGGCGACAAGCGTATGCCAGGGCCATCGTCGCCCAGCCACTGCCGCCCCGGCCCTGGCGTCCAGGTCCGTTCAAGGGGTCGGTCCAGTCCCCGTCGTGCATAAGGACCAGGCCGTGATCGCCGCGATCACCGGCGCTGTGGTCCAGGGCCGCGGCGAGATGATCTATAAGGGGCGCTTCGCCCCCGTCTCCCCAGGAAATGAGGCGTTCCAGTTGATCCGAATCGCCGGACTGGCGGACGGCGACACACTGACAGATGATCAGCCATATCCCCCCGTCATTGTGGCGGAAATCGACCAGCGGGTGATTCGGCTTCTCTCCGGGACGGGTGTTCCAGACCTGGAGGTGTCCATCCTTGGTCTGGGCGGCGGTGACTGTGTCGAGGAATCCTCGGGCCGCCTTCTCGTCGAAAATACTATAGCCCATCGAGTCCTGCAACTCGTTGCGCCAGGGGGTGCTGATTCCGTTGCGCCACAGACGGGACATCCAGACGATTTCCTTCTTGGCCCAGCGGTTGACGTAGCGGTTGATCTCCGGGTCGGGGGTGTCGATGCGCAGGCGGCTTTCGATCTCCCGCCACTGCTGGACGCGATCGGCGAGGGCCTGTTCCACCGCGTCATGATCGGGTATGGCATCGCAGGCGGCCGCTGCCTCGTCCAGGCAGACCGCCGCGCCGGCGATGAAGTGGTAAGCCCGTGTCTCGCCGGGGGCGAGGGTGACGTCGTATTGCGTAGCGGCGCAGGATGGGTCCAGAGCGCCCTGCCGGGAAGGCAGACCTTCCACGACACCGACCGGCGGATCGGCCGGAGGGGCCGCGCCGAAGTAGTCCGGATCGGAAACCGCCCAGCGGTCGGGTATCGCCAGAGGACGCAGGTACAGATAATTGGCCAGCTTTGACAGCGGTTCGTAATCCTCCCAGGCAGCATGGTGGGGGAAATCATGACGCCAGAGGAGTCGGCGGTGCGGGTCCCAGTCACTGCGGGAGCCCATGAAACCCGCTGTCGGCAGGAACAGGGCGTGTGTCAGACCGGCCTCCATAGGGATCCCCGCGTGATTGGTGAGATTGACCGTCCAGACCTCGTGCTGGCCCCCGGCCGGGATGAAAACCCTCCAGTGGACTTCGAGGTCGCCCAGCCGGGCCTCGATACGGGTCCACATGGGCGCGTGCCGACAGCACCACGAGGCGTCGGGATGATGCGCTGGCCAGCCCGAGGGAGACCAGCAGGTCCCATCAGAGAAACGGATCCAGCAGTCGCGGCGTCCCCGCCCCCACGGCAGGATCCGCGGATAGCGGGACCAGCTCCGGCCTTGGCCGAACGGATCGACTTTGAGTTGGGCCTCGTCGTTGAACAGGTAATTCCACCAACGTGAACCTACCTGGGGATCGTCGATCTGCAGGTTGCCGTCGGCATCCCACTGGTATGGTGCAGGGGAGGGTTTCATACGTCTTTCCGGAGCAACCCGGGCTTCCCGGATGGCGCGGGCCGACGACCGCCGCCGGCCTCTGGGATGAGTTAATCAGCGTATACGAGGCCTTTCCCGCCGTCAACATAACGGCCCACCCTGAGTGGAAAGTGCCTCTGCCGGCCCGTGGGCCTTGGGTTACTCCAAACCGATAGCAGGGCGAATTACCATTGGCGAAGATTTTTCCCGAAAAAATCCGCTAGGTGCGACCGTACCTGTCATGGCCACCGTTTAGCATTGGCGCTGGTGAGATGGCCGAACTATCCAGAAAGCTTGTAAGGGGAGACAGAAGCGGGAACCCGGCCCATGCGGGCAGGCAACAGGCGCCGGCTACCCGGACGCCAAGACAACCGCCGATACCGGCTCTGGAACGCGCGAAAGCAATCACAAGCTTCGATTACACACACCCGACGGCTCAAAGCAGAAAGGCGAAGGTGGAAGATGGCAGGTGAGAGGAACAGAAGGAGGCGACGCGGGGCCGCCGCGGAAGCGCCCCGTTCAGACAGAGAGGCCCGGGAGTGCCTGACCGACCGCAAGCTCCGCCGGGATGCACGTGCCGCAAAGGCCGCGACCGAGCTTTCATTGCTCGAGGCGGTAAGCCGCCGGGCGGTGTCGGTATTCTGCGGCCGCGCGGACTACGACTCCGTGGACCGTACCACGTCGGAGATAATCTGTGAGCTGATGATGGAGTGCCTGCTGGCCTTCGCACACCAATACCGAGGTCAGATCGCCTGCGCGGTACGTTTCGGACATCGCGGGGAGGTGCTCACGCCGGCCCAGGCGACCGTCTCGGTGAACGGAAGCACAAGGCGGATCATTCAGCAGGGGTACGTTTTCATACACTACCCCGATGAGCGAGTGGTAGTCTCGGCCACCGACGGCGACAGCCCCTTGAGGGATGACATGCTCCTTGGTGTGCAGTCCAGCCGCGACGCCTCGGATTTCCTGCGCCGCTGGACCGAGTACACACGCCGGCACAACTACCTCCGGGGCCAGGCGTTCTTCGCCGACGGCGAGATCATCGAACGCCGCTACGGCTATACCTGGGATAGCATCATCCTGCCGGAGAAGACCAGGCGGGTGATAGACACACACGTGGAGGGCTTCCTGCGGAACCGCGACCGGCTCAGGGGGCTGGGTGTCAAGAGCCGCCGGGGGATCATCCTGGCCGGGCCTCCCGGCACGGGCAAGACGCTGCTGGGCAAGGTGCTCGCCGATACCATGGACGCATCCTTCATGTGGGTGCTGCCGAGACACATCCGCAACGCGGACTCTTTTGGCGACATGCTCTCGCTGGCAAGGTTCGTCGCCCCAGTGGTAGTGTTCCTGGA
>PUND01000098.1 GCA_003551645.1 Phycisphaerae bacterium | reverse complement strand
TCCTTCAGACCCCGCCTCACGGCGGCAGCCCTTGCTGTTTGGCTAACGGTTCCTGTCATCAAGGTCCGTAGAGGACTTGCACCTCCAAGTCATCGCGCCATGCCCGGCGCACCCAAAAAAAGGCCGCCGGTCCGTTACCCATCGGGTGAACCGGCGGCCCCTCCTCCTGTCCGCTGCGAATACTTTTTTCAAATCCCCGAGAAACTTGTCACCTGCGTGACAATCCATTAATCGGACGGACAGAGGGGGTACTTTCGCACGCAACGAGGTTTTCGTGAATTTTTGCGGACGAGCCGACGATGCGATCCGCCGCGCCAAGCGGTAATGCCCCGGCTTATGTCTTGACCGAGTCGAACATCACCACCGCCACCGGAGCGAAAAGCAGTATCGGCAGCCAGGCGGCCCACTCCGGCGGCATGCCCACGATGTTTCGGCACATGTGTATGAACGCGTAAAAACTCATCACCAGCAGCAGGCAAAGGCCGATGGACGCCTTGATGTTACGCTCGCGTGACATTATGAACGGCAGCCCCAGAAGGAGCATGATGAGGTTGTTTATCGGCTCCGTTATACGGATGTGGCGGGCCAGCCGGACGGCCGGACGATTCGGCACGTGCCGAAGCTCCAGCAGATCATTTAGCTGCGACAGGGACATATATTGCAGCCACCTGCTTGATCTTCGAAGCAGCAGGTCCTGTACGGTCAGGTCGCTGGGCACAACAAGCCGGCCGTTCTCCAGTTGCCAGTTGCCCCGCCCGGCATTCCAGACCGCCCTGTCGGCCTCGAATACCCCCAGTGTTACCTGCCCGGCATCGGCGCGGAAAGTGAATCGCGGCTCGATCAGCGTGGCGGTCTGGTTTGAGCCGCCTCCTGCCGGCTCAAGCTGCATCCTTTCGGCCGTGATGATCATCCCGTATTGAGGGTCCGAGGCCTCAACGTTTTCGACCCACACGTCGGAGCCGCCGGCTTCCCGCCCGGTGTGTCCGAGTATCATCTCAGGAGAGCGGCTGGTCCATACCCGCTCGGTACTCGGCGTATGGCGCCACGAAGCCGCGGCCTCCCCGGCTCGCACCAGGCGGGCTTCGGTCATCGCCCAGCCGGAGCGGTCGCCACCCGTGGACTCCACCGGTCGGCCGTCGGAGCCGAATGCCGAGGCCATCAACTCGTAGTCCCCATCGCGAAGCAGCACCACCGGACGGCTCATCTGGCGCGTTTCCGGGTCGAAGGTGTTGGCATACCAGACGTTGCCGGCGCCGTCGGCGATCAGGCGGATACCAAACTCCTCCTGCTCGTGCATCTCGCCTCGACGCTGCACCAGTCGGTGGGCAAGACGCGGCAGAACAAGCTCCTGATCCATCACAATCAGCCCGCTCAAAGCCATTGAAAGCAGCACAATCGGCCAGACCACCCTGTGCAAGCTCACACCGGAGGCCAGCATAGCGGTCAGCTCATTGGTCTTGTTCATCCTGGCCAGCGAGAAAGCAGCGGCCGCCACCACTATGATGCCGCCAAGCTCGGTAAAGTAGGCGAACGAGTGCACGCCGTAGTACAGCCCGATATTGTAGATAATCTCCCGGGGCGTATCGGCCCTGGCGAACCTGTCCATGTTCACGAACAGGTCGGTGACGATCCGCAACGACATCAGTACGACGAACCACAGGCCCGCCGTAACCAGGAATGTCCGAGCGACATATCGGTCAAGTATCTTCATCGCAGCTTCGTTACCTGCGTTTCAAGTAGTAGTAGATGCACAGGTCCCCGATTATCAGCGCG
Organism: Phycisphaerae bacterium; assembly: GCA_003551645.1. Classification (GTDB taxonomy): domain Bacteria; phylum Planctomycetota; class Phycisphaerae; order SM23-33; family SM23-33; genus PUND01. The sequence continues at coordinate 16,511 of PUND01000098.1, read as the reverse complement.
ACGATGCCGCTCCAGATAACCACAATCCCGACCGACACCGGCACGTCTCGGCTGGTCATGAGTTGCTTGCCCATGACCACCAACACAATGACCAGGGCGGCCGGCACCACGCTCAGTGCGAACGCGCTGATAATCTCGCCGCCGCGAAACACCAGCCCCAGTGCGGCCCCCATGGCCACCAGCAGGAAGCAGCTTATCCCGTAGGCCATGCGTGTATGCATCTCGGCGAGTATCCTGTTCAGAAGTCTCGGCGAACGATGGCGCAGCCGGGAAAGCGCCTGCTCGGCGCGGTCGGCGTCCAGGGTTTGCTCTGTCAGTTGGTAGAGGTGCTCCAAACTCCTCGGCTCGGCCTCGGCGACGATGTCCCGGGGGATCTCCAGTCCCCCGATAGCCCAGCCCTCGCGGCGGTGCGTATCGAACTCGCCATCCTCCAAGTGCGTCTGGACTTGTACGTTGCGTCTCAGCTCGATTCCTATCTGAGATCGTGTCTCCCTGTCCATCGCGCCTGCCAGGTCCTCGTCCGGTTTGTGCGCGACGATATCGGCCCGCTCCGCAGTCACCAACTGATACAGCCGCCCGTCCCGGATGACCTGGACCTCGAGTCTGTCGTCGTCTCCGAACAGGCGTACCGACTCCCCTCCGTCCCACTCCGCCCGGGCGGCTTTTATAACGTATAGGTTCCGCTCATCGCCAAGCTCGGCGTACTCGCCATCGTCGTTAATCGCATCGGCAACCCTGCGGACCGCGAGCGCATGAAGGAGCTGCTCCTGAACGCTTTCCATATCGCGCCTTATTTCAGGATGCTTCCTCGGATGGCGGTGTATCTCCATCAACCGCGACCAGTCGTACCAGGACGGATGCTCCTGGACGACATCCGGCAGAGGCCAGTAGCCCAGGTCCGCCGTCTGCTGCCAGCCGACGCTCTGCTCGGCGGTCATCACCACGTGAACGTGCCTCATGTTCGGCTTGATGCGCACCTTGTCCCCCTCAGTGAGGAAATCCAGGTGTGTCTGTCTGGCCAGATAGAACTCTACGTCGCCGGGCCGGTTAAACTGGGCCACCACCATGCCGCGCAGAACGTCATGGTCCTCATAGACCTCCTCGGCCCGGATGAGGCCCCGCCGGAATCTCGCGTTCTCCTCGCCGCTCAGTTGGCCGTAAACGATTCCGCGGACGTTCGCCATGGCCGCGCGTTCGCCCATCTCGACTATCCGGGGGCTTACGTAACTGTTAAGCCCCAGCGAGACGACCGTAACCAGCGCCCCCAGCAGCAATGCCGGCTTAAGCAGCGTCAGCACCGACAGGCCGCTGGCGCGGCAGGCCATCAACTCGTTGTCCTGACTGAACCGGCCGTAAACAATCGTCGCCGCGAACAACGCCGCTATCGGCAGCGTCAGCGACAGCATGACCGGCAGGGTATAGCCGAACAGCGCCGCGATCTGCGCAGGGGCCAGCCCCTGACCGCGCATCGGCTCGATAATCGCGAAGATCGTCATCACGAGCGTGAACGGTACAAGTGACAGGCCCGTGGCCTTGAGCAACTCCCGGCCGATGTATCCGTGAAGTATGCGAATCACGCGGGACTCCGTTTCTGCGTATTCCGACGGCCAGACCGCCGGGCCAGACTCTACCGGCTCCGACGACGAACGTCCACCGCCTGAATGCCAGTACAGCATCTTATCCGTTTGCACCCCGTCCAGTCCAGCCGACACGGCCCTGCCGCAAGCTGTTACGCCACCCACGACGCCGATCAGACCGGGCGAAGCACCGGATCGTCATACACACCTTCAGATATCGGCCGAGAGTCAAATTCGGCTTGCGGCGGTCGGAACGCGAGGCATCTTTCCCATGGACGGTTTCGCACCGGGTATTCCGGGTTCCATGTTAACCTGTCGGTCGTTAACATTGCCTGCTCTGTCGGCCGACCGGTGATTGCCGGTCCGGCCAGGACCGCAACCCCGCCCGGAAGGAGCGTCTCATGGACAAGACCGAGCTTTGCCGCCGCATCAAGGATGCCGCTTATCTGGAGGGAGATTTCGTCCTGCGCAGCGGCCGACGGAGCAAATACTACCTGGACAAGTATCTTTTCGAGACTCAACCGGACATCCTGACCGAGCTTGGGCGACTCTTCGCCGACCGCGCCGCCGATGCCGACATCATAGCCGGGGCCGAGCTTGGAGGCGTGCCGTTGGCGGCCGCGACGGCAATGGCCTCCGACAAGCCGTTTATTATAATCCGCAGCGGGAAAAAGGACTACGGCACTGCTAAGCAGATTGAAGGCCGACTGGAGGCAGGCAACCGCGTGCTGCTGGTTGAGGATGTGGCCACCACCGGCGGACAGGTGCTGGAGGCGGCCAGGATACTCACCGACGCCGGGGCGAAGGTCGTCAGAATCGTCTGCGCCATCGACCGGATGGAAGGCGCACGAGAGAATATCGAATCGGCCGGGTACATCTTCGAATCCCTGCTGAAGCGCGACGACCTGGGGCTTTGACAGCTTCCGGGTCCGGCAGTCCGATAAGCATCAGGCCCAGGCGGTCACCAGATCGTCGGCCGCGGCCGGCATGATGCCCAGCAGAAGCGCCAGATCGAGCACAGTGAACCGGGAGCGAAGCTCGTGGGCGTGGGTTACGGCCGCCAGCAGGCGCTCGCGAGTGCAGCTAATCCCCTCTGCGGTCGCTGCCGCCGAGGCGCGCCCGAGAACATCCCGTATCCGCTCAGGCGGACGGACCATCCGTGAAAGTGCCTCACGAAGCTTGTCCCAGGTATCGCCGGCGGTGATTGCATCCGCCGCGGCCGCGTACTTCGGCATCTTCTGCGCATAATGCCCGGCAACCGCATCCGCCAAAGACCCCCAGAACGCCCGGTCCACATCCTCCGGCGGGGCGACCGGCCGCGGCGATTCAACCTCCAGTACGCGGCGATAAAGCGCGGATGCCAGAACAGTCCCAAGCCCAACCTGCCGGCCGTGCAGGTCGTGTTCGACGCCGTCGCGGGCCGCCATCATGTCAAGCGCGTGCGATATCAGGTGTTCGCCGCCGGAGGCCGGGGCCGACGTCTCGGCCATCGTCATCGCCGCACCGGTAAGCAGAAGCGCCTCGTAGAGGGCCTCTATCGCGTCGGCTCGGCGGTCGCGAATCGCCTCCGGGTTTTCCAGGTAAAGCGGCTCGATGTCGGCTATCAGCGAGACGGCCCGTGGACAGTAGTATTCGCCGAACAACACGGCGTTCAGCTTCCAGTCGGCGGAGCTGACGCTCTTTGCCAGCACATCGCCCAGACCGGCCGCGGTCAGCTCGTAAGGGGCCTCCGCCAGCACCGGCGCCGCCGAGATCACGGCCACCGGCGGCCTTGCCCGGAGCAGCTCCTTGACGCCCTCAATGGCCGGGGCGACGTTGGCCGAGGCGTAGCCGTTCATGCTCGCGGCCGTGGCGAACGTCACACACGGCAGGTCGTGCTCAAACGCCAGCCACTTTCCCAGGTCGCTGACGACACCGGCGCCGACGGGAACGATGATATCCGGCCGGCAAAGCTCGGCCGAGAGCTTGTCTTTGGTGGTGTCGTCGCATACGGGCGACCGGCCGCCGGGCGGGTCTTCCACGGCAAGCTCATGTACATCCCAGCCGGAGCTTTTCATCGCATCGGCGACGGCTGCTCCGGCGGCCCGGCGGGTGCGGGTGTCGCTGAGCACGCAGACGGCTCGTCCATCGGACTCGCCGGCGGCCAGTGCGGGCAACCGGCCGACGGCATCGTCGCAATAGACAATCTCCCGCGGCTCGATGCTGTGCATCCGCCCGCAATCGCACTCGAACGTCCGCCCGAAGACATCTGTGGTAATCTTGTGCATGACGGGGCTATAGTCCCTTCCGGCGACGGTCCGTTGCAAGGGCTTATTCGGCCCGGAGCGAACCGGTGCGGAGAAACGCGGGTATCCGCTTTCGTCCCTGTTCATCGGAACGAACGCCGGCAGCCCGCGGCGTCAGAACGAATATACTCATCGCGTTGACAGCATGCCGACGGGCCGATAGCTTCACAAGCTCACTTAGCGGAAGGAAACTGCCGTGGACTATCGACGCATCATCCCGTGTCTGGACGTCAAAGCCGGCCGACTGGTCAAGGGTGTGCACTTCGTGGAGTTGAAGGACCTGGGCGAGCCGGCCGACGCCGCAAAGGCCTACAGCGAAGCAGGCGCGGACGAGCTTGTCTTCCTGGACATCGCCGCGACAATCGAAGGCCGAAAGACCACGCTCGATGCGGTCCGGCGGACGGTCGAGGCAATCGACATCCCCCTTACCGTCGGTGGGGGAATATCCGGCACCGACGACATAGCCGCCCTGCTGGACGCCGGGGCGTCGGGAGTGTCGATCAACACAGCGGCCGTGCGCGAGCCGGGCCTGATTGACAAGGCGGCCGAGCGGTTCGGCGGTCGGCACGTAACCGTCGCCATCGACACCCGCTCAAACGCCGAGATGCCGTCCGGGTTCGAGGTGATGGTCAGCGGCGGCAAGGAGCCGTCGGGCATCGACGCCGTCGAGTGGGCCAGAGAGGTCGAGCGTCGCGGCGCCGGGCAGCTTCTGCCGACCAGCATGGACGCCGACGGGACGCAGGCCGGCTACGACCTGCCCATGACCGCGGCGATATCCGAGGCGGTATCGGTGCCGGTGGTCGCCTCCGGCGGCGCCGGGGAGCTGGAGCACCTCTACGAGGCGATAGCCCAGGCCGGCGCCGACGCCGTGCTGGTGGCGTCCATCGCGCACTACGGCAAGTTCACCATGGCACAGATAAAGGAATACCTGCGCGACCGCGGCGTGGCCGTTCGGCCGTAACCGCCACTGCCCGCGAGCACGCAGGCCCGCCTCCCGAAGGAAGCGGGCCTGGTATCACAGCGCGGGCTTGCAGCGCCCGGGTCTCATGCGGCGAGATAGTCTTCACTCAGCGCCAGGCGGATCTTATCCAGCGCGGCGTTCTGTATCTGGCGGACCCGCTCGTTGGTCAGCCCGACCATCTGTCCCAGCTCCGCGAGTGTCCGGCCCTTGCCGCCGGAGCCGATGGCGAACCGCTCGGTAACTATCGTATGCTCAACATCACTGAGGCGGGCGCGGTTGCGGGCGAGGATGTCCTGCACCGCCTCGACCGACTCGCTCCAGTGGCGTTGGTGGTTGCGCTCGGCCTCGTCGGACTTTTCCAGCTCCGGCTCGAACTCCACGGGGAAGAACTGCCGATAACGTCCGGCCTTTCTGCCGAGCCGGTTGAAGCTTTTCAGTATGGCCCGGCAGGCGTAGGTGGAGAACTTGAACCCGCGAGATACATCAAACTTGTTGATGGCCCGCAACAGGGCCATGTTCCCCTCTGATACAAGCTCGGTGAACTCCACGTTGTTGACCCTGGCCCGCTTGGCCATCGCCAGCACAAGCGCCATGTTTGATCGCACAAGGTCCGACCTTGTCCGGCGGACCCGGCGGTACCAGAAAACCATGGCCTTGGTCCGGTTTGCCGAGCGCCGCCGCTTCTGGGCCTCGATAAGCTTGCTCAGCCGGTAGCGGGCGTAGTTGAAACGCAGAAACAGCGTCTGTTCGTGTTGCCTTGTCAGCGAGGTCCGCTCGACGGGCTGAGGCGAGGTTTCGGTCGCGTCGGGGAAATAGCTCCACTGAGGTACGGGGATTTCCTCGGCCCCATCTCCGAACAGGCGATCCTCGGTCTGAGGCAGCGAGAACGACGGATGATGGACATACTCCATTTCCTCGGGAATCTCCAGGTATAGCTGCTTCTCGACCTTGGTGAGGTTTGCCCACCATTGCGGCGCATCTGTGCTGCGGTATTGTGTGGTAGTGACAGTCATCTTGGGGCGTCTCCTTTCAACGCTTGGCTGATAGTTCTACCTTGCGGACGAGTACTCTCTGTGACCGGCTTGCAACTGGACCGGCTGCTGCGAGTCCATGCTGGCGAAGTAGCCGCGCACCGCCTCCGCGATGCGTTCCATCGCTTCCTGCCGGGAACCGCCGCATTCCACGCAGCCGGGCAGCGCCGGGCATACGGCCCGGTAACCGGTCGACGTCTTGTCGATTCGGACAGTTACCTTCACTGTGCCGCCTCGCTTCGCTCCCTCACCTTTGTCCGACACCGCATATGAAGTCATGCCTGCGATGCCCTCAAATGCCGACCCGCCAACAACGCATTGTCGGGCCGCCTCCGCATTGCACGCAATATTCTCAAGACAAATGGGAGCGTTGTAAATCGGTGCTGATTCGGCTTTTATGCTTGAGAACCCCACCTAGGACAGCGTAGGGATTTCACCTATCGACGGCCGACCAGCGATGTGGATAACCCCAGGCAAGTGATACCTGTGCGTGGAAAACGGCCTGCAAATACGCCACTAAACCCTCGCCCGGGGGCTTTGCTGTCCTTGTGGATAACCCCTGATTAACCGAGCCGGAAAGACCGACCGGCCCCAGACCGCTAGTCCTGTGCAACTGCGTAAGCCAGGCAAACTGGGCAGCATGGTGCTCTTTGAGCGCGGCCGTTGCTGTCTGGTGTGCGACAGGTTGCCGGCCGGTTGCTCCGTGGCGCTTGCCACAGGATGTTTGAAGGGCCTATATGCCGGGTAAAGCCCCCGGAACCCCAGCCCGGTGCTTACTGCTCGGCACCCTGGACCCACTGGACCGCGTGTCTTAGAAGCTCGCTGGCGTTGTCCAGTCCCAGCTTATCCTTGATGTGCTCTTTGTGCGAATCCACGGTCTTGACGCTGACGTGCAGCTTCTCGGCTATCTCGCGCGAGGGCATGCCCTGACCGATCATACGGAACACTTCCATCTCCCGATCAGTCAGTTTGTGAATCGACGGCTGTCCGGCATCATCCCCGTCGGCGAACCGGCCGAGCACCTTCGAGGCCATCTTTTCGCTGACATACACCTCTCCTTTGAGCACCCTTCGGACGCCTTCGATGACCTTCGCCGCGCCTTCCTCCTTGGTGATGTATCCCCGTGCTCCCGCGCGCAAGGCCCGCTCGACGTAGAGCGACTCATCTCGCATTGAAAGCACCAGCACGCGGATCTGCGGGCTGTCCCTGTGAATGTCCTTGATGAGCTGCAACCCGAAGCTGTCTTTCAGTGTAAGGTCCACCACCGCCACATCCGGACAGGTCCGCTCTATCAGCCGCTGGGCCTCGACGGCGCTTTCGGCCTCGCCGCAGACCTCCATGTCCGGCTCGTGCTCGGCCAGCATCCTGATGCCCTGTCGCACTATCGGATGGTCGTCAACGATGACTATCCTGATAGTCCCGCCTTGATGGTTATTCCTGGACATGACGATGGTATGATACCTTTTCTACCGATACTTGGGAAGTGTGCATGTAACGACCGTGCCGCCGGATTCGCCCCCGGCGACCGTCACCGTCGCCCCGACCGAGCCGGCGCGGTGGGTCATCACCCGCAGCCCCATCCCTTCGCCTTTCCGAGCATCCTCGGTTATGCCTTTGCCGTCATCGATTACTCTGAGGACCATCTCGTCGCCGCTGTCTTCCAGGTAAACGTCTATCTTCGTGGCCTGTGCATGCTTGGCGGCGTTGTTCATCGCCTCCCGCGCGATGTGATATATCTGCGTGGCCGTCGCATCGTCGCCCACAGCCACCGGACCGTCGCAGTGCACCCGGCAGGGGACGCCGAAATACGCCTCGACGTTGGCGGCCAGTTCCCGCAGGCCCGCTGATATCCCCTCTTCGTGAAGCCCTACCGGGTCCAGCCCCCGAGCCAGCATACGCACCTCCGCGACACACTTTTTGAGAAGCCCGTTTATCTGCCGGACTATCCGCTCATCATGCTCGGACTGCCCGCCGAGCTTGTCGGCCAGGCCCTGGAACAGATATGCCAGCCCGGTGAGGTTCTGTCCGAGAGAATCGTGCAGGTCACGTCCGATGCGCCGCCTCTGTGTCTCGGTCGTCTCGACCACCTCCTGTTCGAGCCGGCGTCGCTCCGTTACATCGATGCCCAGCTCCAGCACAAGCTCCGTGTCGTCGGTGTCGGTGAATGGATACTCCCACACGTGCCAGTACTGTCCATTCGGGTAGGCGCGCTCCGCATCTCGCGGCTCGCCGGTGGCGATCACCTCCGGCAACCGACAACCACGGCAGGGCCTGTCATGCCCGAACTGCAGTTTGTAGCACGGCCGACCTTCGGGCTTTCCGAAGGTATCTATGAAAGTGCGGTTGGCGAAGCGAATTCGGTAGTCCCCCCCCTTCAGCGCGACATAGCCCGGAAGCACGTTGAGCAGTGAGAAAAGCCGTTGCCGCTCGGCCCTGGCGGTTCGGTGGGCCTCACGCTGCTCGGTCTCGTCCCGGATTGCCAGCAGTATCAGTGGCTCATGCCCCTGTCCGCGGTCGATGCGACGGGCGTTCAGCAGCATTATTCGCCGCCCCTCTTCCGGCAGGTCGTGTCTTACCTCAAAATCCTCCAGCCGAGGCCCGCCGACGGCCACCTCCTTGAGCCGCTTGCGAAGGACGGGAATGTCCCACTGCCCGCCGGCCAGCTCCTCCAGTGGTTTGCCGACCGTTCGCCGCGGATAAGTGTCGAAGAATTCGCAGAAGGCCGGGTTGCAGGACTGGACGCAAAGTTCCGAATCCAGGACGACCAGCGGCTCGTGAACCGTGTTGACGATGCTCTCGGAATACAGTCGCGCGTTTCGGAGTTGGTCCTCTGCTTCGCGCCGCTGGGCTATCTCGCCCTGGAGGGCGTCCACAGTCCGTTCGAGGTCGGCGGTGCGACTCCGGGCCCGGTCCTCGAGTTGTTCATGGGAGCGACGAAGGGCCTGCTCGCTCTGTTTCAGGTTCTGCCAGAGCGAACCGTAAGGATCCAGCAGCGCGGTGCTGACCAACGCGCGGTAAATCAGATAGAACGAGACTATCTTCAGAAGATGACCGACGTAGTTCGCCGGCCCGAAGGGATCCCTGTAGAGCGTGAAGACGATCTCCGCCGCCGCTGTGATCGCCAGCGACCCGATAAGCAGCCAGAGCACGGTCCGGCTGAAATGCCGTCGGAACCGATGCAGCAGCGCTATCGCGGCCAGGCACATGCCCGCCACGATGTACTCGCTGATTATCTTGAACGGGGTCTGCGCCCCGGCCGCATCGTCGTAACAGACGGGGAATATGTCCCAGTAGAAGATGGACATCAGCACCAGTGTCGTAACCACCGCGTAGCCCCCTATGGCCGCTGTGACGTTCGGCTTGCGGGTGATGAACACGAACGCCAGCAGAAGCGAACCGGCCTCCATGTACCTGGCCGCAATCCAGAGCTGAGTCGCCAGGTTGGTCCCGTATCCGTAGCCCTCGAAAACGCCCATGCCCTCGTAGGCGAGCATGTGGATCAGGTCCAGGATCGCCACAAACAGGTACGCCAGGCCGACAAGCAGCAGGTAGCCGGAATCTATGAACCGCCTTGCGTTCCAGACAATCAGGAAGATGCTGCCGGCGACCACGATGCTGAAAAGCTCCGCCAGTGAGTGGTACAGCAGGTAGCTCTTCTGGCCGGCAAGGTACAGCCCCACACCGACCGCGGCCCAGAGGGCCACGAAGCCGCCGATTCTTATGAACGAGCTTTTTCTGTCCACGTGTTCGCCCGGGGTCAGAGACTCATCGACAAGGCCAGTATCTTATCGCCCGCCGAGGCCGCGGCCAAGTTCCGGCCGTTACTTGACGCGGCCGAGCCGATAGCGCATACCTGCACACCCGGAAACGAAAGGACAGAAACATGTCATTCGACCCCTACCAGAACGAACAGGAAGTCCGCCAGGCCCGCGAAACCGGCAAGGCGGAAGTCAAACCGACTCCCGCCCAGCGGAGATGGCTGGATCTGCGGTTCGGAGTTTTCGTCCACTTCGGCGTAAACACCTTCAACGACGCCGAATGGTCCGACGGCACGCTGGCGGCCGAGAGCTTCGCGCCGTCGCAACTGGACCCGGACCAGTGGTGCGAGGCAGTCAAGGCCTCGGGCGCCTCCTACCTGTTGCTGGTCACCAAACACCACGACGGGTTCTGCCTCTGGCCGAGCCGATGGACCGACTATTCCGTCGCCTCCTCGACGGTCAAAGCGGACGTGATCGGCATGGTCGCAGATGCCTGCCGCCGGCATGGGCTGAAGCTGGGCCTCTACTACTCCCTCTGGGACCGCCACGAGCCGTCATACGAAAACGACCACGGATACGCCATCTTCCTGAAACGGCAGCTCGCGGAGCTTCTGACCGGATACGGCGAGATCGTCGAGCTGTGGTTCGACGGCGGCTGGAAGAAGGGCGGCGTGGACTACCAGGACCCCGACCGCTGGTACTGGCGGGAAATCTATGAGCACGTCCGGACCATACAGCCGGACTGCCTCATCGCCGACAACGGAACCAGCGCCCGTAAGGGCGAGATGATCATGTATCCCTGCGACTTCCGCATATTCGAAAAGGGCCTGCCCCCGGATGATGACAAGAAGATTTACTACTGCGGCGGCATCGGCGACTATCTGCCCGGAGAATGCTGCTACACCCTGAGCCGCGGGACAGGCAAGGGTCGTTTCGCCGGAGGGAAGTGGTTCTACCACGAAGACGACGAAACCTGCCAGGAGCCGCAGTGGGTCGCGGAAATGGTTGACCAGGCCAACAGCCGAGGAGCGAACTTCGTCATCAACGCCCCGCCGGATATCCGCGGGCTTCTGCGCGATGTGGATGTCCAGTGCCTGCGCGAGGTCGGCCGGCTGCGCGGTGTCCCGGGCTGAGACCTCCTTCGCCTCCGCGAGACGCCCTATGTCTCCGGCTTCAGCACGGCCGGTGCTATTTACGCATTTCGAGCCGGTACACTCCGGCGAGCAGGCCGCCTACGTTGACCCGGTGGCGGTCCCGCCGCAGCCAGCGCAGGTCGCGACCCAGACACCTGTCCATCAGCCGCCGTTCCTGCGTCAGCAGCACGGCCCGGCCGCCGGGCTTCAGCACGCGGGCCATCTCGGCCAGCACGATCGGGTACAGCCGCCGGTTCTCACGGTTCGAGCCGATTCGCCGCCCGAAGGGCATATCGCAGACAATCGCATCCACGCTGTCGGAGGCCAGCGGAAGCTCGCGGGCGTCCCAATGTCGCAGGTCGATGTCCACTGCCGCGGCCGCGATGTTCGTACGAGCCGCCTCAAGCTCCTCGGCGTCAAGGTCCCCTGCGATGTGATAGCCAGCCGGCCAGGCCGATGCCGCCTCGATGGAAATCATCGCCGTCCCGCACATCGGGTCCACCACAGTCTCGCCGGGGCGTATCTCCGCCAGCCGGGCCAGTGCGTAAGCCAGCGGCGGCTTCAGGTCCGCATGTCCGTGAACGACGCGATGCCGCCGGTGCAGCCCGTCGGGCGTGAGGTTCACACCCAGCACCAGCGCATCGCCGTTGAGATGCGCCAGTATCTCCAGGTCGTAACCGGTCAGGTCCACAGGCCAGCCGAACGCCCTGTTGACGGCCGCGCCCACCGCGGCGGCGACCTGCTGCGATTTGTACTCGTGTTCGCCGCCGCGTCTGGCCGTTACGCGAAAAGTCGGCGTCTGGGGGGCATCCGCAAAGCGCTGTCGCCACAGTTGAAGCGCCGGTCGCCAGTCAAGTCCCTCCGCCAGACGCTCCAGGTACTCCAGCCCGCCGGCGTCGAGCGGTACCCCTTCCACCGCCGCCACGTGTGCGTAAAGGTAAAAGACCGACCGCAGGTGCGACAGTTCACCGGGGCCGCGGGCGGTCTGGAAGATGACCTTTCCCCTGAGCTTTTCCGTGCGGCCCGCGCCGGCCGATTCGGAAAGCTCCTCGACGGTCAGGAACTCAAGCCCCGGCGGACATGTCACGAAGTATCCATTGCTCATGACGGCTTGAGATTATCCCCAGCGGAAACGGCCCCGTCAAAACGCCACCCCCAAAGGAACCGCCACTGGGCGCGGCAGGGCTCGAACCTGCGGCCTCATCCTTGTAAGGGATGCGCTCTAGCCAGCTGAGCTACGCGCCCGCTGCCGACGGCCGGATATCGGCCCGTCCGCCGATCATGACATGCCCAGTATATCGCCGGAATCGCCGACTGCCAACCGAGTCCGGCCTTTCGCGGAGATTTTGCCGAGCGATTCCGTCAATCGGGCGAATGCTCTTTGTCAGCCGGCCGGGGCGCTCTAGAATCGGCATCTTCAATCGCCCGACGGAGTCGTCATGCCGGCCATACACGTACTGCCCAGACATCTGGTCAATAAGATCGCCGCCGGCGAGGTCATCGAACGGCCCGCCAGCGTGGTCAAGGAGCTGGTCGAGAACTCGCTCGACGCCGGCGCCACGCGCATTGAGATCCGTATCGGCGACGGCGGCCGAAAGCTCATCCAGGTAACCGACGACGGCGCCGGCATGGACGCCGAGGACCTGGCCCTGGCCTTAGCGCCCCACGCCACCAGCAAGATATCGACCGACGAGGACCTCTTCGCGGTCGCCACGATGGGCTTTCGAGGTGAGGCCCTGCCTTCGGTCGCCTCCATCGCCCGCGTCCACGCCCGCAGCCGGCCGCGAGACGCCGAAAGCGGCCACGAGATAGACGCCTCCGGCGAGCACGTCGGCCAGGTGCGCCCCTGCCCCGCATCCGGCGGCACCACCATCACGGTCCGGGACCTGTTCTTCAATACCCCGGCCAGGCGGAAGTTCATGCGGACGGCCAACACCGAGCTTGGCCACATCACCGAGCAGCTTGCTCGGCTGGCGCTGCCCCGGCCGCGGGTGGCCTTCCGGCTTCTGCACAACGACCGCGAGCTTCGCAATCTCCCGCCCACCGAGACCACGGCCGCACGAGTGGGCGATCTGTTCGGACAGGACCTTGCCGCTGCGCTTCTGCCGCTGAATCCGCGGCGCGGACCGGTCGGCGTACAGGGGCTTATATCCCGGCCGTCGGCGGCAAGGGCGTCCAGCAAGTGGCAGTATTTCTTCCTTAACGGTCGGTATGTGCGCGACCGCGTCCTCGCCCACGCCCTGCGGGAGGCGTACCGCGGCCTGCTGGATGCCTCAATGTCGCCTGTGGCGTTCATATTCCTTGAGGTGGACCCGGCGGAGGTGGACGTCAACGTCCACCCCACGAAGATCGAGGTCCGTTTCCGCGACAGCCAGCTTATCCACGGCGAGCTGATGGCCGCGCTGAAGGAGACGCTGAACAAGGCGGATTTGTCTCCGGAAGCGACGATCCCGGAGCAGTTCGGCGAGCCGGAAGGCCCGCCGGAAGACGGTGCCGACGACCGCCGCGAGTCGCTGCGAAAGGCGCTGGCGGACTTCTTCAAATCCGCCAGGCCCCAGCAGCCGCGACTGAGCTTTCCGGAATCCACACCGCGCCGCTCCAGAAGCACCGACCATGCCGCCGGCCAGCACCCCGCGCCGGACCGTACTGATGCGCCCCGTAGGGTAAGCGAGCATGCACGCATTGAGACGCCTGTGCCGGCGGAGATGCGATCATCGCAACAATTGCAGGTCGTCCCGGATGAAGAGTCGGTCGCTGAGAGTGAGCCGCCGCCCGCCGGCGTCGGACCGGCGACCGAGCCGAGCGAAGGCATGTACCAGCCCGCCCCGCATCGGCCCGCCGTGCAGATTCACAACAGCTACATCGTCACCGAGGGCAGCGACGGGCTGATTATCGTGGACCAGCACGCCCTGCACGAGCGACTGCTCTACAACGACCTGCGGCAGCGTCTGTCCGCCGGCGGGCTTGCCCCCCAGCGACGTCTGATACCGGAGACGCTCGAGGTAACCGGCGCGGAGCACGACCTGCTTGAGCGGCACGGCGATCTGCTGAACCGGCTGGGAATAAGCGTCGAACCGTTCGGGCCGACGACGGCGGCCGTGCAGAGCTTCCCGACGCTGCTAAGCGAGCGGGACGTGGCCCCGGCGGAGTTTCTGCGGGAATTGCTCGACCGGCTCAGTGAAGATGAGAACATCGACTCCGAGACCTTGCTGGAAGAGGTCCTGTCGATGATGGCGTGCAAGGCGGCGATCAAGGCCGGCCAGCCGCTGACGGCCGAGGAAATCGAAAACCTCCTCCAGCGACGCGGCGAGGCCGATAAACAATCCTCCTGCCCCCACGGCCGACCCACGACCATCCGAATGTCGCTGAAACAGCTCGAGAAGCACTTCCACCGCACGTGATGTTACCTCAGGCCGGGCGGGCACATCGGCGCCGCTCCCGACTCCGGGCCGCGGAGACGCCGCTTGTAGTGAGCGCAGTCGAACTGAGAACACCGAGTACAGATACGCCTCCCCACCGGCGGTGTATCGCTGCCCCCGGCATAAAAACCGCCCACCGGCTCCTTTCCCTGTTCCATGTTCCGTGTTCCCAGTTCCTTGTTCCACGTTGCCCGTGCGGCGTTCCCGACTTTGTGTGCTTTTTTCAGCCGGGCCTGGCGAGTATTATTTTCTGCTTCAAGCGGTTTACGGATGAGGCGCGGTGAGGGCCAGGCCGGATGGATGAACACGCGGCACAATCCGAGACAATCGTAATCGTCGATTTCGGCAGTCAGTACGCCCAGCTTATCGCGCGCCGTGTGCGCGATAGCGGCGTGTTCAGTATTCTGGCGTCGCCGGAGGTGACGGCCGAGGATCTGCGCCGGATGAACTGCCGGGGGCTTATCTTCACCGGCGGGCCGGCCAGCGTGTACGAAACCGGCGCCCCACAGGTAAATGCGGAGCTTCTGCGAGCCGGTGTGCCGGTCCTAGGCATCTGCTACGGAATGCAGGTCGGCTGTCGGCTGCTGGGAGCGGAAGTACACCCGTCCCCCTCGCGGGAATACGGCCGGACAGCTCTGGAGATAACCAACCCCAACCGTCTGCTGCGGGGCATACCGCGACAGACCACCGTCTGGATGAGCCACGCCGATCAGGTGCAACGGCTGGCGGACGACTTCGAGCCACTGGCCGAGACCCCCGGCTGCCCCGTCGCGGCCGTCATGCACAGCAGCGCCGACTTCTACGGCGTCCAGTTCCACCCGGAAGTTACCCACACGCCGCACGGAGAGCAGTTGTTCAACAACTTCCTCTATGATATCTGCGGCTGCTCCGGGCTTTGGCGGATGGGTTCGTTCGTGGACGCCGCAACCGAGGACATCCGCGAAACCGTCGGCGAGGATGAGCGGGTCATCTGCGGCCTCAGCGGCGGTGTGGACTCGGCCGTGGTGGCGGCGCTGGTGCACAGGGCGATAGGCGACCGCCTGGCCTGCATTTTCGTGGACAACGGAATGCTGCGCACCAACGAGCCGGAACTGGTCGAAAGCACCTTCGCCGAGCATTTCCACATGGACCTGACCACGGTGCCGGCGGCGGATATGTTCCTCGAGCGGCTCAGCGGCATCACCGAGCCGCAGGACAAACGCCGTATCATCGGGCACACTTTCATAGAGAGCTTCAAATCGGCGGCCGAGCGCATCCCCAACGTACGCTACCTCGCCCAGGGGACGCTGTATCCGGACGTAATCGAGTCGGGCCGGTCGCTGGCCGGCGCCGCGGCCAACATCAAGCTGCACCACAACGTCGGCGGACTGCCGGAGAAGCTTGGCTTTGAGCTTATCGAACCGCTCAAGGACCTTTTTAAGGATGAGGTCCGCCGGGCGGGCGAGTTGCTGGGGCTGCCCGAGTCATTGGTCTGGCGGCATCCTTTCCCCGGCCCGGGTCTGGCCGTCAGGTGCGTCGGCGAGATTACGCGCGACCGGCTGGAAATGCTGCGAAAGGCCGACCAGATACTGCTGGAGGAGGTCCGGGCGGCCGGACTGTATCGCAAGACCGCGCAGGTCTTCGCCGTTCTGTTGCCTGTCAGGACTGTGGGGGTGATGGGCGACGGCAGGACCTACGAGCACGTCGTGGCTGTCCGCTCGGTGGATTCGTCTGACTTCATGACGGCCGACTGGTCGCGGATTCCCTACGAGGTGCTGGCGGGAATCTCCAGCCGCATCATCAACGAGGTCCGCGGCGTCAACCGCGTGGTGTACGATATTTCGTCCAAGCCGCCGGCGACTATCGAATGGGAATAGCCGGCGACCGCTACAATGTCGCGTTGGCTGGTTGATTGGTTCACTGGTTGACTGGTTGACTGGTTGAACCGTTAAGCCGTTGAGCCGTTAAGCCGGGAGTTCGTGCAGGCCCCGGCCGGCGGAAAGATTTGCCCATTGGTCAGGCAGGAGCCGGCCGATTGGAACCGGGAGACCCGGCGCGCCGGTAAACCGGGAACTTGAGGCCCGCTGCCAAAAACGCGGTAGCGGGAACCGGCGAGCTGGCGCTGCAACCACCTGCCGCTTTTCGGCTTAACTGCTTGCCGGATCAACTGATCGACGTATTAACAGCCGCGCGCCTGGATTGCCCGGTTAACCAATCAACCGAGGCCGTCCAGTAATTCACGGCAAGTGTGTCAATGACTTACGACAGAAGGGCAGAACTGTTTGGGGCCGATGCTTCAACAACGGCCGACCGGAGGTCCGAAGGACCGGCAGTTATTAGCCGGGGCCGTGAGGCCCCGGTGGAAGGG
>PUND01000028.1 GCA_003551645.1 Phycisphaerae bacterium | reverse complement strand
CCGGCGGTCTGCTCGCCGATATGCTCCAGCAGAACGCCGGCCGCCTTGGCCGTGAAGGTTCCGCCGCGCTTGTCCCCTGCCGACTCGGCGTCCATGGCGTAGCTGGCAACCAGCCGCGGCCAGACCGCCTCCAGCGTCGAGGGCGAGTCGAATGCATCCATCGCCACAAAACGCCCGCACACAGCCGCAACCACACCTGACGCACCGTCAGCATAGGCCTCGGCAAGCTCAGAGTCCCCGCCGTCGTGGAATGCCGCCATCCGGCGGCTGCGGTCTATCTCGTCGTCGAGCCGCTTGAGGTCGCGTTTGACGGTCGTGTCGGTCATGTTCCTGACTCCTTTCGTCTAAAGGTCGCTGAGCCGAAGCAGCTCTCGGTAGTAGTCGTTGATGTCTCTGTTGGTGCCCCGGCTGCCTTCGAGATGGTGCTGGAGCCGCTCGGCCATCGACCAGAGGTCCTCCTCGCAGTCCGGCTGGACGTGGTGCTCTCGGCCGTTGGGCCGATCGGCAGTCAGGATGGTGATCGGTCTGCGGCAGTTGGATATCATCCTGGCCAATCCCCTTACTCCATCAAGCAGTGGGAGACCGTGCCAAGTTCGCCGCCGATGGCATCGCAACACCTACGGCACGCCGCCGCAGGGCTGCGCCGATTACGCCTTCTGGCAGCACATCAACGTCTACATGAAGCCGAAAACCGGCCGCTGCGCCATCCTGTTCCCGCACGGCGTGCTCTTGCCGCTGGCGATCGGCGAGGCCAAGCAGCCCGCCTTCGAGGCATGCTCATATACCGGTGCCGAGTTCGGTGACGTCATGGTGCCGAAATCGGTGCCGGAAGGCAGTTTACCACATGCAACCCCTGTCCACTGCTGGCAGGACGGCGACTTTGGACAGTCGTTTGGAGGTCGTCGTAACCAGCGCCCGGTGCGCAAGAAAGACGCCTCCAGTCAACGGCTGTCAACCATAGGCGTTCTTGGTCAAAAAGCGGGCGATGAAATTCGAACTCACGAGATTCACGTTGGCAAAACTCTGCTAGGGTTGTCTATAGCTAGTTCAGATAAACGCTTACGACAATTGCCTTTCTCGCAGTGCCGAAATCGGTGACAAGCCGGCACCTGATTCTAACATACTGACATGATTCGTCTTACAGCTTATTCTCGTAGGAAGCCTGGCTGTGCAAGATCGCCTTCAAAAACCCGTTGACTAGTCAAGTTTGTGGCCGTATCTTTTATTAGCAACAGCCACTATTCAAGAGGGCTTTCACAAGGACGAACACTATGAAAGCGACAGGAACCTACATCACCACATCGACCGCAGGCGAATCATATCGTCATATGGACAATCTGGAGCATTCGTGCGCCGACGCTAAGGCCGTTGCGGGGGTGCTGGCGGATGTGGGTTTTGACTCCGACCATGTCTTTCTCCGTACCGATGAGCAGGCCACGCGGCAGAACATACAGGACCTGCTGTGCGCTGATATGGCCCGTAAGACAGGCCCGAACGACCGGCTGTTGGTGTTTTTTGCCGGCCACGGGCAGGATTACACGACACCCGCCGGGAGGAAGCTCGGCTACTTCGTGCCGGTGGACGGCGACCCGGAATACATCACATCGCGCTGCATCTCGATGTCGGATGTGGAGACCTGGTCGGACAGTACACGGCCATGGGCGTGGTCATGCTGTTCGGCCTGGCCGGCCTGCTGCTGACGGCCTGGATCGGCCTGACTGTCAAGACGCGGAAGCGACTCCGCCGTTCGCAGCATGACGACGAGGGGGCGGAATGACGCGGTTCGGCTGGGCGGCGATTGCGGTTGCAGGCGGCCTGGCCGTACTGATTGGGCTGGTGCTGGCGTGGATGGACGTAACCGCCCTCCGGGCGGTGTTTGTTGGGTTGAACGTGGCGACCATGCTGGCATACGGATACGACAAATACGTGTCGCAGACACGCGGCCGACGCTTGCCGGAGGCGGCCCTGCACATCATGGCGGCGGCTGGCGGCACGCCCGGGGCGTTCATCGGGCAGTTGGTGTTCCGCCACAAGACGCGCGACCGGCGGTTCCGCCAGGTGTTCTGGTCAATCGCGGCCGTGCAGCTTGTCGTCCTGCTGGCGTGGTCACACTGGTGGAGCGGATGATTCGGAAAACCGGAGCACAGTATGTCCGAGAACGAGAAGAGAGACATCACGGCCTTCCTTCGACAGCGCGTGGTACCTGCGGACGGGAGCCGGCACGGCATGGGCACGGGCATCGAGAAGTACCAAAATGCATTGCCTCAAGCCGCGCAGTTGATAAGCCAAGATAAGATGCACATGGGAGTGCTTAACAATGTCAAATCGTGAGGCAATTGTAAAGATGGAGAGGATCGAGCCGAAGCGAAAGATTCTTGGTATCCGCTTTAAGGGCAACCGGATACAAGATTTGCCCAAGGACATGCACGTCTACGAGGCCGTGTCTCACGTTGACGGCACTCGGGAGTTGCGGCGAGTGTTTAAGGATGCGGCGACTGAAAAGCTGCTCTTCGCTGACGGTGGAGAACTGTACTACGTCCGTCTTGGGGAGTATGGCTTCTCGCCTGTGTTTTCGAAGATTATGACCGATGACGAGGGAAAGGCGTGGGACTTGCAGATCAATGGGCGCATGTCTGTTTCAGACTCTCGACGCATCCTGGCCTCTTTTGCCATGGGTCTTACCAGCCCCAATGCCCCCATGACGCCAGCTATCGCGGAATCATGGATTGCTGACCACATTGGGCCACAAGTGCGTAACGCAATTGACGAGTATGGC
This sequence comes from Phycisphaerae bacterium, assembly GCA_003551645.1. GTDB lineage: Bacteria > Planctomycetota > Phycisphaerae > SM23-33 > SM23-33 > PUND01. Next base: position 1,701 of record PUND01000028.1, on the reverse strand, counting down.
CTCACGGACCGTGATGTACGTGATGCCCTCCCCCTATCTTGGTGGGAGGACAGAATCAGCGAGTGGGTTGGTGATTGTGGTGTTACCGTTCGCGTGCACAAGGCACTATGGTCCAGCGCTGAGGCCGAAGCGGCAGAAGCTGAGGCGGCTAGGCAACGAGACCTTGAACGACTGTCACAAGCAAGGCAGCGGGAGCGGGAGGCGCAAATCCGTGAGGCGGCTGGCAAGGCCGAATACGAAAAGGAAAAGATGCGGATCGAGGCAGATATGGCGCTATCGGAAAAGGAACGCGATCATCAGCTTCAGCTCTTGGAGCGGCGACATCGAAAGGAGTTGATCGAAGCAGACGCCGAGATCGCAAATGCACATAGAGAAGCCGAAAAGGCGGCTCGGGAGCATGAGTTGACCATGGCTCGTTTGCGCCAGGACAAAGAGGCGTTGTTGCAGGCTGAGGCGCGCGGCAAGGAAGCCAAAGACCGACATGAGGCCGTCCTGAAAGAAATAGATGCCATGAAGTCCACGCTGGCAGAAATCGCAGACCTTCCCGACAATCTGCTGGCACAGCTGGCCGACCGTGACGAGCGCAAATCGAACGCCGCGGCGGAGCGGCTTGTCTCCAAGGAGTTCGGAGTCCCAGCGTCAACCTTGGCGGCCTTGGGTTTTCGCGTGGAGCGACAGAACCTCGTCGAGGCATTAAGGCAGAAGTCTGTCAGCGATGGCGATAAGGTGAGGATCCAAAAGAACGAGTTGGTGACACGTAATATGGGCACTGTGAGGGTAAGCGGGCTACCTATCAACACATCGCTCCAGTTTGAGGTCACGTCATCCCGAAGCGGCTATGCCACGGTAATCAATATCGGGACAAGTGGCTCAGTGTACCTCCACGTTCCAAACGCCTATGTCACGCTTGAGCAGGCCCACATCACAGATGCCAGACCATATTTGATCCCCGGTCCCGAGCTGCTTCCCTGGGAGCGGCTGAGACAGCTCGGACTCGATTATGTGGAGGTCGGTCCTCCAGGATGGGAGCATATTGCGGTCGTGGTTTCCTACCAGCCAACCATGCATCCGCGTTTACTCGCACGAGCCAGCCCTGAAGCACCGTTCGTGAAGCTCGGAGATGGCGACATCGCGGATCTGTGCGAGACACTTAACGATTTGTCTGCGGACCAGTGGACTGCAGGTGTGTTGTCTTTCCTTGTCGCTTGACGATAGTGTCTGACGATTCAGCCTGTCCCCATGCGCTGGACAGATTCCGGCCCGGCTGAGGCACATTGCCAGCACGAAGTGGGGCCTTCGGAAGTACATGCGTACGGATTATCTGCGAGAGGCGGACATGAGGACAAGAGAGGCGGACATGAGGACAGGAGAGGCGGTGAAGGCGATATGTCGTTAAGTCACTCCCTGGAATCGGGACAAGAACCGCAATTAAGCGGCAGCTGGAGATTACGACGCTCCGGGCCGCTGGGAATCCGACAGATTGTGGCCTAATAGCTGGCAAACTGTTCGACTGCTAACGTGACCAGTGCTGTCGCCGGTGTCCGTCCCGGCGCCAGATCGGATTTGCGTGGTGCGCAGCGGGCCTTCCTGTTAGATTTATGCGCACGGACTAAGCTACACGCTGCCGCAGGCGGGGTGATGGCCATGACTGCCGATCTGAGAGAGCAATTGCGTGGGCTGGCGACGTTCCTGCCGCGCCTG
>PUND01000038.1 GCA_003551645.1 Phycisphaerae bacterium | reverse complement strand
CCCGCCGCGGCCGAAACGCGGCGCATCCCGGGCCAGGCCGTCGCTCACTGTTACCTTCCATGTTGCATTCGTGTCTATCGGGCATCGTCATCCGGGGTGAACAACGCCGTCGGCAGGCCCATCCAGTCCGACCCTGGTTCAGGCCAACCTTCGGCGGATTCCAAACGGTAGATAGTCAGTTCGGAAGACGGAAACATATCTTCCTCGCTCACAAGAGAAGGTGCATCGCCGAGGAACACGATACTCGACAGCTTGTCACAACCCTTGAATACTTCGCCTCCTCGTCCGCACCCGAGCTGTGTGACGCCGGCGGGGATGGTGATGCTGGTCAAGCTGCCGCAATCGTAGAACGCCTGCTCCCGGATCTCGGTTAGGTTTGCCGGCAGGGTTACGGTTTCGAGGTTTAGGCAACCACGGAAAGTTCGGCGGTTGATGGTCGTTACGCCGTCGGGGATGGTGATACTGCTCAGGCCGATACAATCCTTGAAGGCCCGACGTTTGATCGTGGTGACACCTTCGGGGATTGATATCTCGGTCAAACTGCTGCAGCCCCGAAAGGCCGAATGTCCTATGAAGGTAACACCGTCAGGGATGGTGATGTCGGTCAGGCCCCGACAGAACCTGAACGCTTCGTTAATGATTGTGGTGACAGTGTCTGGGATAGTGTAATCGCCGGCTCTCGCAATCGGGTAGCGTCGGATTGCTGTTTGGTCTTTGTTGAACAGGACACCGTCTATGCTGCTGAACTCGGGGTTGTCCTCGGCGACATGGATATACATCAGCTCATGGCAACGGTTGAACGCCGGTCGCGAAATGTTGGTGACGCTGCCGGACAGAAAGATGGTGTTTAGCATTCTGCCGTCCCTGAGGCCCTCGCGCCCGATGTGGGTGACGGTATCAGGGATTACGACTCTGGTAATGTTTCGGTTGTCATACAACCCTCGGCGGGCGATTCGGGTCACGGTCCGTCCGTTCAGTTCGCTCGGAATGACTATATCCCCGCCCGGTCCACGATAACCTGTGATGGTGGCCGTTTGGTCATCTTCGGACACATCGTATGTGTAATCCTCCGGTGCGCTCATCTCGGCGATAGTGTCAGTTATCGCCTGGCCGACCTCGTTGCTGAGCGATTCGGCGGTCACATCCTCCCCCCCGATGCGGTTCCGCTTCCGGCGGTACACCTCGGCCACGCGTGACGCTTTGATCATCCGCGAATACATCGCGAAGCCGTACTCGGCAGCTTCGGCCAAAGGAAGGTCACCGCCATCTGCAGTGGCGTCGAGATACCACTTGCCGTCCAGCCGGACGAGTTCATAATCGCCGCCCGACGCCCTGTCGCCCTCGATTGCGAACTCCACCTCGGACAGCTTGTCCAACTCACCATCAATGGCCGAGGCATCCGCATATGGATCCTCGAACCGCGCCCAGGCCTCGGCGCCCCACTGCTCCTTCACAGCGGACCGCAACCCGATGATCTCCCCGGCGTAATCGGCCATGTCGAGGATAAACTGCTTGGCCTGCTCGTCGCCGTGGATGCACGACGCCGCTGTGGCATCGTGTCCGTCCCTAATCGCCTCAACGACGGACCTGACGGTCGCCTCGGGGCTAGACTGGTCGGCCTCCATGTCGGCGGGAAGCTCCGCGTCAGCCGTTCCGGATATCACGGTCAGATTGTCGATGGTGAAGTTTGTTGGACGGTCGTGGATGCCGAACCGGATTTCATCTAGCTCGGTGACCGAATCATCCGTCATGATGTGTATGTGAGTCCCCATATCCCGGGGGCCGTGGACACCGCTGATGTGTATGATGTCCTCACTGAATCGCTCGATCCGCAAGGTTGCCTGGTTTGGATAATCACTAAGCGTCACGTTCGACCCCCTGGGGGAGCCGTCGGGTGCTCTGCTGGTGGCAAAGAAGTGATTCGTGCCAACCTCAAGGTCCACACCGATCTGGGAGTTCATATCGCTGCCAGGCCCGTCGCCCTGATTGTACCCCGCCAGAAAGTACCCCGTGGCATCGGCATCGTCGTCCGCACCCTGGAACAAGCCGTAGCGCAGTACGCGATTGCCGTTGTTACCTCCCTCAGTGGTGAAGTCGAACGTCATCTCGACGAAGTCGCCCACGTTGGCCAGAGAGACCGCCCGCGGCAGTTTTGCGGTGATGTAGATGCTTCCGCTGCCATCGCCCAGATGCAACGCCTCATCGTCCAGTGTGCCGACACTCAGCGTGTGGTCGCTAGTCGCGGTGGCCGGTCCGTAGTCGATTTCGGATTTCAGCACGCCGTTTTCCATCACGGCGTCGCTGAAATCATCTTCCACGACGACGGACGCCTCGCTTGATGCGAACCGCAACCCCAGTACCAGCAAAAGTGAAACGACCGACACCCGCAAAAGCTGCCCTGGAGGTTTCATTGATTCTCCTTTCGCTCTTGGTCAATGTTTCCAAACCGGCTACGCCGCCAGGCGACTTGAGAAACATTATACTGCCCATCCGCCGGCGCCAAGTAGTCCTTGGCGCCTTACGCGCCGAGCGCTTATGCCGGATTTCCCGGAAGGCCTTCGACCGACGAGGGCTTGTTGGCTGTAAAGGCCCGGTGAACACCATGGCGCGGGGGCTGTTTTTTTGCGAACATTTTTCGCGACCCCTTTGCCGCCGGGCGCCGTTTAAAAAGTATCGTGCCTGTTAGCGACAGCGTTCTTGAACGCCGCCGCGCAGGTCGGCATAATTGAAACAAGCGGTGACGGCACCGCGTAATGACCCCACAGAAGGAGTGTATCTTATGTCCCGTATTACCGTTGGATTCGTTTTGGCAGCGTTTGTTTTGTCCGCGATTGCGGCCTCCCCGGCGGCCGGGGCGAACCCCGGCGTGGCCGAGGAGCTTCACCTGGTGCTGGAAGAGGCGCTGTTCACAGGCGACGAGCCGGGCGACGATAACACCAGGGCTTTGATGCTCTGGCTGAGCCGCAGCGGAGACGACTGGGGACGCGTATGGGGCCTGGCGCGCAACTTTAACATCGGCCATCATACGGGCGTGGTGACCGAGAGCGAGACCGACGGCGATACGCTGTCGCTGACGGTGCAGATGCAAATCGTCGGCGACGCCTGGGTGCCCGGCGGCTGGACCGAGTACCAGATCACGCTATCGCAGGGCGACGACGATGAATACGAAGGCCGGTTCAAAGGCAAGTTCCGGGGCCACAAGGTCAAGGGCGGGGCCACGGGGCATTGGTTCGACGTCGAGCAAGCCGCCAGTCCCGTCGAGCAGGGCGAGCATCCCCGGCTGCTGTTCCGCAAGCAGGACCTTCCGGAGCTGCGCGAGAGGATGGACACGCCGCTGGGCCGGGCGGCGATGGAGCGGATGAACACCGCCGCGGGGCTGGCGTTCAAGTACCAGCTCACCGGCGAGAGGGACTACGCCGAACGGGCCAGGGAGCTTGTGGTCGAGCACATGGCCGACACAGACGCCGGCAGCAAGGGCAACCGCGCCCGCGTCTGGGGCTGGCGGATGGAGCAGGTGGCTCTTGCGTATGACATGTGCTACGACGCCTGGGACGCGGACTTCCGCTCCGAGGTGGCCGAGTACATCCTCGACTGGGGCAACCGTCTGATGGATAACCCCAGTATCCTGCATGGGGAGATTCAGTGGCACATGGCCTCGACCTATCCGGGGACCATCTACTACGGAGCTGCGATGGCCGCACTGGCCGCCCTGGGCGAGCAAGGTCCGGAGCCGCGGAAGCCCGAGGCGCCCCTGGCCGCACGTGAGGACGATGCGACCGTCCCTCCCGATGCCGATTACACGCCGGGCGAAGGCGTGCCGGTGTTGGATTTCGACGACGATGAGATGCCGCGGGAATGGATATACGTAGGCGGCTTCCAGCCGCGCCACACCGACCACCTGGGCGATCTCGGCGGTGTCGCCGAAGCGCGCCCGGAAGTGGGCACAAAGGTCAGCTACGAAGACCGGACGGCCGAGTTCAAGGCCATGGACAAAGAACACCTATGGGGTCCCAACCGCTATACGGGCAACCGGACCAAGCTGAACATCACCACCGCGATTGATAGGGAGTACCACAGCAAGAGCTACTTCTTCACCGTCATCCGCAACGATGAGCCGCGATGGGTGCAGCTCAGGACCGACAGCGGCGCGGCCGTGTATATCAACGGCATCGAGATCCAGGAGGATGACTACTTCCGGCTTGAGTCGGGGATTTACCCGATGATGGTGCAGATAGGCATCGGCGAGACAAGCCCGTGGGGCGTGATAGCGATGGAGCCACGCCTGGTGGAGGTCTCCGAGCAGGAGGCCGAGGAGGGCGTGGAGACCCTCGTGGACCGGTACGAGAAGCGGCACGCAATGTGGCAACAGGATCACGACGAGTGGACCCGCACCGACGGCGGCGACGTGAGGTTCACGAAGCTGTTCGAGCGGACGCGTATGCTGATGCGGCTTAACTACCGCCAGGGCATCGGCGCCGGCGGCTCCCAGGGCAGCAGCGCGTTCCCCATG